>DGSV01000123.1 GCA_002394025.1 Bacteroidales bacterium UBA4353
CATATAGTCGTCGCGGTAGGTTTTGGCAAGCACAGATGCCGCGGCGATGGACATATATTTGCCGTCACCTTTGACTATCGTCTGATATGGTATGAAGTTGTATGGTTTGAACCTATTGCCGTCTATGAGCAGGTGTTCAGGAGTCACGTCAAGTTGTGCAATAGCCTTGTGCATAGCGAGGATAGAGGCGTTGAGGATGTTTATCTCATCGATTTCATGAGCCGTAACTTGTGCCACAGCCCATGCCACGGCGATTTGTTCAATTATAGGACGCAGTTGGTAGCGAACGTGTTCGCTGAGTTGCTTGGAGTCGTTGAGAATCTGTAGCTTATCGGCAAGCAGTTGAGTGTCGTTGGGCAGAATAACCGCTGCCGCGAACACAGGACCCGCCAGACATCCGCGACCGGCTTCGTCACAACCACATTCTATGCAATGAGAATTATAATAGGGTAGTAGCATATTAAAGATAAAAGTCTGTGGTAAGCTGTTGATATTCAGGCGAGCCTATGATAAGTTGCTCTGTGGTCATTACTGATTGGTTTTTCGTGAGTTCCGTGAGCAGACGTTTAGGAACTTTAGAGTGGGGAGTCGTGAAAAGGAATGCTTGTCGGGCGATGTGGAGGTTATGCTGTGCTGCGGCAAGTATGATGTCTTGACGGCTCTGAAAGGGTGTTATGATACTTAATAAACCATTATCTGTTAGATTTTTGCTGCTGAAAGCCATGAGCGATGCGAGGGTTAGCGTGTCGCTATGTCTGGCTATAGAGCGTTGTGGATCAGGAGCTTGTAGGCTGTTGATGAAGTAGGGTGGATTGCATACTATAAGGTCAAAAAACTCATTGCAGCTCCATCGTGTAACGTCATTGTTAATAGTCGTAAGCCGTTCTGACCATGGGCTTGCCGCAAAGTTTATGCGGCTTTGTTCCGTCGCAGCAGCGTCAATGTCAATGGCAGTGATGTGTGCCGTGCTATTTCGTTGAGCCAACATGAGTGCTATCAGTCCGCTACCACTACCTATGTCAAGAATGTTTTGAGCCGCCGCGCATTGTGCCCAAGCGCCAAGGGTGACGCCGTCAGTGCCAACTTTCATGGCGCACAAATCATCGTTTACGCTGAATTGTTTGAAACGAAACATTGTTACTTTCTAGTATTTCCTAGTATTTCCTAGATTTCCTAGATTTCCTGGTATTTTCTAGATTTTCTAGATTTTCTAGATTTCCTGGTATTTCTTGTTTTTATTGTTATTGCTATGGTTGTGGTACGACCCTAATGGCTTCGGGGCGTGTATTCATTTTCTGGCGGTTTTGTTGGTGGTGCATGAGCAGCAATTCGTATTGTCGTTGTGTAAGTACTTGCTTTAGTTCTTCATTTTTCTTTTGCCTATTTTGCATTGCTTCCGTTCTGTCCTTGACGTTGCGTCGCAGTTTGGCATATTTGAGATTTATCTGATATACAGTAGGTTCCTGCTCTTCAGTGAGTGTCAGTGTGCGTTTCATGACTTCAGTGAGTTTATCAGCCTCCTGTTCCGGCGTGCGTTCAGGGGTTGCCAGAGGTTGCTGACATATCGCGACAAGGCTCATGAGCACAGCCGCTGTGAGTCCGAAAATTCTATTTCTAAACGTATTAAACACGCCAATCATGCAGCAATCTTCGTGCCATATTTGCTTCTTAGATGATAAAAAAACACGCTCATCATTCGGGAGCGTGTTTTTATGGATGTTTGGACCCTATGGGCTTATTCTACAGAAAAAATCTGACATTCTGTGCTGTTGGGGTCGCCAGCGCTATATTTTGCGTTAACGCTCGTGCCCATAGCTTTCAAACCATCAGCGTATGCCTTCATTTGGCTCTCTGTGGTGTAATAGTAGTCAAACTCTGTTATACCATTCTCGTTCCATTCGAGTTTCCAGCATTACAGTTCCTGTGAACCGCCGTTGCCGCCTTGGTTGAATGGGTCGGTGTACTGGTTCTGGTTTTGGTTGTGACAGGAGTTTTGGTCGGTGTAGCTGGCTGGCTTGTAGTCAACATTGATGACGACTTGATTTTGCTGTGCAAGACCTGCTTTTATGGCGGCTACTTGAAATTGGATAGCCATTTCTGTGCCCCACTCATAGGTACTTGTGCTGATACCGCCTAATGTGGTTGTGATTTCCCAGCAGCGCTCTAATTCGCTGTTTACTGCTGACGATGATGATTTTTTGCAGGAAGTGAACACGCAAAGTGTCAGTGCCATTACGGCAAAAAAGATTTTTTTCATAATATAAATGTTATTTTTTTGATGTGGTCGTGTATTTAACATTTTTCGTTTGCAAAGTTATGAATATGTTTTTGATTAGCAAAAGTATTGTTGTTTCGTATTTAATACAGTATGTACGAAAAATGCGGCAAAGTCAGAAGTCATGATTTCCGCCTTTGCCGCATTTTTGTTTGTTGCAGGTCTTTGTTAGTCTATCCATTCAAATCCTGTGTATGGTTGCAGCGCGGCGGGAATGTGTATGCCTCGTTCTGTCTGGTTATTTTCGAGCAGTGCCGCAACGATGCGTGGCAATGCCAGCGCCGAGCCATTGAGTGTGTGGCAGAGGCGTATCTGTTTGTCTTCGTCAGTGCGGTAACGGCATTTGAGGCGGTTGGCTTGATAGGTGTCGAAATTGCTTACCGATGATACTTCGAGCCAACGTTGCTGAGCTTCGCTGTAAACTTCAAAGTCGTAGCAGATAGCAGCTGTGAAGCTCATATCACCCCCGCAAAGTCGGAGTATGCGATAGGGTAGTTCGAGTGCTACGAGCAGGCTTTCGACATGTGCCAGCATTTCGTCGTGCGACTGCTGTGAGTGTTCGGGAGTATCGATGCGTACTATCTCCACTTTCGAGAATTCGTGCAGTCGGTTCAGGCCTCTTACGTCTTTGCCGTATGACCCTGCCTCGCGGCGGAAACATTCTGTGTAAGCGCAATTCTTGATAGGCAGCTGCGCTTCGTCAAGGATTACGTCGCGGTAGATGTTCGTCACCGGAACTTCAGCTGTGGGTATTAGGTATAGGTCGTCAACCTCGCAGTGATACATCTGACCTTCTTTGTCGGGCAGTTGCCCTGTGCCGTAGCCCGAAGCGGCGTTAACAACGGTTGGTGGCATGATTTCACGATATCCTGCCTCTTGAGCTCGGTCGAGGAAGAAATTGATAAGCGCGCGTTGCAGTTTTGCTCCTTTGCCTTTATATACAGGGAAACCGGCGCCTGTGATTTTTACGCCAAGGTCGAAATCTATCAGGTCATATTTCTTGGCTAACTCCCAGTGCGGTAGTGGATTTTCTGGCAGTTTGGTTTGTTCGCCTCCCATCTTGACTACCAGATTGTCTTCCGCTCCTGTGCCTTCTGGCACAAGGTCGTATGGGATGTTGGGAATTGTGAGTAGCAGATCATGTATTTGCTGTTCGGCATTTGTCATCTGCTCATCGAGTTGGCGAATGTTTTCTTTGAGGTCAGCAGTCTGTGCTTTAGCGGCTTCGGCAGCTTCTTTGTTGCCTTCTTTGAAGTATGCGCCTATTTGTTTGCTGAGTTTGTTCATCTCGGCTGCCAGAGCGTCTTTCTGTTTCTGGGCGGCACGGCGTGTCTTGTCAAGATTGATAACTTGTTCGATGGCCTCTTTAGCGCCATTAAAGTGCTTTTTGTTTAAGCCGGCAATGACTTTGTCGGTCTGTTCGGTTATTTGTTTTAGGGTTAGCATATTTTTGACTTCGTGTTGGTTGCTTCGTGTTGGTTAATTGCTTGTCGTTAGAAAATCTCTTTTATCTCCCAAAAAACTCTCTCTTGTTTCCCATAGTACGCTAATTTCCAAAAAACACACTCTGAAACGCTTGTTGGTTATTGTGGCGTTTCAGAGTGTCATTTGTTGATTAGTGTTAATCATCAGGCTTCCGCCACTGGTTCGATAGTGACGAATGATTTGTCGTCGCGTTTGCGATAGAAACGTACGATGCCGTCGCATAGTGCATACAAGGTATGGTCTTTTCCCATTCCTATGTTTTCACCTGGGTGGTGCACTGTGCCGCGCTGACGCACGATGATGTTGCCTGCCTTAGCGAACGAACCGCCTGAAATTTTCAGACCCAGTCGTTTTGATTCTGACTCACGACCGTTTTTTGAACTACCTACACCTTTTTTAT
>DGSV01000008.1 GCA_002394025.1 Bacteroidales bacterium UBA4353
CATGGGTGCCGATGAGTATGTCTATCTTTCCTGACTCGACGTCCTGATATATCTGTTTCTTCTCTTTGGCCGTGCGAAATCGGTTCAGGTACTCTACCCTTACCGGCATCCCTTTCAGCCTCTCGCTGAAGGTGTTGTAGTGCTGGAATGCCAGCACCGTGGTGGGCACCAGCACCGCCACCTGCTTGCCGTCGGAGGCAGCCTTGAATGCCGCGCGTATCGCTATCTCTGTTTTGCCAAATCCCACATCGCCGCACACAAGGCGGTCCATGGGCATCTGGCTTTCCATATCATGCTTCACGGCGAGCGTGGTTTTCTGCTGATCCGGCGTGTCCTCATATATGAAACTTGCCTCGAGCTCATGTTGCATATAGCTGTCTGCGCTAAAGGCGAACCCCTGCTCGGCCTTACGCTTGGCGTAGAGTTGTATCAGCTCACGGGCTATGTCCTTCACTTTGGACTTGGTGCGCTCCTTGAGGCGCTCCCATGCGCCGCTACCGAGTTTGCTGATATGAGGTGCCTCGCCGTCCTTGCCGCGATATTTGCTGATGCGGTGCAAACTATGAATACTGACAAATATCATGTCGCCGTCACGGTATTGCAGACGAACCATCTCCTGACGCGTACCATTGACGGTGGTATGAACAAGTCCATCAAAACGACCTATACCATGATCCACATGAACCACATAATCGCCCACCTGTAGTTGGTTGAGTTCCTTGAGGGTCATCAGAGCTTTACCCTGACGCACCTTATCGATTTTCTGAGTAACTTTATGATAGCGGTCAAAGAGCTGATGGTCAGTGAGGTAAACCATTGATACATCATCATCTATGAACCCTGCATGCAGTGTGCCGAGAAGCGGTGTAAAATCTAATGCCTCACCCTTATCCTCAAATATGGCTCTGATACGGTCGGTCTGTTTAATGCTATCGCTCATAATATATATGTGATAGCCATCGTGTTGCCAGCGCTTGACGGCATCGATAATCAGGTCAAAATTCTTTTGGAAAGGCGGCTGAGGATGCGTGCTCATGGATAGGGCGGCATGGTCAGCGAAGAAACTCTTGCTGCTCCACTCAATGGTAGTCAGCGACTCCAGCAGTTTACTGAGCACATCGCCGTTGATGAACTTGTCGAGCACATCGGCTTGAGGCGCATCAACATTGGCACGCACCAGCTCGTCGTTATAAATCTGGTTGACACGATTCACGCAATAGCGTATATCATTGGCCATAACCAGCGCCGAATCACCAAGATAATCAATCAGTGTCAGTGTCAGGCGCTGTTCATTTTCCATATTGGGCACTATCTCCATGCGTTCGCAACGCGTTGTTGACAACTGGGTATCCACGGCGAACTCACGTATGCTGTCAATAGTATCGCCAAAGAGGTCTATACGGTACGGCAAGTCGTTTGAGAATGAATAGATATCCACTATGCCACCTCGAATGGCGAACTGTCCGGGTTCATAGACAAACTCCACACGCTGAAAATCGGCCTTGACAAGTGTTTCTGCCAATTCTTCGGTATTCACCTCATCCCCTACGGCAAAATTCAACGTGCTCTGCTGCAACTGTTTGAGGTCCACGACTTTCTCCGCAAGAGCTTCAGGATACGTAACCACAAGGCACGCTCTCGGGATATTGGCAAGGCGACTCAAGACCTCGGTGCGGGAGAGGTTATTGGCTCCGTCGAACACCCTCTTGGCACCACGCTTGACTACACTGGGCGTGAACAGCATGACGTCCTGCGGCCTACCTGTCAATGCCAGCAGATCGGAATAGGTATAGCGCGCAGCATCGGCATTGTCGCACAACACAACCGCGTTGCCATCAAACAACAGCGCATCCATCACGCTGCACACCGAAGCCTCAACACCTTTGACTACCAAGTGTCCGCCGCGGTTCTTCCTTACCCACGAACTAACAGCATGATAGGCGGGATGAGAACGATAAATATCCAGTACACAACTTACGCTTGGCGATTCTGTTTTATTGCTCATATTTCTACATACACAACATGCCGGCAACATTGCCGGCTAAATGTTATGCAAAGGTACGAATTTTTCGGCTAAAATTCGTACCTTTGCATTATGAAATCTCACAAACTGCTCTATGGTAAGCGCGGACTGATATTCGGAGTCTTTGACCGTCAGTCGCTGGCATGGCACGTGGCGCGGCAATGCGCCATTGAGGGTGCTGATTTAGTGCTCACTAACACTGCGCAAGCCATGCAAATAGGTGATGTAGAGCAGCTTGCCGAAGAACTCAACGCCGACCTGATACAATGTGACGCCACAGACACCAAGCAGTTAGAGTTTCTTGTCCAAAACGCTCAAAAGGTACTTGCCGGCAAGTTGGACTTCGTACTCCATGCCGTGGCACAATCACAAAATTTGAGGCGCGGCAAGGCATATCACGAGCTCAACTATAACTACTACGCTCAAACCTTGGACACCTCGGCATTGTCCTTCCATAAACTTTTACAAACATGCTACCAGCTTGACGCACTGGCAGATAACGCGTCTGTTGTTGCGCTGACCTACATAGCCTCGGAGCGCAGTCTTGCCGGATATAATGATATGGCAGACGCCAAAGCCATGCTCGAGAGCATAGCCCGAAACTGGGGCAGAATATACGGCGAGAAAAAAGCGGTAAGAGTCAACACCGTGTCGCAGTCACCAACGATAACAAACGCCACACAAAAGTTCTACAGAATCAGCAAATTCGCGCAAATCACCGATAACTTGTCACCATTGGGTAATGCCACTGCCGACGACTGCGCAAAACTCTGCGTAGCGCTTTTCTCCGACTATATGCCAAAAGTCACTATGCAGAACATACATAATGACGGCGGATACTCTATGACGGCACTGTCGGATAAATTCATTGATTTCTGGGAACAGCAAACGCATAAAAAAGATTAACTTAACATAATTAAAACATCATGTACACATTTCTCAAATCCGGTAACAAATACATCGTCAGCACCGGTTCCAATACCGACCTTATTGGCGAGATAACAGCTTTCTGTAAAGACCAAGGCATCAAGTGCGGCACCATCACCGGTCTTGGCGCCGTGGACCGCCTCACACTGCGCTATTTCGACATCGTCAACAAGAAGTACCTCGACAAGGAATTTACCGGTCAGATGGAAATCGCCAACCTCACCGGCAACATCTCAACCCTTGACGGTGAACTCTACCTGCACATACATATCGTTGTCGGCCTGAGCGACTATACGGCTCTTGCGGGTCACATGCTCTCTGGGCATGTCAGCGTAGCCGGCGAATTGGTCATCGAGGACCTTGGCATTGAGGCAAAACGCAAATTCGACCCCCAAGTAGGCATTAACGCTTACGACTTGCAATAAGGCACGGCAAAAAAAAACGCAAAAACATTAACTCTTACACCGTATCATGGGGGCAATAACACCCTGAATCACGGTTCAAAATTTTCTCTTACACCGCATCATGGGTTCAAAGACCCGCAGATGCGGTGCTGTTTTTTTTTGCCGTTATTACTTTCCAAAGCAAAAATGTTGTGTTTTAGCGACAGACATATTGTTACATGAGTTATTTTACTTACCTTTGCACAATTATGTTCCATCGTTAACCTACCACCCGTATTTGAGACACACACTACGCATAACTATCTGTTTTATACTATGTATCATTTCATGCGTAGGCAGTCTTTGCGCCCAGACGATAGCAGACGATACCATGCAGTGGTGGAACACAGATTACAACACCACCGAAGGCACGGATTTTTACCTGACATTCATGGACAACTACGGCAAACACGTGCAGGATGAGGATTTGTCGTTAAGCATCTACGCCACCGCACGTCAAAATGCTATTGTCACCGTTACCGGCATATTTACGGATCCCGTAAGTCATAATTCCACATCGTGGAGCAAGCAATTTACAGTACATGCAAACAGTATAGATAGCATATTCATTCCCAATGAGGTTGCTTATTTGCAAGAGAGCAACCAAACCACTAATTTTGAATGGTTGAACAAAGGAATACACGTCACTTCCACAGCCCCTATTTCACTCTACTCACACAATGCCAATGTCAATTCCTATGACGCCTCACTTATCTTGCCGGTAGAGGGACTTTATAAAGAATATGTTATTCAGACTTATAGTACTGATATTCAGAGTACGGAATTCGCTATCGTGTCCACGTCTGACTATAATGAAATCACAGTGAACCTACGCGAGACCAGTGGTGGCAATATTACCATCACGCAGTTAACATTCACTCTCAATCGTGGTCAAACATATTGTTACCGACCTATCAATCGCAACATTTCTCTGGCTGGTACCACGATATGCGCTTCCGAACCCATAGCGGTTTTTCAGGGTGGTCAGCACGCCCAAATTCCGCAAAATGAGTCAGGTCCAAGTCATATCTACCACCAAGCGTTTTCAACTGACTATTGGGGTAAATCGTATTTTGTGACAAGGACGAAAGGTATGAATGCGGATGTGGTGCGTATTACCGCTGCACAGGACAATACGCAGATACTCAAAAACGGAACACTCGTTGCTACGATAAATCGTTTGGAAACATACGAAGACATGGTGCAATGGCATGGTAATACGCAAGCCGTTCACTATCAAACTTCACTTGCTACCACCTGCTATTTATATCACTCGAAACGAGGTGTGAGTTTTGGAGCTCCAGCCCTCACGCCCATAGTGCCAACGGAACAAGGCATAAAGTCCATCATTCTTGCCACATTCCACGAAACACGAGTGAATGAACTCGGACTGCCGGCAAATGCGCAGGACACACTGAATAAGTACTACAAGCATTACGTAAACATCGTAACGCCCACATCCGCCGTCAGCGGCATGAGGCTCGACAACAACTCCATAGCCTCACAATTCACGCCCATCAGCGGAACTAATTACTCTTGCGCTATCGTTGACATTTCTGATGCAACGCACCTGCTGACAAACAATAGCGGTGAGTTTACGTCACGAGTGTATGGTGTATACCATTACACTGGTGAAGACTACAACTATGAGGCGAACATCTCCTATGCCTACTCGGGTGGCAGCAACTGCCTTCACTCCGCTCACATGCTCATTGACGGACAGCGTATCAACCAAAAAAACATCTGCCGCAACACGCCTGTCAACCTGCGCAGCGTCGTTAACTACGACTTCACGGACCTCAACTGGGAACTGGAAAACACAACTCTTGGCTACACCCTGAACCGCACTGAAGACAACCTCCCCGGATTGCTCTTTCCTGACACCGGCCGCTGGGAAGTACGCATGATCGTGGACCGCACTACACCCGTGTGCCAATACAACATCAGGGATATCGTGCGAGCCACCATCATCGTTTCCGACACATTCCACATACAACCTTCAGCGGCTAAAGGCACATACCGCATCATCTGCGAGGGCGACCGCAGCGACACCTTGGTTAGGGGAAAAACATACCAATACAGAGCTGATACTATGCGGGTTAACAAGACCTATAATTTCGTTGACTCGCTAAAGACCGTAGCGGACTGCGACAGTATAGTACACATCAGAGTTTTCATAGCTCCTGAGTATGAGGTCAACACATCCGCCACCACCTGCAGCGACAAGCTGCCTTATACTTGGCGCCCGCGCGACAAGACCAATAATGACTACACCACCATCATTAATCCCGACAACATAGACCATTACCCATACGTGGTCAATACACAGCAGACATTGCAGACGCGACACGGCTGCGATAGTATTGTCCACTTGCGGCTCACCATTCATGATGTGCCGCGCGACACTACAAACCTCACCTTGTGCTCCACAGAACTGCCATACACATGGCACGTACACGGACGAGACAGCATCATAAAACAACCCGGCACGTATTCCGACACCATTCCAAACGCGCAATGCTACGACATATCAGTGCTGCAACTCAACGTCAACCAAGCATACTACGACTCAACATACGTCAATGTATGCGACGGCAACGGTTTCTCATGGACACAAAACACAGCACAATACCAGCCCAACGCCAACTGGACCGACACGCTCATCAACACCCCGGGTATCTACCGCAGGACCCTGACTACCGCCGAGGGCTGCACCGATGTGCGCGTGCTCAACATCTCTTTCGAGCCGTCAACAACGACCCGGGATACTGTGCGCATCACTCAAGACCAACTGCCATACACCGACTGGAAACCAAAAGACAACGAAGGCGAACACCCGCATACCATTGACATCGACGGATGGACAAACACTGTATTCTCCGACTACAGGTCTCCCATCGACAGCCTTATGTCTATCACTCTGAAGAACTCACATGGCTGCGACAGCATAGTGCAACGGCTGCTCATCATATATCCCAATTATCAGCAGGACACCGCAGCCGTAATATGTGAGGGAGAACGCGTGTGGTGGGAAAAGACATGGTGGCAAGGTCAGCAGACAGAGCGGGACGCCGACCACGGAGCCGACTTCTTTGGTCAGACACAATACTCTGACACTGTGATTACTATTCGCCACGAAGCTTTGGGAGGTGCTGACAGCATACGAACACTACACCTCACCGTCAACCCGCGCGAGTTCACCAAATACACGCCTGCCGGCTGCGAACCTTTCACATACACTTTCAACGGCGTTACGAAAACATATACCGCAGCCGACAATGGCGACAAGGTATATTACGACACCATACGTAGCACTACGGAGCATGGCTGCGAAAAGATCGAAGTGCTCGAACTCACGGCATACAAAGTCTATCACTTTGAGGAACAAGTAACTATCAGCGACAAAGAGCCATTCGACTGGCACGGCGAGCACCACGACCACCTCGACTTTGGTCAGTATGACTTCTACTACAACAAGACTACCATCCACGGCTGCGACAGTACGTATCACATCCACGTCACGGTGCAGCAGGCTTATAACTTCACCACTGCCGCCTCTATATGCCAAAACGAGGAATATACATGGCTTAAGCACCATAACGACACCCTGTTCCGCGACCTCGAGCCCGGCTCTTACACTGTCTATGACTCGCTGACAACTCATCAGGGGCAGGACAGCGTTCACGTGCTGCAACTCACCGTCAACCCAACCTACGAACTCACGCTGCCGCAAGTCAAGCTCTGCCAAGACATCGCCTCCTACGACTGGCGCCGCGCCGACAATGGTCAACTAATCCGTCAAATCACTCTGCCCCAAGGCGTCAACTACCCCTACCAAGAGACATTCACCGACACGCTGCGCACTATCCACGGCTGCGACAGCGTACTGCACTTGCCCGTTATCATCTACCCCACATACGATATGCCGGTAATGAAAGTAACGCTATGCGAAACGGAAATGCCATATATGTGGGTCCTGAGAGACGGCAATGTTACTAACGTTATTCACGACAAAACAATCGCATTGCCTGATAACGCCTTTACAGCCGATAATAATGGAGTGCTGCAGCCATGGAACTATCAAGACACCTACACCCTCAAAACCATCAACGGCTGCGACAGCACGGTGCATATCAGCCTCACTGTCAAGCCTGTACTGCGCACCGCCGTTAACCGCACTATCTGCCCCGAACAACTGCCATACACCATCGGTACCACACAACTCGTGTTCAGCCAAGCGGGCACGCAGACAGAAACACTCACCTCAAACCTCTACGGCTGCGACAGCGTCGTAACATACCACATCGACGTCATGGACAAAATAGAGCAACATATCGACACTTTTGTCTGCCGCGCCGACCTGCCGTATAACCACCCTACGCTCAACAACAACCTCCATAACTTGCTGCAATCCGGCACCTTCCGCGACACGCTGACAGCCGTCTCGGGATGCGACAGCATTATCATTCTGAACCTCGACATCCACGAAGCCACAGCCCTCGACACCACCATATATCTCTGCCGAGGCGATTTCTATCACGACCCCAACAACGGCAACGACTACTATCAAGACATCACTTACGTTGAAACCATCACCAACGCCGCCCTGTGCGACAGCGTGATTACCACACATATCATAGTTGGCGAAACATACGAAACGACAGAAGACTCTACCTTCTGCGAAACGGATATGCCCATCACGTTGCATTTCTACGACTCCCACAGCCGCGAGGACGTAGTCATACCACGCCGCGACCTTCTCGAACAACCTCTCGACACCACCATCACGCGCACACTGCATACTAACTTCACACTCCAATGCGACAGTGTGGTAAGCAAACATATCATTATCAAGCCGATAACCCATAACAGGCAGGACCTTACATGGTGCGCTTCGGCAGGAGAATACCACTACGGCGAAAACGGCAAGACGGCGTTTGAGACAGGTATATATATCGACACACTGCAAACTCCCAACCACTACGGCTGCGACAGCGTGCTCATACTCAACCTTACCTTACTTGACAGCATTATCGTCCACACCAGTGTCGAAGTATGTGAAAACCAACTGCCTTATAACCACCCCACACTTACGCATAACTTCCTGAACCTGACTCTTGGCGGTGATTATCGCGATACGCTGCAAAGTGCTTCACTGTGTGACAGCCTTGTTATTCTGCACTTTACGGTAAATCCCGTACCGCATACCTACCTCACTGACAGCACGTGCCGTGGCGATGAGTACTATTACCCAAACCACAACAATGGCATCGGAGGCTATCTGCCGGCGGATCATGTTGGCACATATACCTATATCGATACCCTACGCTCGGTGCATGACTGCGACAGCATTATCACTCTCACATTCCATGTCTATCCCACTTATGAATTCTACCAAGATATCCACGTATGCCAAGACACCGTCAATACCCTCTGGCAGTGGATTGACGAGCAGGGAGGCAGCCACGGTTTCTACGACATATCACAACCCGGCGAGTACACCTACGGCGACTCGCTCACCACGATACACGGTTGCGACAGCATATATGGAATACGACTCGTAGTGGATCCTATCTATGCTTACCACGAAACCATCAGTATGTGCGAAAGCGACACGCTGCGATGGCACGGCAGACTATACGTCGGCAGCAAGTTCTACAACTACGGCTCGTATGACATCACGCAATACGACGGCGTATATACATACGGCGCGGGAACATACCAGGAGAAAAAAGTCTATCGCACCAATCATGGGTGTCATACCTGCAACCACTGCGACAGCACCTACTACCTCCAACTTGTCATCTATCCCACATACATCACACCTGCCGACACCACCTATGCCGACATCTGCGACAATGAAACCTATCGCTTCACAACTTTGACACTCGACACCTTATGCAATGCCGCCGGAGAGTGGATAAGTGACAATCACACCGACGGCCGCTACCTGCTCACGGGTTGGGACAAAACCATCAACGGCTGCGACAGCGCCGTGGCGCACGTCATTACAGTACACCCGACCTATGAATTCTATCAAACAATCAAAGTCTGCCAAGACACCGTCAATACCCTCTGGGAATGGATTGACGAACAGGGAGGCAGTCACGACTTCTACGACATATCACAACCCGGCGACTACGTCTATAACGACCATCAGTACTCACGCTTTGGCTGCGACAGTATATTCGGCGTAAAACTCCATGTGCCACCCATTTACCGTTTCGACTCAACATACACCATCTGCCAGAACGAAAGCTTCACATGGCAGGGACGCACCTATGCCGGCGATAGCACTACGTATCAAAGCGGAAATATCATCAGAGCGGTCGGAAACTATGCCGACACGGTGCGCTACACAACTCACGAGGGTTGCGACAGCATATTCTATATGCAGTACACCATACATCCCATTTATAACATCTATACAGAACAAAGCAGTTGCGCCAACGAGGATTTCGTATGGATACAAAGCGACATTCACGGCACCTACCGCGATACGCTATGGACCTCTGATATGCAGGACACGGTACACCTCGACACATATCAGGCTCTCACGCAAGTGCAACAGCTGAAACCGACACAGACCGTCTATCATGAACGTATGCTCGCCACCATACACGGCTGCGACAGCATGAGCCGCACACTGCTCACCGTGCACCCCTCATACCTCTTCCGCACCGACACCACAGTATGCGCCCGCGAACCGGTCAACTACCGAGGCAAGACATTCCGCCTCTCGCGTGACACCATATACAACGAACGCCTCAGCGCGGCAGGAGGCTGCGACAGTATCTACCAACTCCACGTGCACGTAAAACCCACGTATATCTACAACATCTATGACAGTATCTGCGACAACCAGACATACTATTTCGCCGAGGGTGGCAATGTCGTTGTCTGGGGGCCGGGAAATCCCAAGCCGCATATTAATGACCATATCGACCTGCAATATAACACCTCGGAAGGCTGCGACAGTATCTTCCGCTTCTACCTCACTGTGCTGCCAACTTACACCTTTGCTGACACCACATTCATCTGTAGTAGCGACAGCATAGTACCCGTCAGTGGTCATAACTACGAATTTCCTGACAGCTACTATCCGGTAGGCACAGCCATCGAACCCTACGACACACTGCTCACCGACTCATATCAAACCATATATGGTTGCGACAGCACATATAGCGTGCTCACCACCGTATGTCCCGCATACCTGCACACGGATTTTGACACCATCTGCGACAACGGCACACTACATTGGCGAGAGCACCTCTATCACGACCTTAGGGCCGGAAACTACTACTTCGCCGACACCTTGGTTTCCATGCACGGCTGTGATAGTATCTACGAGCTTAACCTCACAGTATATCCAACATATTTCTACGAACTGCATGAGACCATCTGCGACGACGAGTTCTACGATTTCCACGGCAGACAACTCAATGTTCAGAATTTCTACACCGACAGCCTCATCAGCCAACACGGTTGCGACAGTGTCTATCACCTCTACCTCACCGTGTTGCCCACCACCGAGGAAACTCGTTACGACACCATCTGCGTCAGCGAAACATATTACCTGCCCCATTATGAACTGACAGAACGAGGCTACTACCGCGACACTACCATCAACCAATATGGCTGCCGCCACTTCATCAACCTCTACCTTGAAGTCATACCCCCTACCACCATGCAAGCGCATGTTGATACCATCTGCGCCAACGAGCGAAACCTCTATATCTACTACAGCTATCAGGGTCATCACCCCATTGAATACTCCGTACTCTTCGACGATTTCGGACACAGCCAAGGCTTTGAGGACGTAATTCACGCCCCCGTGCTCTTCGGCAACGACAGCATAATAGAAATCCCCGTGCCCCGCGACGACGAGGACCGTACCGTATTCCCCAGACCCGACATATACCCCATAACGGTATTCCTCCATAACGGAATATGCCGGAGCGACAGCAGCTGTATGGACCACGTCAACGCCCTGCTGCAATACCCGTCGTGGATCCACGAACAGCACTGGAACGACGCCATAGTGCTCTTCAACGAAAAATACAACGGCGGATACGTCTGGGACGCTTATCAGTGGTACGAAAACGGTGTGCCGCTCATCGGGCAAACCAAGGAATACCTCTATATGCCGCACTTCCTCACCTTCGGAGCCGAATATACCGTAGAGTTGACACGCGTTGACGACAACAAGACGTTCTTTACATGCCCCATCATACCCGTCATGATGACCGACACCGTCGTACCCGTGCTGCCGTACTTCTCTGTCGTGCCCACACTGATGGTCAAGGAAAAACCCGAATTCAACATCCTCAGCACCATATCCGGGCACTACGAGCTAGTTGACGTCAGCAGAGCAACTATCATCAAATCCGGCCGCTTCGAGCCTGACGAGCACCATGCCATGTGGGTCGAAATACCAGGCATACAAGCCGGAATATACATCGTAAGGCTTTGGGCTGACAACGGCGAAAGCCGGGTAACAAAAATCATAGTCCGATGACGCATAACAGCCGACGACATATTATCCTTTACCTCCTGCTGCTGCTCGCCGTCAGCGCCGCGGCTCAGGTGCGCAGCAGACTCATACCCGAAGCCCTGCCACAATTCTTCGGCTCGGGCGGCTCCAACTACTCCCGACGCGACCCGGGGACACCTTCCTACGACCGCAACGGACTGCGTATCAACCACTATAACGGGCAGCACCACCTCTTCGGCTTCTGGCTTGAAGCGGCATATAATACCTACCTCACCACGCAGCCCAACTTCTCGCCAAAGCCGGGAGGCATGGCTTTCGGAGGCGGCATAACATACGAATATCAAAATAACCACTTCCTTGTGCAAACGGGAGCCGGACTGCGCTACCAACAAACGGCAAACCGCATCGCCGATACTGACTTCTACGACAATACCGTGACAGACGCATGGGGATACCCCTATTCCCTGCACTACGAGTTCTACGACCGTGTGGACTCAACATACAACTTCTCGCTCAACGTGCCACTACTTTTCGGTGCGCGGTTTCAGGGACTATACTTCCTTGCCGGACTCAAGTTCAATATGCACTTCAACGGCGGTACCTTCGTTCGCGCCACAGGTTCCACAACAGGCACCTACGAACAATACCTCGGACTATTCGAGGAAATGGATAACCACGGACTGAGAAAAGACGTGCCCCTTGAGCGGAAAAGCGATATGTATATCGACCTCACGCCAAGCATACTCGCATCGCTGGAAATAGGATATGAATGGGGCAAATACGCAAAAGAGGATAACGGATTCGGCTCAAAACGCACAGCACTTGACTTCCGGTTCCGACTCGCAGTATTCAGCGACATAACACTGTTTAATATCCAACACGGCAAAACAAAGCCATCACTGCTGGTGCCGGAAAACTATAAGTGGGACTTCCCCGCATATCAACTCAACCACGCACTTGTGTCACAAGACGCCAAAGGACACACGGCGCACAACATCTTCGCCGGCGTGAAACTCACACTTCTGCTGGGCTTCAAAACCAAAGGCAAATGCGTAATATGCTCACGCAAAGACCTCAAACTCGGACTGTAACAAACCATGCCATGAAACTACATATTTTTTGCTTTTTTAGCGTCCTATCAATCAGCATTTTCGCTCAAGACTGGAGTGATGAGGAATTATTCCGTGCCAACACCGCGGCTCATTGTCCCTACCTCACTGAACTCGAAAAAGAGGCATTGCTATACGTAAATCTTGCGCGTATGTATCCGCAAAAATACGCCCTTGTGGAACTCAGCGAGATTACAGACCCTGAAGTACTCAACGCCATGAATAGCGCACAAAGTTGCGAACCGCTATCCATAAGCCACGACGCCATCAATGCTTTACGACAAACAGCAAAAGAATACATGACAACAAGCCATGTCAACAAGGATAATCTGAAACAACTCTCGTGGGCTTACTTTTTTGGACCAGCCGACGCTAAATTAGTGATAAATCAACGTTTTGCCAAGTCTTCCTTTTTCAGAGAGTGCGTCTTTGACCCACGATACAAATCCGCGGCGATAACTGCCACTTTCTCTGATAGCAACTACAACAGCCATTGCTACTTCACGGCATTCTCACGAGCATTAGGATATACTTACTCGACAAGCGAAACACCTGTCAAACAAAGCATTGCCATCAGCTCACAATGGGCGCAAGAAGAGATATACAATGCCAATACAGCCGCTCAATGTCCCTACTTAACGGAGCAGGAAAAACAGGTAATACTCTACATCAATCTCGCTCGTATGTATCCAAAAAAATTCGCGCAGGTCGAAGTGGATTACACTGACAACGACTACGTAACATCTTTGATTAACACCCTTTATAGCGCAACACCTGTAGAACCTGTTACGGTAAGCAACAAAATGATTATCGCCGCCCGCTGTTGGGCAAAGGAAATGGGCGAGAATGGTCTGGAAGGACATAACAGAATATCATGCAAGAAAATTCATGACGCCGAATGTTGCGACTACGGCTACGACAGCGGGCGCGACATCGTGATGAGGCTGTTGATAGATGATGGCGTACAATCACTCGGACACCGCAAAATACTCCTCAGGGCGGACTATCACGCCGCGGGAGTAGCCATCAATACGCATATTGACCATAAATACTGCGCGGTGATCGACTTCAGCGTCGAACAAGGAGACACATACCGCTAATATTTTTTTTGGTACGCTATTTGCCGTCACTATGGCAAAACAAGCAATATCAAACATGAGAAAATCACTGCTAACAATAACGCTACTATTCATAAGCCTCGCCCTGACAATGGCGCAAAAACCGGCTGCCGTGCTCGACAAGATGTCGCAGAAACTCGCTTCGGGAGCCGTAACGGCTAACTATGTCATATCATCGCAACAATCTCCCAAAACCGAGATGATTGTGTTCCGTGGCAAAGCCACCATGCTCGGCAATAAGCTGCTGATAGACATGCAGCAAGGCAAAATAGGCTTCGACGGCACAACGCAATGGAACTACAGCACTGACGACCAAGAAGTTACACTCACCACACCAACAACCGAAGAGGCTCAACAACTTAACCCTTTCGCGCTGATAGATACATACCGCAAAAATTGTAATATAATCTTTTCCGTTACAGAAAAACTTCAGGACTTTCATGTCATAGAATTCTACCCAAAAGATAAATTCGCCGACCTCAAATGCCTCACCGTATATATCAACAAGGTCAGTAATGTACCGGCGCGATTGGTGCTCACCACCAACAAAGGCAGTTATATGGAAATCAAATTCAGCGGCGTAAAAACGGGCCAGAAAGTTGATGCCAAAATTTTCAACTTCGACAAAACGAAATTCCCCAACGCCGAAATCAACGACCTCAGATAGCATAATCGCACCTGAGATACACTATCAGCAAAAAAAAACTTAAAACCATACTATTCCACAATATATACATTATACATTCCGCATCAATACATGGGCTTATTAGGCAAATCGCAAATAATTTGCCTATGTGCGGAATTTTTGCTATACTTTGCAATTTTTCTGAATAGCCATTATTGCTACCATTACTGCCTACTAAACATTCTCTCAAAATCTCTCAAAAGAGTTGGTATGGTAATAACAATGATTAGCGAACTATGATTAATATGACATCTTGCTGTTTGAAAAAGTTTTATTAAATTTGCGGTGTCGGAAGACAATTCCGGCAAAAAGACATAATTATGGCGTTTATTGACGCTGTTTCGCGACTAATCTGAAATTTCGCAAAACTTTCAACAACCAAGGTCGCAACAGTAACATTAGACGTCCTTCGTGGGTATATTATATCCTGATGCCACATTTTCAAAAGTGGTGGGCGGATATTCTATATCAGAGCGTGGGGCATCAGGTGTTTTCTACCTTGGTTCGGGCAATGCGAAAGCCTCAGATTAGCGTGAAAACAAATGTGTTTCACGCTTTTTTTATGTCTGTACTTGAGAGGGCGAAGTTGAAATGGACTAATATGTGCCAGAAGTGTACTGGTTTGTACTCGAGTTTTTTGAAAACAAAAGTATAATTTTGTGCGGAAAACTATTCTCAGGGTTCCAAGGTTGTGACTGCATCCCAATGCTCACTTTTCATGCCGCACAAACGGAGTCAGCCGAAAATCCGTATGACAGAGTA
>DGSV01000102.1 GCA_002394025.1 Bacteroidales bacterium UBA4353
CCATGGTCTTCATGATATGGAGCTCAAAGATAATGCGTTCTTTCAACTCATCGTTCAGTTCTTCGCCATAGCGCTCTTTGGCGCCTTGCCATGTGAGTTTGTTGAGATAATCGGCTTCGAGTTTTATGCGGTAGAGTTTGTCATAGCCACCAAGCACTTTGATTTTCTTTTGTGCCGCCTCCTCGCTCATCACAACGTTGCCGTGCTCGTCACGCGTAAACTCATCGAAGAGGTCCTGTTCGGTAAATTTCTGCTTGTAGAGTTCTACAGTGCCGAAATCAGCAGGGATATCAAACATGGGCATGATAGGCTGGGAGTCAATGTCATAAATCTCCACTTTGTTGACAATTTCCTGCGTGTTGCTGATGGCTTCCGGTATGTCGCTGAATATCTGTGCCATCATTTCCGGTTTTTTGAGCCATTCCTCGCGAGTATAGTGCATGCGGTTGGCATCTGTGAGTTTATTACCGGTATTAAGGCAGATGAGTATGTCGTGTGCAGTGGCGTCATCTTTGCGAACAAAGTGTACGTCGTTGCTTGCGATGATTTTTGTGCCAGTCTGGCGAGCCAAGTCTATCAACACGGGATTGACTTCCTGCTGACGCTGAAATACTTCTTTGTCACCCTGAGGGTCTGTGGTTTGATGACGTTGCAGCTCTATGTAGTAGTCGTCACCGAATATCTTTTTGTACCATCTTATCGTCGCTTCCGCTTCGTTGATTTTACCTGCCATGATGAGTTGTGGCAGTTCGCCGCCGAGGCATGCGGAACAAACAATGAGTCCTTCGTGGTACTGCTCAAGAAGCTGGCGGTCAATACGCGGGCGGAAATAATAGCCATCAATGTATGACGCCGATACTATTTTGCATAGGTTATGATAGCCTATGTTATTCTTTGCTAAAATAATGAGGTGATAGCCGCTTTTGTCAACTATGTCTTGTTTGCCGCTGCGTGGGTTGAAGGCTTTGAAGTCCTTGTCCTTGTCGAAACGCGTCCGTCGGGCGCAATAAGCCTCCACGCCGACAATGGGCTTGAAGGGAACATAGGCATCAGCTTGGGCTTTGAGTTCGTCAAGTTTCTGTCGTAGCTCATCAAGTTTGCTGCTCTCTTGGCATTTGGCTATCTGTTCTTCACACTCCTTTACGGCTTTTTTTGCTTTGCCGTTAATTTTCTTAACATAGTCAAGGAAATCCTTAGCACCGAACATATTGCCATGATCAGTGATGGCTATGGCGTTCATTCCCATACTAATGGCGGTATTCACCAAGTCAGGAATTTTTGACATACCATCAAGCACGGAATATTGTGTATGTACGTGGAGGTGTGTGAAGTTTATGGGCATGATTTAGCAGCTTTGGAATTGTTGTAGGAATCGTATGTCGTTTTCTGAAAATAGTCGCAGGTCTTTAACTCTATATTTGAGATTTGTTATACGTTCCACTCCCATTCCAAAGGCATAACCTGTATATTCTTTACTATCGATGCCACAAGCCTCAAGTACATTTGGATCCACCATACCGCATCCGAGAATTTCCACCCATCCCGAACCTTTACAGAATGCGCAACCTTCGCCTCGACAGATGTTACAGGAGATATCCATCTCGGCACTGGGCTCCGTGAACGGGAAATAGCTTGGGCGGAGGCGTATCTTGGTGTCATCGCCGAACATTTCTTTGGCGAAATACATGAGTGCCTGTTTGAGGTCCGCGAAAGATACGTTTTTGTCCACGTATAGTCCTTCTACCTGATGGAAGAAGCAGTGCGCGCGTGCCGAAATGGCTTCGTTGCGATATACTCGTCCGGGACATAGTACACGAATAGGTGGTTTTTGGCTCGTCATGACGCGTGTCTGCACACTACTGGTATGGGTGCGCAGGAGCACGTCTTTGGTGACGTCATCATGGTCTTTCTCAATAAAAAATGTGTCCTGCATATCGCGTGCGGGGTGCTCCGGGGCGAAGTTGAGAGAACTAAATACGTGCCAGTCATCCTCGACTTCAGGGCCTTCAGCAACCGTGAAACCTATGTGCGAGAAGATGTCAATAATCTCGTTACGGACAATCATCAGCGGATGTCTCGTTCCCAAAGCAATGGGCTCAGGGGTGCGAGTGAGGTCCTCTTTATCAGCTTGGCGTTGCACTCCGGCAAAGGTGTCTCGTAGATGGTTAATACGCTCCTGTGTGTTGTTCTTCAACTGGTTAAGGAGCTGACCAAGCTCGCGCTTTTCATCATTGCTGACGGTCTTGAACTCATTGAAGAGGTTCGTGATTTCACCTTTCTTGCTCAAGAAACGAATGCGAAGAGCTTCCACTTCTTCGGCGTTATTAGCTGTAAGCGCCTCAATCTGATTGCGAAGCGCCTCAATATGTTCTCTTAATGTACTCATGTATATTGTGGATTATTATATATGCAAAATTACGATTTATTATTGACATTTCAAAAAAAATTGTACCTTTGCTGATGAAACAAAAATCTAACACTATGGAAATAATTCTCTTGAATATCTTTGGTCAGGACCGCCCGGGTGTAACGACCGCAGTAACGACAATTCTCGGTAAGTATGACGTAACGATTCTTGATATAGCACAAGCTAATCTACAGCATCAACTTTCGCTTGGTATCATGTTTAGTATCAGCGAGGAAAGTAGTAGTGGCGATATGCTAAAAGAAGTGCTTTTCAAGTGCACTGAACTCCAGATGCAGGTGCGTTTTACACCCGTTAGTGAGGCTGACTATTCGGCTTGGGTGTCTCGTCAGGGTAAGAGTCGTTATGTCGTTACTCTGCTAGGGCATCGTATTATGGCACGGCAAGTAGGACTTGTTACTGAAGCTCTGGCAGAGCGGGGGCTTAATATCGATAGCATAAAACGTCTCACCGGGCGTCCGTCGCTTAATATCACTGATGAAAATCAGGCGCGTTCCTGTATAGAACTTTCTGTGCGCGGTGAACTGAAGGACAAAAATGCTCTATCGGCGAAATTCATGGAAATATCATCAGAAGAGGGTGTTGATATATCGTTCCAGAAAGACGATATGTATCGCCGTAATCGCCGCCTGATATGCCTTGATATGGACTCGACATTGACAAAATCTGAATGCATAGACGAATTGGCAGAGCGTGCCGGAGTAGGGGATAAGGTCAAAGAAATAACCCTGAGCGCTATGCGTGGAGAGATAGATTTCAAGGAAAGTTTCACACGTCGTGTGGCATTGCTTAAAGGACTTGACGCTTCTGTGCTCGATGAGGTTGCTGCCAACACTCCTTTGCAGGATGGTGCTGAAAGGCTACTGACGGTGCTCAAACGTTGTGGCTTCAAGATTGCAGTGCTCTCGGGTGGTTTTACATTTGCGGGTAAGCCTATCAAAGAAAGGTTTGGTATAGACTATTTGTATGCCAATAATCTGGAAGTCGTTGACGGCAAACTCACGGGACGTTACATCGGTGACATCGTTGATGGCAAACGCAAAGCAGAGTTGTTAGGTTTAATAGCGCAAATGGAACATATCGAGTTAGAGCAGGTTATAGCAGTAGGTGACGGCGCTAACGACTTGCCTATGCTTGGACTCGCGGGACTAGGCATCGCATTTCATGCCAAACCTAAAGTCAAGGCCAATGCCCGTCAGGCGATTTCCACGACAGGCTTGGATAGCATCCTCTATTTTCTCGGCTTCCGCGACGTCCACCTTGCGGCAATGTGATAACGAGAGAATTGCATTACAAAACAATCATCCATTAGAATCGCGTCTAATGGATGATTGTTTTGTTGTATGTCTTTGATATTATTTATATGTTATGTGTCCGATTGAGTCTATTTTCGCTTGACTGTTGGGAACATCGACTTCGCTGAGTGATTTCATCTGTTTTGCCACAGCGTTCGCGTTGTCAGTTCTTGGTCCCGCGCCGCGAATTTGTATGAATGAGTGTATGTCACCATTGATAAATCGTCCTGTATTGTCAATTTTGATACTAACAACCGGAGCATAACCTGATATTCCCGTAAGATTGACACCATAGGGCGTGCAAAAATTACCGAGGCTGTAAGCTATAAATCGATTTTGATATACTTCGATGCATCTGACGATATGCGGTCCATGACCATATACTACGTCTGCTCCATTGTCAATGCAGAAATGCGCGAACTGGCGTAGGCTGCCGCGGTCTTCTCCAAGAAAAGTTTCTTTGCCTTGTGGTAGATGGCTATAGTCTTTTCCCTCGGCACCACCATGGAACGAGACGATGACGATATCGCTCATACTTTTGAGGGTGTCGAGTATTTGTTTGACTTTCTGCAGGTCGTTGTGCTTGAGTGTGTAGCTGTTATGTCCGAAAGCGCAAATGCCGAATCGTATTCCACGACGTTCCACAACAGCCCATTCGCGCCGCCCTGCAATGCCTGAATAAGCGATGCCTTGTCCATCAAGACTTTTTTCTGTTGATGCTATGCCTTCTGCTCCAAAGTCGTTGGCGTGATTGTTTGCCATACTGAGGTAGTCGTATCCTGCTTCGGCGAGTCGGGGCGCAAAGGTGGTCGGGGTGCGGAAGGCGTAGCTGTATTTGCCTGCTTTTTTTGTTGATTTTCCGGCATTGCATAGTGTTCCTTCAAGGTTTCCGAAAGTGAGGTCTGCGTTTAGCAGATATGGCTTAACGTCTTTGTAGAGGTGTTTGCCGGTGTCGGCCGGCAGCGCGATTTCGGGATATGTGGTGCCCATCATGATGTCGCCGGTTAGGGCTATAGTGATGGTGTCAGAGCCTATGGCATAGTTGTTTATCATCAACAAAAGCATCATGATTATGATGCTTAATGTTTTTGCCGTGTAGTTCATGATAATGATTTTGTATGCTATTTGTTAACGATGATATCGATGATTTCTTCCTTGTATTGATATGGCATGAGCGTTAGTGTGCATGTGTCTCCGATAAGCATCGGTGTGCCTTTGACTGACACTCCGATGTCGTTAGGGTCTGTTTCCTCAACGGGGATGTTTGATGAAAACACCGGCGCGATATAATTTCCTATGAGTTTGTTTTTTACGCATTCTTTTCCGTTGATCAGTACGTCGTCGCGGTCATAATATTCAGTGATAGAATATGTGTGATATTTTTCATCTTCGATATTTTTGAAATCGAATTCAACCCCAGTGAAAATTCCTTGCGCGTTGCTTAATATTTTAGCGTCTTTGAAAACGCATAGCGCAGTAAACGGTTCGCCGATAGGCTGTTGTTCCTTATAGGACAAGTAGCATCCGAAAAGTATGATTGCTAACATCACGCTAGAGATTACCGCAGCGATGATGAGGCGTTTTTTCTTGGTGGTGTTTTTGGCTATTTCACGTCCGATACTTGAGCCGATGAGTCCTTCGTTCATGATGTGTAGAGTGTTGATTATTTTTGCATTTGCCAGAGTTTTGTATAGTATCCGTTTAATGCAAGAAGTTGTTCATGCTGTCCTTGTTCCACTATTTTACCTTCGTGCATAACACATATATGGTTAGCGCGTTTTATTGTCGATAGTCTGTGCGCCACAACCAGTGTAGTTCTGTTTTGCATGAGATTGTTGAGCGCTTCCTGCACGAGTTTCTCACTTTCAGTATCGAGTGCCGATGTTGCTTCGTCGAGAATCAGTATAGGCGGGTTTTTGAGCACTGCTCTTGCTATAGAAATGCGTTGGCGTTGCCCCCCCGAGAGTCGCGAACCGCGGTCACCGACAAGGGTGTTGTAGCCATTCTCGGTTTGCATGATGAAATCATGAGCATTAGCGATTTTCGCTGCCGCGACAACTTGTTCCATAGTAGCGTTGGGCATACCGAAAGCTATGTTATTGAAGAACGTATCGTTGAAAAGAATGGGGTCTTGATTGACATTACCCATCAAGGCCCTCAAGTCAGCCGAGGCAAGGTCCCGTACGTCAATACCATCAATAGTTACAGCACCTTGCTGTACGTCATAAAAGCGTGGCAACAAGTCAAGCATGGTTGTTTTTCCCGAGCCGCTTTGCCCTACGAGAGCTACTGTTTTGCCTTTGAAAATCTTAAGGCTTACTCCTCGTATAACTTCACGTTCATTATTATAGGAGAAGTGTACGTCATGATATTCTATCTCATGCTCAAAAGTCTTGAGTGGGGTGGGGTTTTCAGGATCTTTGATTGAGTTTTCCGCTTTGAGAATTTTGTCAATACGCTCAAGAGACGCCATACCTTTTCTTATGCTATATACAGCTCTTGACAGATCCTTGGCGGGGTTGATAATCGAGTAGAAAATAATGAGGTAGTAGATAAATTCCGCGGCATCTATGGTACTTTTTTCAGCCAGTATCAGTCCACCTCCGAACCAGAGCAGTATCGCTATCATTGCTGTGCCGAGAAATTCCGATGTCGGGTGTGCAAATTCGTAGCGCCAGTTTAGGCGATTGAAAGTGCGTCGTGTTGTCTCGTTGAGTTTTGCAAAGCGTTGACTGAGTTTGTTTTCTGCATTGAAAGCCTTGACTATTCGTAATCCGCCGAGCGACTCCTCAATTTGCGTGAGCAATTGTCCTGTGAGAGTTTGCCCTTCGAGTGATTTGCGCTTGAGAGTGCTACCTATAATGCTGATAATCCCGCCTCCGATTGGTAGCAGCACGAGTACGAAAAGCGTGAGTTGCCAACTGATGCTGAAGAGGGTAATCATGTATATTGTTATCATGATAGGGTTCTTAAACATCATGTCAAGCGAACTCATAAGAGAGTATTCAACCTCTACGACATCATTTGTCATTCGTGACATGATGTCTCCCTTGTGCTCTTCGGTGAAATAGCCCATGGGTAGGCTAATGATTTTGTCATAGAGTTGTTGCCTGAGGTCCCTAAGTACACCGGTGCGAATAGGTATCATGAAAAATGTACCGAGATATGAAGATCCGGTTTTGAGGAGCGCCGTACCTACGAGGAACATACCGAGCAGAAATAGAACCCACGGAGCTCCTGAGATGCCTATCTGCTCGTTGATTTGAAAAAAGATGTTGTTCTTTATGGCGCTAAAAATATCACTCATGGGCATAGACCAATCCCACGATTGATAGATGAGTTCGGTGTTGTTAATTCCAAAAAGTATTTGCAGTAATGGTATTACCGTGGCAAATGAAAATACACCGAATATCGTCGCCAAGAAGTGGAAGACGATATTCAGTGCTATTTCTTTCTTGTATGGTGGCGCAAAGCGCTTAAGCAAAATCCAAAAATCCATGAGTGATATTCACGCGAATAAAATATTATGAGTTAATGAGTTCAGTGATAATATGTGTCATTAGCGGTTGACGTTCATTGCCTATTTTCTGTACTTCTTCGTGCGATACTTCAACGATTTTTCCTTCCACTCCGAGGTCCGTTATGATGCTCAGTCCGAAGACTTTCATGCCCATGTGATTAGCCACGATAACTTCAGGTACCGTACTCATGCCTACCGCATCACCGCCTATGATTCTGAAGTATTTATACTCTGCCGGTGTTTC
>DGSV01000126.1:0-19833 GCA_002394025.1 Bacteroidales bacterium UBA4353
TTGACAATTTACAAACATTTACTATTTGACGATTTACTATTTGACAATTGATAGTGTTATTTAGTCATTGAGTAATTTGCACTACCGGGTCAAAAACTCCTCCCCTGTCGAAGAAAGGGGTGAAGAAAAATTTGCAATATCTCCGCAAATTTTTCGCTGAAAAGCACAGTGTGCTTTTCAGCGCTCGGCTGCGCAGCAGACGCTTTTAAGCGAAGCGCAAAAGAACACCTTAGTCAGGTGCCCGAAGGGCGGAGGGGTAACAACAATTTACTATTTGACAATTTACTATTTACCAATTTATTGTGTCATTGAGTAATTTAGTAATTAGTAGCGTCCAACACTCCTCCCCTGCCAAAGGAAGGGGAGGTGCCCGAAGGGCGGAGGGGTAAAACACATTTACTATTTCACTATTTACTATTTACCAATTTACTGCAGAATTCAAGTTTATAATGCAACAAGTTCATAATTATTGATTAGTTTATTCATTACCTCGATAGGCGTAGAGAAGTTATGTCTTTCTCTTGGTCTATTGTTGAGTATGTTAACGACCCTTTGCACAAATTCATTGCTTTTGTTTTCGAAAGATGATCCTTTAGGAAAGTTTTGTCTAACCAATCCGTTGAGATTTTCGTTGGCTCCTCTCTCCCATGAGTGGTACAGGTGTGCAAAATAGTACTCAACACCTATATAAGTTCTCTACTAATGGTTGAGCGATTTACCCCCAATTTGTTGGCTATTTGGGAGCGGGACAAACCATTTTATAATTCCAAATAAATGTCGTACCTTAGCGACTCGGTTAAGTGCTTCATCAATGCTATTTTTTTTGACAGGCCCTGCTAGCATTGTTGCATTATTAATTTGAATTTAAGAGATATATAAACAATGAAAACTACTAAATTACTCATTTGTTTCTTCTGCTTTTCGATACTTGCTGGGTTAACTTCTTGTAGCGAGAAGGAAAAGGTGTATATCAGTGATCCCGATGACGTGTTTCCGATGGAAATATTTACGGATTATTTACCTTATCATGTCGGTGATACGCTATATTATGACCGTTACGGCAAAAAATTTGGCAAAAATGAAGAAGAATTGAAAGAGTCAGAAGTGCCTTTCATAGTTTCTGACGTGCTCGTTAACTACAAACCAAGCGATATATATAGCTATAACGGTGAAGTGGCGGAATGTCACGTGCAGTTCAAAGCCATAAGTTCTCTCAATACCCTGCTTGATGACTCACTACGTCTGGTTATTGACCTGAAAAGTTTGGACAGAACAAGAATTACCGCCAGTTACCAATTATTGTTAGCCTTGCCAAATATGCCGGAACCTGTCGCAACCGGTGATGAGCTCAAATTTGTTAATTCTTCAGATAAAATCCTGAATGGCTTTCCAACAGACATTTTGACTTTTGGCAGTTCAGCGGAACTGCGTAAAGGACTCGGGCTAACATACTTCAAGGACAACTTTTCTCTTTATACATGGCAATTAAGCGATAAAAACTATAACTGACATGAAAAACTCAAAACTATTCAAAATATTCATTTTTATTGGTCTTGTCCTCATCTCGTGCGAGAAAGGCAAAGAAATGGTGATTTTCAACAAGCCCGTGAATTATCCTAAAGATTCTATCGTGGCCAAGCTCCATGACCTGACGCTATTGGAAGGCGTATCGCGCGAACTTTATGTTGAGTATAACACCGCAGATAACGCCACGTGGAATAGTGACGACATATCGGTGGCGACAGTTACAGAAGATGGCGTGGTAACAGCAGGAAGTGCCGGCGAAACATACCTAAGGGTCAAATGCCAAGAATACAATGGTGCACAAGATTCCGTGCGTGTCAATGTTGTTAAATTGGAGAGCGATAACCATCTGCCGCAGTTATGTCTCAACCAATCTGCCACAAAGCAACAGATATATGATTTCTATTCCGACAAGCAGGCAACTACGGAAACAAATAACCAAGAAATAATAGTTAAGGGAAGCAATTTTCTAATTTTATATCTGATGACAAGCGGGGATCGTTACGATCCTGTCATCGGTGACTACAGGCCTGTAGATGAACCATACTTGAGGAATATTGTGATGGCTGTTTGGGGCAAAAAAGAAAACATCATAACAGAACTAACCGAAGAATATAATGCCACTATGTTAAGCAACGGAAACTACAAATCCGATAATGCTGAATATTACATGAATGCTGAGTACGTAGGCGCTAAAGATCATCATGAAATGAGAAGATACGGAGTAGTCACTGACTTCTACTATATAGTTTTCGGTTTTAACGAATGGTAATGCAAGCGCTGGCACGCCACGATGTGTCAGCGCTTGTTCTTTTGCTATGCCGGAGCCGGATAAGTTCAAAATTTGTTGTATCTTTGCATTAATATTATCAAGTCTACGAATATTGATGTAAAATATGGATTTTGAACTGACAAGCAAATACAGTCCCACCGGCGATCAGCCTGAAGCGATACGTCAGCTTGTTGATGGTGTGCGTCGCGGTGCTCCCGCGCAGACCCTGCTTGGTGTGACGGGTTCGGGCAAGACGTTTACCATAGCTAACGTGATAGCTCAGGTGCGTAAGCCTACGCTGATATTGAGTCATAACAAGACCCTTGCGGCACAGCTTTATACTGAGTTCAAATCTTTCTTCCCGAAAAATGCCGTGGAGTACTATGTGAGTTATTATGATTACTATCAGCCCGAGGCTTACATACCTTCCACAGATACTTATATCGAAAAGGACCTTTCTATCAATGCTGAGATAGAGAAGTTGCGTCTGTCCACTGCCGCAAGTCTCGTGTCAGGACGTGAGGATGTGATTGTAGTCAGTTCCGTGTCATGTCTCTATGGTGTCGGTAATCCTGACGATTTCGCGCAGAGTATGATGCAGATACATGTTGGTCAGACTGTTGTTCGTGATGATTTTCTGCGTCAGCTTGTCAATTGTCTTTATACTCGCAATGAGTTAGACCTGTCGCGCGGCACTTTCCGTGTTCGCGGCAGTGCAGTAGATATCTATCTTGCTACTGAGGATGTTGTGCTTCGTGTCGATTTCTGGGGCGATGAGATTGAGAGTATAGCGCTCACTGAACCTGTCAGCGGGCATGTGCTTGAGAATTTGACGGATTATACGATATTTCCCGCAGGAAATTTCATAACAACGCGTGAGCGTATCAATAGCGCCATGGATCAGATACGTCTCGACCTTGGCGAGCAGATACGCTATTTTGAGTCTATCGGCAAGACCTATGAGGCCAAGCGCCTTGAGGAGCGCGTGAATTATGACCTTGAGATGATTCAGGAGCTGGGCTACTGTTCCGGAATAGAGAATTATAGCAGGTATTTTGATGGTCGCCCGGCAGGCAGTCGTCCTTTCTGTTTACTGGACTTTTTTCCAAAGGATTTTTTGCTCGTAGTTGATGAGAGTCATGTCACTATCCCTCAGGTGCATGCCATGTATGGAGGTGACCAGAGCCGCAAGCAGAATCTTGTGGAGTATGGTTTCCGTCTGCCGGCGGCTAAGGATAACAGACCTCTTAAGTTTGAGGAGTTTGAGGCTATGACACCTCAGACGATATTCGTCAGCGCCACGCCTGCGGACTATGAGCTTGAGAAGTCTGATGGCATTGTTGTGGACCAATTGATACGTCCTACAGGTCTGCTCGACCCGCTGATAATAGTGCGTCCGAGTCTTAATCAGATAGACGACCTATTAGAAGAAGTGGCACAGCGTACCGAACGTGACGAGAGAACTTTGGTAACGACCTTGACCAAGCGCATGGCTGAGGAGTTAGATCAGTATATGCGCGACATGGGTGTTCGCTGCGCCTACATCCACAGCGATGTTGATACCCTTGAGCGTGTGCAGATTATGGAAGACCTCAGGCGCGGTATCTATGATGTGCTGATAGGTGTTAACCTGCTGCGTGAGGGTCTGGACCTGCCCGAGGTGAGTCTTGTAGCTATCCTTGACGCTGATAAGGAGGGCTTCCTGCGTAACTACCGCAGCCTGACGCAAACAGCAGGCAGGGCGGCAAGGCATGTTAATGGTACCGTGATAATGTATGCCGATTCTATCACCAAGAGTATGCAGATGACCATTGATGAGACAAACCGACGTCGTGACAAGCAGATGCGCTATAATGCCGAACATGGTATTACTCCTCAGGCGATACGCAAAGCTATAGCCAGCCCATTGGCGGAAATCAGAACCGCAGAGGAAAAAGCCTACATAGAACCCGCAGCAGTGAGCATCGCGGCAGATCCGGTAGTGGAGTATATGAATACTAAGGAAATCAGCAAACTGATAGAAAAAACACGGCGCGATATGCTTCAGGCTGCCAAAGAACTCAACTTCGTGGAGGCCGCTAAACTGCGTGACCAGATGTTACAACTTGAAGACAAACTAAATACATTACAGCAACAGTGATACTGCAAGCTCACGACATATCAAAGCGCTATGGCGCTACTGCGGCGTTGAGCCATGTCAGTTTCAGCGTGCATGCCGGTGAAGTGGTGGGACTGATAGGCGCTAACGGCGCCGGCAAGACGACCCTGATGCGTATTGTCAGCAACATCATTGACAACTATACCGGGACGATAAGTCTGTCGACATCAGTGGGCTATCTGCCCGAAGAGTGCGGACTTTATAAACAGCGGAAAGTTGGTGAACAGCTTGTTTTCTTTGCCCGCCTGCACGGACTCGGCGCCTCTGCCGCACAAGACAGCGTGAGGCAGTGGCTGCAGCGGCTTGACGCCGAGCAGTGGTATGACAAACATGTCTCGCAGCTGTCGAAAGGTATGGCGCGCAAGGTGCAGTTCATAGCTGCCGTGTCGCATAATCCGCGGCTGCTGGTTATCGACGAGCCGTTTTCAGGACTTGACCCCTTGGCGCACAAGCAGCTGCAAGATGTGATAAAGGAACTTAATGCGCAAGGCACGACGATAATCATGTCAACGCACAGTTTGCCCGACGCCGAGGCGATGTGCGACAGATTGATAGTGCTCAAGCGCGGAGTCGTCAATTACGACGGTCCGGTGCGCGACATCGCCCGAGACGACATTTTGGCTTTGCTATGAAGACGTGGCTCTACATATCACATGAATACCGGCTTCGGGTGAACTCCGTGTCATACTGGTTCATCACGGCGCTAATACTTCTTCTGCTGTTGTGCTGCCAGCGCTTTTTGACAAGTGGCGCAATCGGCATTTTTTCCGATGAAATCGCCGTTTTGGGCGAGGAGCAAGCGTCATACGGCGGCATGATAACGGTTGTGGCGATGTTGCTGTATATGTTAGTGTTCTTCTACGGCATACAGGTTATGAGGTCCGTGTCAGTGTTGCGCAATGAGCGTGTCGTAGAACTTTTGTTGCAGAGCCTCTCTCCGGCGCGCATACTGCTGGGTCAGATAGCGGCGATAGCCTTGGCGGCTGCTACGCAGGTGGCGATATGGATTGCGGCGCTGGCGCCCTTCACGACTTTCCCGGTTCAGCATGTTTTGCCACTAACGGTATGGTTAGCAGCCGGATACCTTTTCTACTCGGCACTGTTTGCTTTAGCGGGTGTCCACATATCGCAAGAGAACGCGAGCCAAGCCTTGTCGTTGGTGATAACGCTGCTGTCGCTGTTTGCCTTATATGCCGCAACGTTTGCCATACATGTGCCGCAACACTGGTTTTCAGACATCTGTCTTTACTTGCCCCTCACGGCGCCATTGATTTTCGGAGCCCGAGCCGCTGAGGTGCCGTGGTATACGGAAGTGCTGGCATGGACGATTACAATGACCACGGCGCTGTTGGTGATATATATCGCGTGCAGATACTTCAAGAGGCACTGTTTATGACTTTTTTTTAGTAACTTTGCCATAGAATACAAAACAACTCAAAATATATCTACTATCATGGATTTAATGCAACAAATCATTGAGCGCGCAAAGCAGAATAAGCGTCGCATCGTGCTTCCCGAGGGTGATGAACCTCGTACACTCGAAGCCGCCAACTATGTTCTCAAAGAAGGCATTGCCGATTTGATACTTATCGGTGACCCCGCGGTTATTAAAGGTATGGCAAAAGAAAAAGGCTATGAACATATCGATAAAGCCGTCATTTTCGACCCTGCCACAGACCCCAAGATGGAGCAATATGCCAACCTTCTCTACGAGTTGCGCAAAGCCAAAGGTATGACCCCTGAGCAGGCTCACGACCTCGCCAAGAACCCTCTTTATACCGGCTGTCTGATGATCAAGAGCGGTGATGCTGATGGCGAACTTGCCGGAGCCCGCAACACCACAGGCAACACCCTGCGCCCCGCATTCCAGATTATCAAGACAAAACCTGGTATCTCTGTCGTTTCCGGCGCTCTGCTGATGTTCACACCCGCCAAACACCTCGGTGAGGACGGTCTGCTCGTATTTGCCGACTGCGCCGTAAACCCCTGTCCTACAGCGGCTGAATTGGCGCAGATAGCAGTGTCCACCGCTGACACGGCGCGCAAGATATGCGGCTACGAACCGCGCGTGGCTATGCTCAGTTTCTCATCCAAGGGCTCTGCAAAGCACGAACTCGTTGACAAAGTTGTTGAGGCTACACGCCTTGCCAAAGAAATGGCTCCGGACCTTATGCTTGATGGCGAGTTGCAAGCCGACGCGTCGCTCATACCGTCGGTAGGGCAGAGCAAAGCTCCCGGCTCGCCTGTAGCCGGCAAGGCTAATGTATTGGTATTCCCCGACTTGCAGGCAGGTAATATAGGCTATAAACTCGTTGAGAGATTCTCGGGAGCAGCTGCCGTAGGTCCTATTCTGCAAGGTATTGCAGCACCCGTCAACGACCTCAGTCGTGGTTGCTGCGTGGATGACATCATCAAAATGATTGCCATCACCGCAAATCAAGCCATGTAAGAAATAATAGGGTTTTACACATAATATAAAGGAGGATGTGTTTTTCTGGATACATCCTCCTTTTTTTATTTATACCGAATAATTATAAATTGAAAACTTGCGTATGAAGACAATTTGTATTATCTTTGTAACAATATTGATGGAATTATGAGATTTTTATTTTGTCGTATAAAAATATGGACGTAGTACTTTTTATCATATTCGGTTTGTTGATATGCTATTTGGTCACATATTTCGTGTCAAAAATGAAATAAAATACCTAAGAAAGTTGGTTGAATGGTAAGTTTTTATTTTCTGACAAATATTTTGTAAAGTTATTTATTTTCAGCATATTTGTGTGTTTTGATGGTTATGGATAAACATTGAGGTATCCGCCATCGTTTTTCGTGTCATCATTTCGCGAGCAGAAGAGTGCTATTCGTGCTCCTGTCCATACTCCTTCACGGACTTTGAAAGGTTCGCTATCAGCTTGTTGCCATGTGATACCGCCGTTGGTACTATAAAGAAACATGGCTGTTACCTGTCGATCAGTATTGCCCGGGACCGGCGGGTTATCGTATATGTTGACGCGCACTTTGATTTTCCTATCCACCAATGAGCCTATCAGTGTTTTTTTCTGCTCCGCCGAGCCTTTGTCGGCATTGTCGCATTTGATGTATTGCAGCGCCACGCTACCTTTATCATTAGTTAATACCAGTCCTGCGTAAGATTTTCCAAAAACCACACATCCGCCCCGTTCTCCGCTATAACGAGTGTCCGGGTTTAGTTCGAGGGTGAAGTAGTAGCTGGCGAAAGGCGATGCCAAGGGATTGCCGGATATGCGTCGCGTGAATAAAGTGCGTGAAAGCCATAAGTTTTCGCCGGGTGTGAACAGAGAGAACAAACGCAAAGTGTCGCCGATGATAAAGCATGAGCGCATATCCACGTTGTAGTTCCATTGCCATTGTGACCAGTTATGAGGTTGAAATACCATAGCGCTGTTTTTCATGCTGTTTTTGATTTCCGCTTTCCCATCATTGGCTTTGGGAGCTGTCTCTTGCGGTTGTCCACATTGTGCGTTACCGATTCTTTCTCCGATTACCGGCCATCCCTCCGAGGTCCATATCATATTTTGGATATGTGTGATACGTCCCAGAGGTCCCACATCTTGGAAATGTATGAAGAAATGTTTTCCCTCTCCATTGTCAACCCATGCTCCTTGGTGAGGTCCATTGATTTTTGTGCTTCCTTGGCGCATGACGACTCGTGTTTGATAAGGTCCGTAGATATCTTTGGAGCGTGCCACAACCTGCCAACCCGCAGGTACGCCTCCCGCGGGAAAAAAGATATAGAAAAATCCGTTGAATTCGTGGATTTTTGGTCCTTCACAGGTCACGTTATCAGAATGTCCGTCATATATTATGCGACTTGGTGTTATTGCTCGTGAGCCGTCGGCATTGAGTTCGGTAAGCAGCAGCACGCTCTTGAGGTGAGCCCTGCTTCCGGCAAGGGCATGTACGAGATATACTTTCCCGTTCTTGGCGAAAAGAGGACAGGGGTCTATCAATCCTTTGCCGGCAATGACCAGTTGCGGTTCGTCCCAATGTCCTCGTATGTCGTTGGTGGTGACACGGAAAATGCCGCGGTCGGGGTCACCGTAGTATATCATATATTTTCCGTTATGGAATCTCAGGCTTGGTGCCCAGACGAAATTTCCGTGCTGCGCAGTATTGATATCCAGTGAATCGCCTGAACCCGGTAGGCGATATGGTAATGCATGGTTAATCAGTTCCCAATGCTGCAGGTCCTGACTATGAAGTATCGGCAGTCCGGGTATGTAGTTGAAACTCGAAGCCGTCATGTAGTAGTCATTGCCGACACGTATTGCGTCAGGGTCTGAAAAATCCTCGTAGAGCACAGGATTGAGAAAAAGAGTGGCGAGCAGGGTGAATAGTAGGCTCATAATAATGTGGTGTTTAATGGTTTTCTACTGTGATATTACTGATGTCTTCATCGTAATAGAGAACGTGTATGCGTCTCTTGTCGGGTGGTGGTATGAGCATATAATTGCCGAAACTATCGCGCAGACGACGGTCAGGGTCAGCAGGTGCGGGAAATGATTTGCCCTCGAAAGTTATCCGTGAGAGAGGAAATAGTGCCGTTTCTTCGGTGAAAAGTCCATATACGTATCGCTCAGGAGTTGAAAACCATCGCGAGCCTTCGCCGCGGATGAGGCGCAGCAATTTCATGACAGCGCGATGCCACATAAGTGATATGGGGTAAGCAAAATAGCAAGCGATATTCTTGAGAGTGAGTTTTGGGTTATAGTTGAGAAAGTTATAAGCGAACGATATGCGTCTTGAGAGAAATGTAAATGTATGTTCTGATATGTTAGGATATTTGATATATCTGAAGCAATCCACGAAAGCTCCTTTGCAGTATTTTCCTCGCAGGTCGTCATCGGCTTGCAAGTATAGTGACCTTGTGTCACGGATTTTTATCAGTCCTCCTCCCATGTGTGCATCAGGTTCGTTGTCAGGTGTTTGTACTATGCACCACGATGGCAGTTCGCGTTGGCAGCAGGTGATAAACCGTTCATAGTCATCATTATGGATAGCGATATCAAGGTCGTCGTCCCAAGGGATAAAGCCTCCGTGCCTTACGGCGCCGAGCAAGGTGCCGAAGTCGAGCCAATAACGGATATTATTGCGACGGCATACTATGTCGATTTCTGTCAGGATATCAAGCATCCTGAGTTGTAGTTTGCGCAGGTTAGAGATCATTTGGAAATGTTATTTTTCTGTTTATGGGGTCACCGGTGACGATACGTATTTTGATATGCGGCAAGCAAAGTCTTACCAGTGAGCAGTCGTCGGTGATGAGTTCGTGGGCTACAGCATTGCTTTTATCGAGAATATCAAATGCTTCTTTGAGGATTTTGCCCTTGAAGCATTGCGGTGTTTGTGCGTTATAGAGTGTTTGCCGAGGTGGTATTTCTGCGATGAAATCGTTGTTTCCAGCTTTCCAGATAGTATCAGTAGCCGCAATTGCCGTCCCTGCCGCAAAGCCTTGTTGCATGGCATTGATGCAGCGCGTTATGACATCGTGTGTTATAAAAGGCCGTGCAGCGTCATGTATGAGTAGTGTGTCGTCGTTGCCGGTGCAAGTCAAAGCCGCCCGGGTACTATCAATGCGTTCTTTGCCTCCGATGACTATATGCTTGACTTTTCCGTATTTACGGCATATCTCTTGTGTGGTTGCGCGGTATGCTTCGTGACATACCACGCATATCTCATCGATACCCTCGTGCCTGTTAAAGGTCTTTAGGCTATGGTCAAGCACTGTGAGTCCGTCGTCCATGAGTCGGAATTGTTTCGGCACATCTCCTCCAAAGCGTGATGAGGAACCGGCGGCGAGTATTACTGCTATGTTTTTCATACTGATACGCGGGCGTAAGGAGCCACGTTGAAGTCACAAAAAATGCCGTCAAGAAATTTGAAGTAACCGGCTTGTGCCACCATTGCGGCGTTATCCGTTGTGAACGAAAATTTTGGTATGTATATTTCTTTTCCTGACTGTAATCCATAGTCTGTGAATGCTTGCCGCAGTCCGCTATTGGCAGATACGCCTCCGGCGAGAGCAACATGATGTATGTTGTAATCTTCCGCGGCGCGACGCACTTTTTTCATGAGTATGTCTATGACCGTTTTTTGCAGTGAGGCACAGAGGTCAGCCTTATTTTCTTCGATGAAATCGGGATTTTTGGCTATTTCATCGCGTAGGAAGTAGAGGAAACTGGTCTTAAGTCCGCTGAAGCTGTAGTCGTAACCTTTGAGCTGCGGTTTTGCGAATGTGAAGCGTAGTTCGTCACCCTGTTGCGCGAGTTTGTCGATATGAGGTCCTCCCGGATAAGGCAGCCCCATAACTTTAGCGCATTTATCGAAAGCTTCTCCGGCAGCGTCATCTATTGTTTGCCCGATTATTGTCATGTCGTTATAGTTTTTTACGAGCAATATCTGCGAGTTGCCGCCGGAAACCAGTAGGCATAGGAATGGGAATTTCGGGTGTCGTTCTTCCCGTAATCCTTCAGACACGAAATGTGCCAGAACATGAGCTTGCAGGTGGTTGACTTCAATCATTTTTATGTTCAGCGCTTGTGCCAGACCTTTAGCGAATGAGACTCCCACGAGCAGTGAGCCGAGAAGTCCGGGACCTCGCGTGAATGCTACGGCGGATAGCTCCTTTTTGTCGATGCCGGCACGGCGGATAGCTTCTGATACTACGGGAATGATATTTTGCTGGTGAGCCCGGGATGCCAATTCCGGTACGACACCTCCAAATGCTTCATGTACCGACTGACTGGCAGTGACATTACTCAACAGTATGCCGTCGCGAATGACTGCGGCTGAGGTGTCGTCGCATGACGACTCTATACCAAGGATTGTATTATGCATGACATATATGTTTATTTGCTGTGCAAAATTAAGAAAAAAATCTCTAAGAATACATTAATAATTAAAGAACACATTAAGCTAACTACCAAAAAAATTTTTTTTGGTTTGCCTAACAAATCATTATGTGAAGTATAGCGCAAAAAACAGCGCAACTCAGATTTGGGTCTGATGTTGCGCCTACACAATTATTTTTTGCTGTATGTGTGTCGATGTTTGATGCTGCTCAATAGTCATCGCAATGTATGCAAGGTCCGCGATGTGGCAGAGCGAACAGCATGGTGAACTTGATACCTACGAATAGGTTATTGACCTTGCTATCGTTGAAACGTGATGTATTGAAACTATGGTTCATATTGACAACTGAATTGAGGTCAAGGTTAGGGTTGGCCTGATAGAGGCTCATGAAGTCATCGGCAACGTAGAGTGCCGGTTCTTCCCTGTTGCGGTGAATATTGAGCAGTCCGTAGTCGGCGAAAAATCCGAGTCGATAGCGTGCTTTTCCGTCTTTGGGGGCGTCAAAGCCTGTCTCTCGTGTTGACTTCATGCCTAGTCTCCAACCAATTTCCACTGACAACGCTGCGCAGTGATTGAGCGATGTAGTTCCTTTGCTCTCAAAAGGTTTATGGTCGAAGAAAGCGTGGTTATACATATTTGCGAAGTCATCAATGAACTGTGGGTATGTACCGGTAGTAGTGATGTCGGACTTGACTTTTGTGGAGGCTGATATCGCCAATCGGAATTTGCCACCTGCCAGGAAATAGAATTTTCCGAACTGTCCACCGAGCATGAGTTGTATGGGTACGTAGTGCGCTCCAATACGCTCTATACGGTTGGAAACGTTATAGTTATAAATCAGGGCATCACCTTCGCTGTCGTATAGCGGAGCCTCAAAGGTTCCCTGACTATAGCTGAAGTCAGGTACGTTAATGCCTGTGTTTTGATAAGTATAGCCCACACCGAGGTTGAAAAGCAGGTGACGATGTTGTAACTCATACGTAAAGCCTAGTTCCGCGGCACCGCCAAATTCGTTATGAACCATGTCAACATTATGAAGCATTGTGGAATAAGCTCCTGATAGCCAGAAACCCAAAAAGTTGTTGACGTCACTAGCATTTGCTTTTACACTGAAAAGCGAAAAAGATGACAGCAGGGTGATTAGTATTATGACTTTACAGTTTTTCATCGTTGGAGAGGCCTTTTCGTAAATTTCGGGTGGTAGCACAAAATAGTGCAAAAAACTATTGATTTGGAATAAAACACTGCAAAGTTAAACAAATTTTTCTAAAAAAGTTTAATATGAGTTATTTTTCTTAACTTTGTACTCAAATTATGGACAATATTCTACAAAATATAACTTCTGAGGACTACAAATACGGTTTTACGACCGACATTGAGACCGATATTTTTCCCCGCGGGATTAACGAGGATGTCGTCCGCGCCCTGTCCGCCAAGAAGCAAGAGCCGTCGTGGTTGCTTGAATTTCGCGTTAAAGCGTACCGCAAATGGGTCAGCATGACTATGCCCCGCTGGGCGCATCTTGACATACCCGATATTGATTTTCAGTCGATATCCTACTATGCCGCGCCTCGCCGTACAGCTCCTAAAAGCGAGGATGAGATAGATCCCGAGTTGCTCAAAACTTTTGACAAGTTAGGCATACCTCTGGAGGAGCGTAACGCTCTTGCCGGCATGGCGGTAGATGCCGTGATGGACTCAACGTCGGTCAAGACGACATTCCGTGATACGTTGGCAAAGAAGGGCATTATCTTTTGCCCGATATCTGAGGCTGTGCGTGAATATCCTGATTTGGTGCGTAAGTATTTGGGCTCTGTGGTTCCACCTTCCGACAATTTTTTCGCGGCATTGAATAGCGCCGTATTTTCTGATGGTTCTTTTGTTTATATTCCCAAGGGTGTGCGTTGTCCGATGGAGTTGAGTACCTATTTTCGTATCAATGCTATGGGTACCGGCCAGTTTGAGCGTACGCTGATAGTGGCTGACGAAGGGTCTTATGTGTCGTATCTGGAGGGTTGCACAGCGCCTATGCGTGATGAAAATCAGCTGCATGCCGCGATAGTGGAAATCGTTGTGATGCGCGACGCCGAAGTTAAATACAGCACGGTTCAAAACTGGTATCCCGGTGACAAGAATGGTAAGGGTGGGATATATAATTTCGTCACTAAGCGTGGTTTGTGTGCCGGCGAGAATTCGCGTTTGAGTTGGACACAAGTTGAGACAGGCTCGGCGATAACATGGAAGTACCCTTCGTGTGTGCTAAAAGGTGACAATAGTTCTGCAGAGTTCTATTCTGTGGCTTTGACCAATAATTTTCAGCAGGCTGATACCGGAACAAAGATGATACATATCGGCAATAACACCCATAGCCGCATCATCAGCAAAGGTATTTCAGCGGGCAGCAGTCAGAACTCCTATCGCGGACTGGTGCGCGTAACCAAGGGCGCCACAGGTTGCCGCAACTACTCGCAATGCGACTCTCTGTTGCTTACTGACCACTGCGGTGCACACACTTTTCCGGATATGCAAATCGCCAATCCTACGGCTATAGTGGAGCACGAAGCAACGACATCCAAAATTTCCGACGATCAGTTGTTCTATTGCCGTCAGCGCGGTATCAGTGAAGAAGATGCCTTAGGGCTTATAGTGAACGGATATGCCAAGGAAGTGATACAGAAGTTGCCTATGGAATTCGCCGTTGAAGCACAAAAACTACTGCAGGTGAGCCTTGAGGGAGCAGTGGGATAAAAAGAACAAACACTTCAAATGATAAATATGGATATAATATCGAGAACTCTCATCGTTTTCACCAGTCTGGCTATGCTGTGCTGTACTCCTAAAGGTAGTGAAAGCACGCTTGTCGAAGAGCGTCATGATTCTTTAGATACATTTCAGGACAGCACCATCCACCTCAGTGAGGGCACGGAGGAAATCACGATTGCCAACTACGTGGTTGAGGGACCGGACGAAACAGGCGGCAGAATGACATACCCCAAAGGCGATTTTCAGACCTTCTTTCACGTGGTGAGCGAATACACAGAAATAGACCCGGAAGAAATATCTGACAACGTGGCGCTCGTAACTCACGAAATCAAAGAACAGGGACAGACAAGGACACTGACGTTCCGCTTCGACATCAAACAAATCAGCCAAACTGAAAACAACAAAACACCGCTCATCATAGAAAGCGCGTCAAAAGCCGTGTTGGTGCCCGACGGCATTACGATAGAGAAGACCGATGAAGGCAAAATAGCAATCTGGTACGGCGGCTACATTTTTGAATAAAATAACCCGTAAAATCATATATTATGAATTTTGACAATTCTACATGCCTCTATTGTCAGCACACTACCGATTCGCTGATGATAAAAATCTGTGACCTTGAAGTGTCCACCTTGTTTTTGTTTCGTGAGCAGACCTATCGTGGTCGTTGCCTTGTGGCGTATAAAGATCACGTGAATGAGTTTCATGAACTGCCTACTGATGACATGCACCGTCTGATGGACGATGTGGCACGCGTCACCCGTGCCATGAAGGAAGCTCTCAATGCCGAGAAGATAAACATCGGAGCTTATGCCGATAAATTGGCTCACGTACACTTCCACCTCGTGCCCAAATATGTCGATGGTCCCGATTATGGGGGCACTTTCACTATGAATCCGCAGAAAGTGTATCTCACCGACGATGAGTATCAGAGCCTGATAGAAAGCATAAAGGCTAAATTGTAACTATAAATAATATCATATATGGAAATTCAAGGAAAAATCATTCTTAAGCTCCCGCTTCAGGAGGGTACGTCCAAAGCCGGTAACCCGTGGAAAAAGCAGGAGTATGTGCTTGAAACATTTGGCAGTTATCCCCGTAAGGTAAAATTCGACTTTTTCGGCGAGCGTGCAGACCAAAATCAGCTTGAAGTAGGTGATGAAGTCACCATAAGCTATGACCTTGAGAGTCGCGAATTCAATGGCCGTTGGTACACTGATGTTCGTGCTTTTGCCTGTCAGCGTGGTGTAGCCCCCGCTTCCGCCCCTGCCGTAGCTCCTGTGGCACCACAACCTGCCGCTACAGCTCCGGCACCCCTGCAAGCACAGAGTCAGCAACCGGCACCCGCTGCGCCCGACGCTCCAGCAGCACCGGTATTCAACGATTCCGATGAAGAAGGCGACCTGCCGTTCTAAAAAAAGTCAATCAGATGCAACTACAAAAAAAAAGAGCCTCATGCGAGGTTCTTTTTTTATGTTTTAGGAATTTAAGTGATTGATTACAATCATTTACAATAATTTCGTTAGATTGTCAGTTTTTTTTTGTGCAAGATTTTGCCCAACACTTACTTGTATTGTACAGCAAAGTGTTCCTTGATATATTTTTATAGAGCTCTTCCAACAGAGAATAAAAATGGCGCTTTTTTTGATAGGTGACTTTTTATTCAATCTGATGTATATATCGTGGTTGAGTATTGGAATCGCCGCGGCGCTATATGATCAAATTTGAAAACCTGCATTAAGAAGACCGTGTATGATGACATGGTCTTCTTTTGTTTTATCGCGATTGTAGCAATAAAAGTGATTTTTTTTGAGAATAATTATGTTGTTACGAAAAAAAATTAGTAACTTTGAAGCCGTAAAGTGTAGATAAGTGCGCTGCGGCGCATGGTCATTAATTGTTAAGACCTTGAAAAACAATAATCAAATAATATAAATTTATTAAACGACATGAAAAAACTATTTGCATTGTTTGCATTGGCAGCACTGGTAAATTTCGGTGCTCCCACCCAAGTTGTAGCTCAAGACGCTCCCGCGGCTCCCGCAGAGGAGGTAGTTGAGCAGAATGACGAAGCTCTTGTTGCCGAAGAGGTAGCAGAAGCCGAGGCTCCGGCAGAGCAGGGTATGCACAAAGCCCTGAAGCAGAAATTCATCGAAGGTGGCGCTTTCTTTATGGCTCTTGTGGCTTTGGCGCTGATCCTCGGTCTTGCAGTCTGCATCGAGCGTATTCTTTATCTCACACTCTCAAAAACAAACACTAAAACACTTCTCAAAAACGTTGAGGATGCCCTCAATGAAGGTGGTATTGAGAAAGCTCTTGAAGTATGCCGCAACACTCGCGGTCCCGTGGCTTCGATATTCTATCAGGGTTTAAGCCGCTATGACGAGGGTCTTGATGTTGTTGAGAAAACAGTGTCATCGTATGGTGGTGTTCAGCTTGGTCTGCTCGAGAAGAACCTTTCATGGATTACGTTGTTCATCTCTATCGCTCCTTCTCTCGGATTTATGGGTACCGTTATCGGTATGATTGAGGCGTTCGATAAAATCCAGCAAGTTGGTGACATCAGCGCTACCGTTGTTGCCGGTGGTATCAAGGTGGCCCTGTTGACAACCCTGTGGGGACTTATCGTAGCCATTATCCTTCAGTTGTTCTATAACTATATCCTCTCTCTGATTGAGTCTTTGGTTAACGAAATGGAAGACGCATCAATCAGCCTTCTTGACATCGTGACTGAGTACAGCAAGAAAAAATAAGCATCATCCCCTAACCTCTAAAAAGTAAAAAGTAATGTTAACAGAAAAATTGCCAAAATATGCGATGTACTGCCTGATGTTAGTGGCAGTAGTCGCTTCCCTGCTGTTCTTCTTCGGGGGTAACGACGGCGTCCACGAGGTTGGTGGTGATGTACTTCCTGTACCTGCGTTTACAAACACTTTCCTCAATGTGTGCTATGCCTTTACGGCAATCGCCGTTATTCTGACGCTGTGCGCAGTGTGCTACGGCTATGCCTCGAAAGCCAAGAACGACCCCAAGGGTGCCGGCCTTTCGCTAATCCCTCTGGCTTTGTTCGTACTGTTATTCGTTATCTGCTGGTTCCTTGGTGATCCTTCAGAAATGAAGATAATCGGCTATGAGGGCCATGACAACGTGGGCTTCTGGGCTCAAGCCACAGACATGATCATCTACGGTATTTATTCCCTCGTGGCAATAACGGTGCTCGCTATCATCTGCGGAGCCGTTTACGGTAAAATACAAAAATAAACAATCAAAAAAACAACCAAACAATGGCCGAAAGAAAGAAACGTAAAATGCAAGAGATTAATGCCAGTTCCATGGCTGACATATCATTCCTCTTGCTCATATTCTTCTTGGTGACCACGTCAATGGATGTTTCTCAGGGTCTTTCCCGTCGTCTGCCGCCTCCGCTGCCTCCTGACGCCAAGAGTCAGAAGAACGAGATCAAGGAGCGCAACATATTTATCGTAAAGATAAACAGCCAGAATGAACTTCTCGTTCAAGGTCAGCAGATTGATGTTTCGCAGCTTAGGGCTAAAGCCATAGAGTTTATTGACAACCCCGCCGATGACCCTAACCTGCCTGAAAAGACGACAGAGGAAATTCCCCTGCTGGGAACCATGACGTTCACTAAGGACCATGTGATATCAGTACAAAACGACGTTGACACTCAGTACCAAGCATACGTATTGGTGCAAAATGAGTTAGTGGCAGCCTATAACGAACTGCGTAACAGACTTGCTATGGAACGCTTCGGACACCTCTATGATGATCTTGAAGAAGACCAGCAAAAGGCAATACAAAAAGTCTATCCGCAGAAGATATCTGAAGCAGAACCTAAAAACTACGGAGGAAAGAAGAATGGCTAAAATACGTCGCGGCGGCAAAAAAGAAATGCCCGCCATAAATACATCATCACTGCCTGACATCATATTCATGTTGCTGTTCTTCTTCATGACAGTAACATCGATGAAAGAGGTGACATACAAGGTTACCATCCACCCGCCTGAGGCTACCGAACTCCAGAAGCTCGAGAAGAAATCTTTGACACGCTATGTATATGTAGGTACTCCTACTGAGGAGTTCCGTAAGCAGTTCGGTTCGGAGACCCGTCTCCAACTCGATGACGCTTTTGCTGACGTGTCGCAGATTGAGGACTATGTTGTTCGCGAACGTTCGGCTATGGACGAGGATGAACAAAACCTCATGACCATCAGTATCAAGGCCGACAAAGACACTCGCATGGGTATCATCGGTGACATCAAGCAGGCATTGCGCAGAGCTTATGCGCTGAAGATAAGTTACGCGGCAGTGCAGCGTACATCTTACTAATACAATGCAATAACAATAGAAGACAAGCGACTACCCGGTATAAAAAGTGCTGTGTAGCCGCTTGCCTTTAATAAATAACAATCATAATTTTATCATGAAAATTCTTGTATTAAATTGTGGCAGTTCGTCAATAAAGTACAAACTGTTCGATATGTCTGATAATTCCGTGTTGGCCCAGGGCGGAATAGAGAAAATAGGTTTGCCGGGTGCCTTTTTGAAACTTACGTTGCCTAATGGTGACAAGAAGATTATTGAAGATGACATACCGGAGCATACCAAAGGCGTTCAGATGATTTTTGACGCTCTGGTTCATCCTGAGTATGGTGCCATGAAGAGTCTCACGGAACTTGACGCCGTGGGTCATCGTATGGTTCATGGTGGCGAACGTTTTGCCGAGTCCGTAGTTCTCAACGATGAAGTTCTCAAGGCTTTCGAGGCTTGCAATGACCTTGCCCCGCTGCATAACCCCGCAAACCGCAAAGGTATTGACGCTGTTGCGAAGTTACTGCCAAACATACCTCAAGTAGGCGTTTTTGACACGGCATTCCACCAGACAATGCCGGCATACGCTTATATGTATGCTTTGCCCTATGAACTATATGAGAAATACCGCGTACGTCGTTATGGTTTCCACGGAACAAGTCACAGATATGTCTCGCAACGCGTATGTGACTTCCTCGGTGTGGATATTAAAGATAAGAAAATCATCACCTGCCATATAGGTAACGGTGCTTCAATAGCCGCCGTAGATCATGGCAAATGTGTTGATACATCAATGGGCTTGACACCTCTTGAAGGTCTTATAATGGGAACACGTAGCGGAGATGTCGATGGTGGCGCAATCAGTTTTCTGATGGAGAAAGAACATCTTGATGCACAAGGTGTTAGTAATCTTCTCAACAAAAAGTCCGGTGTGCTTGGTATTTCTGGTGTCAGCAGTGATATGCGCGAGATTGATGCTGCCGTGGAGGCAGGTAATGAGCGTGCCAAACTCGCTTTGGCAATGTATTTCTACCGCATTCGTAAATACATCGGAGCCTATGCCGCGGCAATGGGTGGTGTGGACATAATACTATTTACAGGCGGTGTTGGTGAAAATCAGTGGCAATGCCGTGAAGAGTCCACAAAAGGTTTGGAATTTATGGGAGTAGTGCTTGATACCGAAAAGAACAAAGGCACCCGCGGAGAAGAAATAGTTATCTCGAAACCGGAAAGTAAAGTCACGGTATGTATCATACCTACCGATGAGGAACTGATGATTGCTTCCGACACTTTACATCTTGTCAAATAAATCATCGCTAATAATAGTAAAAGAAAACAGGTTATTGGAAGAAATCCAATGACCTGTTTTCTAGTTTTTCTAGTTTTTCTA
>DGSV01000126.1:19901-26083 GCA_002394025.1 Bacteroidales bacterium UBA4353
CTAGTTTTTCTAGTTTTTCTAGTTATTCTAGTTGTTCTAGTTGTTCTAGTTATTCTAGATTTCCTAGTTATTCTAGTTGTTCTATTTATTCTAGTTGTTCTAGCTTACTCGTTTTTTTGGAATTTTTTTGTTATTTTCTGCCGTAGTCGGCTGGTATTTCACCCCAGTTGTCCGTATCCCATTTTATGATTGAGTTGTGATACTCATGTGTTTTGAGCCAGTCAAGTGCTTTAGCCATAGCGTCGAACAGCACTGCATTATGTTCTGTCCTCTGCAATTTTGTTCCTATTTTCTTTTTTCTGACCCATGCCATTGCTGTTACGCTATCGGTGTATATGGTTGTGTCTTTCAAGCCATTATTATCGCACCATATTAGTGCGAGCACCAATGCGAGGAATTCTCCGATGTTATTTGTTCCGTCGCGAAAAGGTCCGCGCTTAAATATTACCTGATGTGTATCGCCCCAAACAGCTCGATATTCCAAAATTCCGGGATTTCCTAAACATGAGGCATCGGTGGTTATAAAGCGTTTTTTTTCTGTCATGATGCAAAGGTACGAAAAAAAGTAAATTTTCCCAAGTGTTAAAAATTTCGTAATTTTGCATTTCTGATTTTACGTGACATGAAATCTAACACCTATAATTATCATCCTTTATATCTTACCAATCTTTGGGGTACTATTAACGACAATTTTCTTAAGACATTGTCTTGTTTTGTTGCTATCAAGTGGGTTGATGAGCAGTATCAGTCGTTGGTTGTTAGCATTGCCGCTGCCATGCTTGTTTTGCCTTATGTTTTTTGTTCCCCCCTTGCCGGCCGCCTAACTCAGCATTACAGTAAGCGTCGTATAGTTCAGGTTGCCAAGTTGGTTGAGTTGCCGATAGTGTTGATAGCTATTTTAGGTTTTGTGTATCAGAGCATAGCGGTAGTAATTCTCGCGTTGTTTTTGATGGGTCTTCAGTCATCTCTCTACTCTCCAGCCAAGTATGGTTTAGTTCGTGAGATAGGCGGTGTTGATGATGTGTCGCGTGGCATGGGTGGTATGGAGTCCATATCTTTCTTTGCTATGTTGATGGGTACGGTGATAGCCGGTGTTGTGGTAGATACAACATCGCCATTGACGCAGTATATTCTGTTGTTGGTATTTGCTATTCTTGGTTTGCTTCATTCGTTGACTATTCGCGCCAACGAGGAGCGTACTCATTCCCGCGACCGTGTCAATCCTCTCGCATTTTTGCGTCAGAGCCATGAAAAAGCAAAGAAATATCCCGGTCTTAATCCTATTATTTACACTCTGTCGGTATTTTGGTGGCTTGCTGCCACTGTGCAGATTTCTGTTCTTATCTATTGTCAGCAGGCTCTTGGTATGGATTCCATGACCACAGGTTTCACGCTATGCGCCGCGGCGATAGGTATCAGTCTTGGCTGTGTGATGGCTGGTTATGTTGGTAAGAAACATTTTTTGCTTGGTTGGGTTCCATATCTGGGTTGGGGAATATCGTTCTTACTGTTCATGATATTCGCTGTTAAGATGAGTCCTTGGTTTTTTGGTGTGATGATGTTTGTGATGTCTTTTGTCTGTGGCTTTTTCAAGATACCTCTTGATGCGGAAATTCAGCGTCTTGTACGTGGTTCGGAACTCAATACCATTCTCGCGTATTTCAATCAGGTGAGCTTTATCTTTATCTTGCTTGCCAGTGCCACTTTTGCCCTGATAACATGGTTTTTGCCGGTGCGTTATATTTATCTTTTCGCGTCATTAGTGTTTTTCTGTGTGCCATGGTATATTGTGCTTCGTTGTCGTCCGATGGTATGTTATGCCTGCCATATCCTGTGGCGCCGTCGCTATCATGTGACGTTTACCGGTCTTGAGCATTTACGCACGCCCGGTGCTCATTTGCTCATGCCTAACCATCAGGCTGTTATGGATCCGATGCTCATATTCTCCGAACTCTATGACATGCAGCTCCGGCCGCTGGTCGACGAGGCATACTTCATCACCGACGCCACGAGTCGTATTCTTAATATGCTTAATGCTGTTCCCGTGCCCAATTTGAGAAAGAGCCGTGATGGTGTGGAACAGGCGGAAAGGCTCAATAACATCATACTTGATACTCTTCGTGCCGGTGACAATATCCTTGTATATCCTTCAGGTCATATAACCACCGATGGTCGCGAAACGATTGGTAACCGTCAGTTGGCATATAATGTGTGTCGCCAGTTGCCCGATAACACGACAGTTCTGCTGGCTCATATCAATGGCTTGTGGGGTAGCAGTTGGAGTCGCAAGGGCAAGAACCGCACTCCTGTTTTTGCCACCACACTGCTTGTGAGCATCATCAAGATGTTTACCGGTTATTGTCTGTTTCACAAAAAGCGCGAAGTAACGATAGATATCGTTCCCATGACCGAGCAGGTCAAGCATTGGGCTCAAACCCTCAATCGCCAGGATTTTAATAAACAACTCGAAAATTGGTATAACAGTTCACTCTCATGACTCGCAAAGACGAACAGAAATACGATGCCGCTATGGCAGAACTCAAGCAGTTGCTTGATACCATGCAGCGTCAGGGCGCTATGTCCATGACAGAATATGCCGCCGGAGCGCGGCGCGCCAAGGAACTCATCAATTACTGCAAGCAGTTTCTCAACATCATGGGTGAGGAATTGCAGCAGATAGTAAGCGCAGACTGATTTATCGTTGTCAATACGTCACATATTTTAGTTCGCATACTCGGCATTTGTTTGCTGGTATTGGCGTGTGTGAGTTGCGCTATGGCGCAGCAAACTATGGTTATTGGTCAGATTACCGACCGCACTACCGGTGAGCCGATAGCCAATGCCAATATTGTTTTGCGTCATAGCACTGATGGTGCGGCAACAGATGCTGATGGTTTTTATATCCTCACCAGCACCGACAGCGCGGCGCATATCCTCGACATATCCGCTATTGGTTATTCACCGATCACGGTGCGTATTAAACCATTTCAGCAAGCCGCTCTGCATGTCTCGTTGCGACCGCAACCCAAGATGCTCGACCAACTTGTTGTTTTACCCAAAAGAAATGATGATGCCTACCTGCTGCTCCGTGCCGCGGCTGATGGTATGAATAAGCATACTACGACGTCGGCATATACTACAGCATATATCAATAATCTTGACGCCGGTTTAGCACAGCGCAAGTTCTGGAAGAAGATATTCGCTAATTATGACGACACAACGAGTCTTATTCCTGTCTATCATCATACTCCGTCTCATACTACCTCGGCGGTGTTATCAGCTGTGCGCTACGAGTCGCTGCTTACCCCTGTATTGCAAAATATCGATTTCACCGATAAATCGTTGCTCATAGGTAATAATGCTTGCCCAAATCCCTTATCGCCTACGGCACGCAGATGGTATAACTTCTATCTTGCTGACAGCACCTATAATGTCGATGGCAATAAGATTTACACCGTCCATTTCCGTACAAAAAATCCATATTCCCTATCGTTCAACGGCGAAGTTCTGATTGATTCGGCAAAGTGTAAGATTACGTCGCTTAGTGCCTCAATTCCATCTACCGCCAATATCAATATTGTCAGGCAGCTGAGTTTGTCGCAAACTTTTGCCGACGGAAGCATAACCGATGAGCGTCGCCAGATGCTTCTTGATTTTGTTATGCACAAGGATAGCGCGTTCCGCAAAATACCGACCTTGTATGCCCGCTCGCGCCTGGTGCATAATTCTGATATCTTGCCGTCAGACACCACCGATGAGAAGTTCGCTAATGCTACCGATAGCGTAATCCTCAGTATCAGCAAGACACGTTTCATGCGTTTTTTGTCATTTGCCGGCACTACATTGCTCACATATCACATGCCGGCAGGTTATGTTGATGTTGGTGATATCTTTCAGTTGTTTTCTTTTAATAAGCAGGAGCGTTTTCGTATCGGCATACCGCTTCGCACCAGTGAGCGTTTGATGAGGGATTGGGTAATAGGTGGTTATGTTGCTTACGGATTTCGCGACCGCGGTTGGAAGTATAGCGCCTATGTGCAGTACCAGACTCCCACAGAGTTGCGTCATCTTGTCGGTGTCAGGGTCACTGACGACTATGGTCGCATAGGGCAGCATACTTTTCAGTATTTTCTGCTTGAAAATCGCCGTGGGCGAGGTTTTGGAGATTTGACTACTTCACTACTCAATTTCATGGCAAAGACTGCTGATTATAATCCACACCGCCATGTTACGCTCTATACCATGCACGACATCACACCTAACATCGAGCTTAATGCGGAACTCAATATCGGTCAGACGGCAATGGGTGCATTCGATGACGAGGGATTGTATGTGTATCATAAATATGGTCAGTATGAATATTTTAACCATCATACTGCCTTGCTTTCCATGCGTTTCAGTTTTGACGACCGTAAGTTGCGCATACATCAACAGCGTATCTACTTATATGGCAAGAAACCTGTTATCAGCCTCGGTGCTGAATTGGGATTGTATCAGCTTTGTAGTCAGCGCTACAGGGTTTACGCCCGGCTTCATGCCACTTTGCAGCAAAATATCTCGGCCGGAATGGCGGGCAGGATACATTATGCCCTGCAGGTGGGCAGGATAATAGGTGCGGTGCCATATCCTCTGCTCAATGCCTTCTATGGCAACGAGACATATTCCTTTGACCGCTATCGACTTACGTTGCTCAATAATTTTCATTATACTGCGGATACCTATGCTGAGTTGCATGTACTATGGAATATGCAGGGCTTGTTATTTAATGTTATTCCGGGTATCAATCGTCTCAAACTCCGTGAGTTGATAGTTTTCAAAGCCGCGTACGGCACTCTCAAACAGCATCATGCCGACGTCATACCCTTTCCTGTCGATTATCAGGAAATGAAAAAGCCTTATGCTGAGGCGGGCTTTGGCATAGGTAATATCCTTAGTGTTGCTGATTTGCTGTTTGTATGGCGTCTCACTAACCGTTCTGACCATTCTTCGCCAACTTGGGGTGTGCGTTTCCGCCTGCATCTCGACTTATAGGAACTCATTTATACCAACAAGAGCCGGCACACGTGTGTCGGCTCTTGTTGGTATAAATGAGTATTATTGATTTATCTTCTGATATCTATCAGTTCATACATCTGACGTGTAAAGTCTTTGTCAGCCACAAGGTCTTCGAGCGTGAGGTGCATGCGATAGCACCAGAAGTTGTCGGGATTGTCCGGTACGTTGATACGTTCCGCGTTGGGGTCCTGTAGGCGTACCCTGCCGTTTACCGCGAGCCAATCCTGCAGTGGCAGTATGACCCACATGGCGGGGCTGTAGATATGCTGCTTGACGATAGCTTCTGCTATTTCCGGTGTGCAATGTTCCGGAGCTTCGCCCCACCAGCCCATCACGTAGTTGTAGTAGCGCTGTGTGCGTCCGCGGTCTTCTTCCCACCAGGCTCTTAGCGGGTTGGTGTCGTGGGTGCCTGTGGTGCATACAGAGAGGTATGGCGCGTCGTTGGGGTGTCCGAATTCTATGCGCGGGTTCTTGGGCATACGTTGTATTTCCAGCGAGAGGATCTGCAGGGCATGCATCACGTCAGGCACACATTCCGGCACCATACCGAGGTCTTCACCGCATACGAGCATATCCGTGGAAGATACCAGAGTTGGCAGTTTGCGCATTGCCGACTGTTTCCAGAAGTCGTTATGCCTGTGGTAGAAGAAGTCGTTATAGAGTTGGCTGAGCAGCCATTTGTCGTAATCCGACAATTCTTTGTATGTACGGCTTTGCATCATGGAGATACGCGGATGCAGGCGGTTGGGGTCGTGAATGTCGCGCACGAACAGCACTTCGCAATGGAGTTCGTAGAGGCAATTACGGATATACAGGCTTTCGTCGTCATTGAGGTTGTGTTCTTTGAAATAGGCTTCAACCTTGCGCTGTGTGTCAAACTGCTCGCGGAAGCGCAACATTTCATAGCCGCTATCTTCGAAGAATGTTTCTTTGACTTGCATCCATCTGTCGCCGAACATCTGCTGTATGAACCATGGGCGTATGTATGGTCTGAGCATTCTGTCTTCGCTGAGTTGTATGCCTTTTTCGCGCAGTTCGTCAATGGTGTATGGCAGTGCCGGTGAGAAGCATCCTGTCAGTCCCCATACGGCGCTCTTGGGCATCTCCCAGATGCGGAAGAAGCCGAG
>DGSV01000001.1:0-6560 GCA_002394025.1 Bacteroidales bacterium UBA4353
GCGATACGTCGCATAGTGCCGGAAGCGAGTATAGGCACCGATGTCTTTTGTGGCTTCAGTGGTGAAACAGAGCAAGACCATCAGCAGACACTGTCGTTGATGCGTGAAGCGGCTTTCGATATGGCTTTCATGTTTCGCTACTCTGAACGCCCCGGAACATTTGCCAGCAAACACTTGCCTGATGATGTCCCTGAAGATGTCAAGATACGTCGGCTCAATGAAATCATAGCGCTGCAAAACGAACTATCGCTCGAAAGTCATAAGAAAGATATCGGTTCGGTATATGAAGTGCTTGTCGAAGGTTTCTCGAAACGCAGTAGGGAAGAACTTTATGGACGCACGTCACAAAACAAGGTTGTCATTTTTCCACGCGGACAGGTGCGCATAGGCGATCGTGTCATGGTGAAAATTACCGAGGCGACAGCGGCTACACTCAAGGGAGTGATAGAAGGGTAGAAAAAACCAAAAACACCAATCCAAATATCCAAATAACCAAACAAATTGTCAAATAGTAAATTGTCAAATAATAAATATTAAAATAGTAAATATTAAAATAGTAAATAATCTTGATGGATAAATTAGTACAATCAATAGTAGATGGTATGCGAGACCTTAAAGGTCATCGCATAGCCGTTGTAGATATGCGCGAGCTTGAAGATGCGCCATGTGAATATTTTGTTATTTGCCAGGGCGATAGCAACATACAAGTAGGAGCCCTCGAACGTTCGGTGCGCGAATATGTGCGCGAGCACGAAGGCGTGAAACCATTTGCCGTTGACGGGCTTGATAATAGTCTATGGGTAGCCATGGATTACGGAAATATCATAGTGCATATATTCATGCGCGAACAACGTGATTTCTATGATATTGAACATCTGTGGAATGACGCCAAGATTACGGAATTGCCCGACGAATATTAACATATTTTCTATTATCTTATGAATCAGACTTATAAGCCTAACGAGAATTCGCGAAAGCCTAACAAACCCAACAAGGACCCGAAATTCAACGTTTCGTGGATATATATTGCTGTTCTCTCGTTCTTATTCGTAGCCTATTTTTTCAGTGACAAGACCACATTTACTATGCCTCAGGACTTCGCTTACAGCGATTTCCAGCAGATGGTGCGTAAAGATCAGGTCGAAAAAGTCGTTGTCATGTCCGACAAGACTGTTGAAGTTTCCCTGCGTGACAGTGCTGTAGTTGCAGTGCTCGGTCAGGAAGCTGCCACTGCCAAGCGTAATACCATTGAGGTCACGGCACCGTCGGTGGATGAGGTAGCTAAGTTCCTCACCGAAAACCAGTTCTCGGGCAAAGTAGAGTATAAGGAGCATAGTAATTACGTCTATCTGTTCCTGATCAATGTGTTGCCCTTCATGCTGTTCATATTTTTCATTTTCTACATGAATCGTCGTATGATGGGCGGCGAGGGTGGTATGTTCGGCGTTGGCAAGTCCAAGGCAAAACTTTTTGATAAGGACTCCGCCGAACAGCAGGTAACTTTTGCTGACGTTGCCGGTTTGCAGGGCGCCAAGGAAGAAGTGGAAGAGATAGTCAGTTTTCTGAAAAATCCCCAGAAATATACCGTATTAGGTGGTAAGATACCTAAAGGAGCCTTGTTGGTAGGCCCTCCCGGGACTGGTAAGACATTGCTTGCCAAGGCGGTAGCCGGCGAAGCTAATGTGCCTTTCTTCTCAATGTCGGGCTCTGATTTTGTGGAGATGTTCGTCGGCGTGGGCGCCAGTCGCGTCCGTGACCTCTTCCGTCAGGCAAAGGAGAAAGCACCATGCATAGTCTTTATCGATGAGATAGATGCCGTGGGACGTGCCCGAGGCAAAAATCTCGCTACCGGTGCCAATGATGAACGTGAGAGTACTCTCAACCAACTGCTAACCGAGATGGATGGCTTCGGCTCCAATAGCGGTGTGATAATTCTTGCCGCTACCAACCGTGCCGAGATACTTGATCCGGCGCTGCTGCGGGCAGGACGTTTCGACAGACAGATACACGTCGAACTGCCAGATATTACCGAACGCCGCGACATATTCAAGGTGCATACCAAGAACCTCAAAATGTCGCAGGATGTTGACCTCGAATTTCTTGCTAAACAGACCCCGGGATTTTCCGGTGCCGATATCGCCAATGTCTGCAACGAGGCGGCATTGATAGCGGCGCGGAACGACAAACAGGCTATTGATAAGCAGGACTTCATGGCTGCCGTGGATCGTATCGTGGGAGGTCTGGAACGTAAGACAAAAATAATTACCGCCGAAGAGAAACGCTCCATAGCTTTCCACGAAGCGGGGCATGCCACTATCAGTTGGTTCCTGCAATACGCTAATCCTCTCGTCAAAGTTACCATAGTGCCCCGTGGCGAAGCCCTCGGAGCGGCTTGGTATCTGCCCGAAGAGCGACAACTGGTGATACGTGAACACCTACTCGATGAGATGTGCGCCACGCTTGGGGGCAGAGCCGCTGAAGAGCTATTCCTCAACCAAACATCCACGGGGGCTCTTAACGACCTCGAAAGGGTTACAAAACGAGCATACTCTATGGTGGTATATTATGGTATGAGCCCTAAAATACCGAATTTGAGTTATTATGACTCTACAGGGCAATCAGAATATGGCTTTACCAAACCTTATTCCGAAAAGACGGCAGAGATAATAGATAAGGAAGTGCAAAATATTATAGATGAGCAGTTCATGAGGGCTAAGCAGATCCTTACAGAGCATGCCGAAGGTCATCACCAACTTGCGCAGCTGCTTATCGACCGTGAAGTAATTTATTCCGAAGACCTCGTTAATATCTTCGGCGAGCGGCAGTGGAAATCACGCTCCGACGAGATAATAGCCGAGAATGCCGCTTCAGAAAATAAGCAGGCTGATACTACCCCGGTGGATACCACCCCTATGGATGATGCCCCGGAGGAAAACTCTCCCGCCTAAAAAAAACAGCACGCGGTTCCCGATAACAAGTGTATTCCACTCATCAGGCACTGCGTGCCGCCTATCCTTCCAACTGAGAAGTGATTGCCAATAGGCAGTCCGCAAAGCACAGTGGCTAACATCAATTTACCAGCACGCAATCAAAAGATGCATACCATTCCCATACAACTTCGTTTCAATGATACCGATGCTCTCGGGCACGTCAATAATGGTACATATATGGCGTTCTATGATTTAGGCAAAATAGCCTATTTCGAGGCGCTATTCGGTCGTAAGATAGACCCACAGAATACAGGAGTTGTGGTAGCGCATATAGAAACGGACTATATAGAACCCGTGTTTCTCAATGATGACCTTGCCGTGCAGACGCGCATAGACCATATCGGTAACAAGAGTTTTACGCTTTATCAGCAACTCATCGACCGTTCCAAGGGATTGGTAAAATCAACATGCAAGGTGGTTATGGTAGGCTATGACTTCGACACACGACAGACCATGCATATTTCCGATGAATGGCGCGAGGCGGTACGAAAATATGAACAAGACAATCCTTAAAATAAAATTAAAATCAAGTATATATAATGAAAAAAGCATTCTTATTATTTTGCGTTTTTGTGGCTACCATTGTTAGCGCGCAAGAGGCGCCTTTGATGAACCCCAATCTTGATCCGGCAGTGCGTTATGGCGTGTTGGACAATGGTCTGACGTACTATATCCGACATAACGAACAGCCTAAGAACCGCGCCGAGTTCCATATCGCCCAGAAGGTAGGTGCCGTACTCGAAGAAGATAGTCAAAACGGTCTCGCCCACTTCCTTGAGCACATGGCTTTCAACGGCACAGCGAATTTCGACGGAAAGGAAATCATCGAATATTTCAAAAGTCAAGGTTTGAGTTTCGGCGGTGATATCAATGCATATACTTCTATCGACGAAACGGTGTATCGCTTGAGCAATGTGCCTACAATGCGTCAAGGCGTGATAGATAGCGCTCTGTTGGTGATGCATGACTGGTCGGGCAAGATATCGCTCATCGATGAAGAAATAGACTCTGAACGCGGTGTGATTCGCGAAGAGTGGCGTACGCGCTCATCGGCTTTCCGCCGTATGTGGGCTAAAAGCAATAAGATAAAATATGCCGGCAGTCGATATGCCGTGCGCGACGTGATAGGCGACACGGCAATTATCAATAACTTCCCTTACGACACTCTGCGGGCTTACTATAAAAAGTGGTACGGTCCTGACTTGCAGGGCATAATCGTAGTCGGTGATGTGGATGTTGACTATGTGGAGAACAAAATCAAGGAGCTGTGGCAGGATATTCCGCAGCGCGCCAATCGTGGCGAACGTCCCATATATAGTTATGGCAGACATACCGAACCTATCGTGGCGGTTGTGTCGGACCCCGAGGCTTCATACTCATTGCTGCAATTCGAATGTGTCTCTGACGCTACGCCTCATGACGCATTGCAAACACCGCAAGGATATACCGCGACATTGTTGACGGATATCATCGAACAAGTGATAGGATATCGTTTTGAGGAACTGACGCAGAAAGCCGACTGCCCTGTGATACAAGGAGAAGGCGGATATGAATACCGTGCCACGAAGATGGATGACGAGTTTGCAATGCAGGTGGTAGCCAAAACAGGCAAGGAAAAAGAGGCGCTGCAACTCATGCTCACAGAAATTGAACGCCTCAAACGCTACGGCATAACATCTTCGGAACTGGAAAGAGCTAAACTTGACTTGCTCAACGATATAGAGAAAACATATAACGAACGTGCCAAACAAAAAAACTCGGATCTCACAAGCCAATATATCCGCCACTTCCTTGACGGCGCACCGGCTTTGGGAGAAGAAATGGAATTGCAGATAGCAAAGGCAGTGATGCCACAAATACCCGTAGAGGTTGTCAATGAGGCGATTAAGCACTTTATTACTGACGAGAACAGAATAGTAACCATCATGGGTATGCAAAAAGATGGTATCGAACTGCCAACCGACGCGGAAGTTATGGCACAACTCAAAGGCATGGCGGCGCTGGAAATAGAGGCTCCCAAGGAAGAAAAACTCGATATACCACTTGTCTCCCAAAAACCTCGTGCAGGCAAAAAAATACGTCCCAAAAAGGATATACATCATAGTCTTGACATGAAAACCACGGAGATAACGCTTCGCAATGGTATCAAGGTAGTCATTAAACCCACCACTTTCAGCGATGATGAGATACTATTCCGCGCATTTAGCATAGGCGGACTCTCCCAAGTTGAGGATAATGACGTCATTAATGCTTCTTTTGCTCCCGACATCGTGGAAACCAATGGCATAGGCGAGCATAGCGCCACACAACTCACAAAACTTCTCGCAGGCAAAACATTGTCAATAGCAGCTGATATTGACGATGACTCGGAAGAAATCAAAGGTATGTCTTCCGTGAAAGACTTCGAGACACTGCTGCAACTTATCTATCTCTATTTCACATCGCCCCGTCAGGATGATGAGGCTTTTGACGCCATGATGAGTATGATGCGTACCGTGGTTGCCAACAAGGACGCTAATCCCAAAGCCATATTCTCCGATAGCCTGCAGATGGCTATGGGCAATTGGAGCCCGCGCGTGATGTTGCTCAATCAAGCTACTCTTGATAAGGTAAACCAAAATCGCGCTCTCGAACTCTATCGCCAACGTTTTGCCAACCCCAAGGATTTCACATTCTTCTTCGTAGGCAATATCAATGCTGATGAAACAACGCTAAGCCTTATCAATCAGTGGATTGGAAGTCTGAAGACTAATACATCCGTTGCTGCCGAGCAGTTTATAGCACGCTCCAATCGTATGCCTAAGGGTAAGATTACTAATCGCTTCAGTGCCGAGATGTCAACACGCACCGCATCAAACCTCATCGTCTATTCCATGCCGGCTCGCTATGAGATACGCAACCGCCTGACGCTGCGTCTGCTAAGCGATTGCCTCGATGCCATGTACCTCGAGAGCATTCGTGAACGCGAAGGTGGCTCATACGGTGTGGGAGTAGGAGGCGGCGTTGACAAAAACTACCAACTCGCCGAACTATATATGCAGTTCGATACCGATCCTAAACTTGAAGACAAACTTTTGGCTATCATACATGAAGAATTGGAACGCGTCGCCAACGGAGCGCCTATCGCCGAGGAACTCGAAAAGTCGAAACAGAACCTGCGTAAGGATTATGAACAAAACCTCGAGAAAAACCGTTTCTGGCTCAATACTATCCTTTATCGCTACTACATAGAAGGGCGCAGTGAAAACTACCTCAAACATTATCTGCCCGTTCTTGAGTTGGTCAACGAGCAAGACGTTCGCGACATGGCACGCCAACTGCTTGATGCCGGTAACGTACTCGAAGTTATCATGGAACCCAAATAATTCCGGGGACCATGATAATGTCAGAAAAAAAAGTACCGTAAAATTTTGCTATTACGAAAAATTATCGTAACTTTGCAGTCGCATTTTCCGAAAGGGTAATGCAACTTGTCTAATGGTGTAATGGTAGCACATCTGATTTTGGTTCAGCCAGTCGAGGTTCGAGTCCTCGTTAGACAACACGCAAGCCGCTAATATTAGCGGCTTG
>DGSV01000001.1:6616-8960 GCA_002394025.1 Bacteroidales bacterium UBA4353
ACTTGCGCGTTTTTTTATAGACTAACTTTTTTTTTCGATATCATTTGCCGGCGCGAAAAAATTAAGTAATTTTGCGTAGTAATCCCGTTTGATGTTAATCAGTATGCATAAAAGGTTAGGGCAGATGTTTTTGTGGAGTGGTGCCGACCGTATAGGTCAGTCGGTGCTCCAATTCCTTGTGAGCATACTTTTGGCTCGCCTGCTCACCCCCGACGATTTCGGACTCATGGGCAGTGTGATGCTTTTCAGCGCTATAGCGTATGTTTTTGTCGATTGTGGCATGGGTAAGGCGTTAGCTCGGGAGCGTGGTGCCGATGACAGACATTTCACCACCATCTTGTTAGCCAATAGCGCCTTGGCGATTTTGTTTTACGCTATCGCCTATATCTCAGCTCCGATGATAGCCGTGGCGATGGGTATCACTCAGCTTTCCGCCATTATACGCATATTGTTTTTGAGCCTGTTTTTCAATGCCTTATATATAGTTCCGCACACGCGCCTCCAGATGGCGTTCCGTTTTGATGTTATCGCTGCCGTGAATTTGTTGTCGTGTGCCGTGAGTGTCGCTACGGCAATGGTGGCGGCGTTCAATGGTTCCGGAGTATGGGCGCTGGTGGCACAGCAGATGACATATCATGCCTCTCGGGCTGTGGGATTCAATATCGTGGCACCACGATGGCATATCGCAAAACCATCATGGAATATACTGCGCGACACATTGCGTTTCTCGCTACCAATAGCCTTTTCGGGCTTACTCAATGCCGTGTTTAGTAATATCTATCTTTTCGTCATAGCACGTTTCTTTCCGTTATACCAAGCCGGACAATATACTCATGCCCATAAGCAGGCTGACACGGCGTCGTTCAGCCTGATGGCAATACTTGAGAGTACTACCTATAACCTGCTTGCCTCTTTGCGGCATGACGATGAGCGTTTTAGCGCAATATTAGGCACGCTGTTGCGGCGCGCGAATTTGTTCATGATGCCCGTGTTGGTGTTGCTCGCCGTTATTGCCCGCCACGCGTGCCTACTGCTATTCGGAGAACAATGGCTGCCGTCCGTGCCCTACTTCCGACTGTTATGCGTAGCCTTCGTGCCGTCAGCTCTATCGCTGTTGATAACTAATGCTCTCAATGTCAAGGGACTGTCACGGTTGACTTTTACGCTTGAACTACTGCGAAAGTTCCTCATAGCCTTAGCCGTGGTGATAGGCATACCACTGGGCATTAGAGCATTGCTATGGGGCTATGTGGTAGCGGCATACGTCGGTTGCCTAATACAGATGATAGCACTGCATTATCGTGCCGGCTATTCATTCAAGCAACAAATCATTGACATAGCGCCGGCAGTGCTATTGGCGATGTCTGTCGCCTCGCTACTACTCGTTGTTCCATGAAACGTCGCTGTATAATATTGCTATGTACTTTATTAGTCTGTTTGTCAGCAAAGTCCCGCACTTTGCGCTACGATGTCTATTCCGCTCCCGACAGCATCAATACGGGCATTGCCGTCGTGGTATGTCCGGGCGGCAGTTACTCATGGCTCGATAATAATAGCGAAGGCAGAGATGTCGGGTTGTGGCTGCAAAGCTGCGGTATTACGGCATTTGTGCTTCACTACCGCGTGGCCTCAGTGGCGGCATACGTTACCGGCTTCAGGATACTGGGCATAGGCCATAAATATCCCGATATGCTTGAGGATGTAGAAGATATGCTGGTCTGTGTGCGTGATAATGCTGAACTATATGGCATCGACACTCTGAAAATCGGTGTCATGGGCTTTTCGGCTGGAGGGCACCTAAGCATGATGGCTGGCAACTATGCCACGGGACGTCATATCATAGTACCAAAACCGGCATTCCTCGTGGCACTCTATCCCGTAGTCACCATGTCCGACAAGCGATATGTCCACCGCCGCACTCAGCGAGGAGCACTCGGGGTCTGGAGGCAGTTCAACAAAACAATGCGTGACTCCCTATCCATCGAAAAACATATTAAACATCACTGTCCGCCTACGCTGCTCATCAACTGTATCGATGACCCTGTGGTGAAATATCAAAATAGTGAACTGCTCGATTCCGCACTCACTGCCTTAGGCATAAAACACACTTATGTGCAGTATCGTACAGGAGGTCACGGTTTCGGGGCGTCAGACAAAAAAGGCACAAACGAAAGTCGCCAATGGAAACAAACATTCCTCGACTTTATAAAACAACTGTTTTAGAACAAAGATTCATTGACTATTTACTATTTTACTATTTACTATTTGACAATTTATTTTGTTATTTAGCCATTTATTTATTTGTACTGACATGCCTAAAAGAAAAATTTGCAATATTTCCGCA
>DGSV01000024.1 GCA_002394025.1 Bacteroidales bacterium UBA4353
TAAATCTCACTTGAGGGGAATACAAAACCATATTCCTTACAATGAGCAACTAATTTTTTGAAAACTTCTTCTTGTGATGCCATTTTATTTTTTTATTTAATTATTTTATTATTTAATTATTGGGAGTTCGATTCTTTGATTTATCGGAATATCGATTTATCGGAATAATGAAATATCTATTAATCGAGACATCGATTTTTCGAAATATCGATTTATCGGAATAACGAAATATCTATTAATCGAAATATCGATTTATCGGAATAACGAAATATCTATTAATCGAGACATCGGGAAATCGAATTTCCGCTCCAATTCGTTCTATTATGCAAATTTACAAAGTTCTCGGTAAATGAGCAAATTTGGAGGTAAATAAAAAGCGCTGACGTCATTAATGTCGTCAGCACTCATGAGGTACCTAGCGGAATCGAACCGCTGTAACCAGTTTTGCAGACTGGCGCCTAACCACTCGGCAAAGGTACCAAAGGCTTGCAAAGGTAATAGTTTTTTTTTAATTACGCAACTTTTTGGAACATAATCCCCAAAAAAAGATTTAAATTTTTGACTACAATCCGATTTTCAGTTCATTTTTTTATTAGCGAATTATTTGAAGGGTAAACGAAGGATGGCAAAAAGACAAAAAGTCAGGACCCGCAGTCGCGAGTCCTGACTTGATAGTTTCAGGAAATCTGAATTACTCAATTATTAAATGGTCAAATAAGTAGTAAAATATCAAAATAAGAAAATAGTAAATCTTGAAAGGCATTGACTGATTAATTCAGGTAAGCGGTATATCCTTGACCTTCATCGACGCGTTTCAGCCAAATTTTATTGTCATAGAGGTAGAAAGAGCACATAAACTCCGTACCCCACCACCATGAAGTTTTATGTGAGCCATAGTAGTCTGTTTCGGGGAACATGCTGTTGAGGTTTGTTGCTGTGATTTTCACATCGTTACGGAATGGGCTTACCAATGTCCAGTTGAATTGCAGCGGTATTTCGCCGGCGTGCGTCATAACGCCAGTGCCGTTAGCGCTGAAATTGGCCAACACGGCGCCGTTTCCCCAACCCATGTTGGTCTTCCAATTTCCGGGAGTAGATTTCCAGCCTTGAGAGCGGGTGAGGAAACTTTTTATGATATTTTCTTGCGAGTCGCTCTGTATTTTGAGGGTGATGGAATAAGCGCCTTTGCGGTTAGGATGAGGAGAATCGCCTGAAAGGACTATGGTCACATTGTTTCTGTTAACAATCTGACATTCGGCAGTGATGCTCTCTCCATAAAGCAGGTGAGCATCCTTGTATGACAGCGTGAGATTGGTGCCGTCAAGTTGCCATGTCATCGACAATGGGTCTTCGCCATAGCTGGTGATGACAGCTATGTGGTCTTCACCAAAGAAGAGTTCAAAATCCTCGTTACCCATATTATATCCATCGCCAAAGAAGTATTTACCTTTGATGTAGAATTCCTTGCTGGTGTCTATGCTTGGACCTACCGAGGGGTCATCAGTGGGGTCGTCAGTGGGGTCGTCAGTGGGGTCGGTTGTCTCAATAGACGGGTCTGTGGTGGGTTCGTCTTTGTCATTGTCTTTCTTACAACCGGCAAAAACAAGACCTGCTAACAGCATCATATAGACGCCGTAAAGGAGAAAAGATTTTTTCATAACTTTATGTTTTTAATATAGTTAAAATTGTATTTTTACGTTTATAACGCAAATGTACGAAAAAAAATCGAAGAAGCAAACAAAACGCAAAAAAATATATAGTTGATGAGCAGATTGTCCGCGATATTGTTTTATTTGAAAACTATCGACTTTACAATACCTATTGCTTCTTCGTCATGTTGTGTGGTGTGAATGAAGAATATAATGGCAAAACTATCTTTCACATCCTTGCCATCGGCACTCCTATTGTATAGCAGTCCGAGCGACTCTTCTCCGTCTTCAGTAAGAGTAAAGGCCTTACATGCTTGCCCCTCGATAGTAATATCGTCAACAAGTGTTACGCCCATCTCGTCAACCATCAGTTTGAGTATCTCATCTAAACTCATGCCTTCAAAGTCTTTAATGGTGATATTGAGTGAGGGATTGCTTAAAGAATCGGTGATTTTGCTTCCTTTGTACACCAATGCTTCGTTTTCTGATTCTGACAAAACTCCCCAACTGTCGGGCAATGTCAGGCAAAATGTTTTTTGGTCAATAGTTTTCATAATGAATAAATTTTTATAGGTACTACATAAGCAAAAGTATCATAAACTGTGCGCAAATAATTCTGAGAAACATCGTTAGCGGATACACTGTAGAGTATGCTATTGCCGGTTGGTCGTTATTGGCTTGTGATGAAGCGTAAGCCAGTGCCGTGGGATTAGTGCATGCTCCGGCGACGATCCCCATGATAGTAAGGAAGTTAAGTTTCATGGTTAGGCGCGCCACAACAATAGTGAGGAATGACGGCAGGAATGTTATCACGGCTCCTGCCGTGATCCACAAAAGTCCTTGTGCCGAGAATACCGTTTCAACGAACTGTCCGCCTGAGGCGAGTCCTACCGAGGCCAGGAACAGGCTGATACCTACCTCGCGGAGCATGAGGTTGGCAGATTGTGTGGTATAAGTGATAAGGTGTAGTTTATATCCGAATCGTCCTATTAGTATCGCCACTATGAGCGGTCCTCCTGCAAGACCGAGTTTTGCCGGCATGGGAGCATTGGGGAAGTAGATGGGAATGCTGCCAACAATTATGCCGAGGAAGATACCGAGGAAGAGGGTTATGATATGCGGATTGTCAAGGCGTTTGAGGGTATTACCGAGGAGTTTCTCGACTTTGTTGATAGCCTCGAGTTCTCCAACAACCATCACGCGGTCTCCGACTTGCAGCACGAGGTCAGGACTTGCCAATAGGTCAATGCCGGAACGGTTAACACGGGTTATGTTTAGGCCGTAGGTAGTACGCAAATGCAGTGAACCTATGGTTTTGCCGTTTATATTGCCCTGTGTGATTACTATCCTGCGACTCACGAGTTGCGAGTTTTTCTTCTCCCACTGCACGATAATCTGCTCACCGAAAAATGCGAGTATGGCTTCTTGGTCGTGTGATGTGCAAACGACGCGTATTTGGTCGTCAATATGAAGTATTGTATTGCCTGCCGGTATTGCCGCTTCTTCATTGGTGCGCTGCATGCGGCTGATGATGAATTGGCGTCCTATGAGGCGTTTGCATTCGAGCACCGTTTTGCCGTCAATGGAGTGGTTGGTGATACGTATGGTGATGTTATTGGGTTGCTCTTCGGCTCTGTGAGCTTTTTGTTCTGCGAGCGAGTTTTCATTGTCGATATCAATACGGAAGACTATTTTCGCGAGCCACATGGCCATTAGCACGGCTATTACTCCCAAGGGGTATGCCACGGCATATCCCAGAGCTATGGGTTCGTTATTGCCGATAATGCGTAATGTTTCCTGTGCCGCACCGAGTCCCGGGGTATTGGTTACGGCTCCTGACATGACACCGACAGCCATCGGCAACGACAAGTGACCTTGCAGAGCATAGCAGATACCTATGGTTGTCGCAACGCCAAGAAAAACAAGCAGCACGGCAAGCATGTTGAACTTAGAACCGTCCTTTTTGAAATAGCTAAAGAAGCCGGGACCTACCTGCAATCCGAGGCAGAATATGAAAATTATCAGTCCGAACTCCTTGACAAAATTAAGTTGCGATGGATCCACTACCAGTCCGAAATGCGCAGCGGCAATACCCACAAAAAGGACAAAAGTCACTCCGAGCGAAAAAGTGCCTATCTTAAGCTTGCCGAGCTGAAAACCGATAGTGATAACTAACGAATAGATTAGTATCGTATGGGCTACCGACTGATGAAAAAAAAGATTATATAACCATTCCATGATAACAACGTGAAAAACAACGAAATAACGCTATGTCATAAGATAGTAAAAATTAGCCTCCGCAGCATAGTTTTGCCGCAGAGGCTAATAATGTCACGCAATGATTAATAGAGTTTAAGTCTCTTATCCTCTATTTCCGCTTTTTGTTTGAGTGTTTCAATGGCTTGCTGTGGCAAGGCGTACATTGTACGCATATTGATTTGGTTGATTTCGGTTTTTGCGTCGAAAGGTGCTACGGCATTTTCGTGCTGCGCTATGTCATGTAGTACATAGACACCTTTCTCACCCTTGACGGGTGCCGATGTTTCATCCTGCTTGAGTGTTGATGCTTTACCAATCACCGCAGGTTCCATTCCTGCTCCGCCGAAGTAGTACGATGCCGCATTTACGTTTTCTACGGTATCTATTTCTGCATTGAGCATTTGAGCCACTTGCTCCACTGATTTGCCATTGATTTCGGCAATCATTTTGTCGGCTTTCTTGTCGCGTATGATTTCTGTGCGCAATTCATCTTTGACGTCATCAAGAGAACGGTGGTCTTCGTCAGAAGCTTTTACCAATGTGGCAACAACTATCACGTCGTCACATTCAAACACGTCGGACACATCTCCTTCTTTGGCTTGGAAAGCCCAACGCACTACCGGTCTGCTTTGACGCAGGTTGCCTACTTTTTCTGAACCTTGAACCACATTGACCGCAGGTAATACGCTCTTACCGGCTTTTTGGGCTTCTTCGTTGAATTGTTCTGTTGTCTTAGAAGCCGCGGCGAGTTTCTTAGCCTCGTTATAGGTGTCGGCTATGGTGCGGCTTGACGGTGCCACCTTGCGCTCCAAAATAGCCACTTTAACTTTCTGGCGCAGTGGTGTACGCTCCTGAATACGAATAATCTGCAGACCTTGCCCGTTATTGAAAAGGAACATCTGCTTTTCGGGTAGCGTGAAAGCTTGTTCTCCTATTTCTCCGTCAAGACTGTTTTCTTCGAACCATCCTAGTTCACCATTGTTGGCTGCTGATTGTGTGTCGGCTGAATATTGTTTTGCCAGTTCTCCCCAATCGGCGCCTTTATTCACGGCTGTCATGATGCTGTCAGCACGCACGGAGTCCACCTGGGCGAGATATATGTGCGCCAGTTTTACAGAGTCAGGACTCATAATACCTGTCTGCATGATACGCGCCGTGCGATAGATATCGCCTACGAGTGTCACGGGGGTTACGTCGCCCACTTTACCGTTGAAAGCGAAGTCCTTGAGGTCTGCGGGTATCGTTGTTTCCGAATAATTGGTGCCAAGATATGGCACATCGGAATTATATGTCACGAGTTCGGCAACATTGCTTGTGGTGTCAAATTCCGCCTTGAGGTTATTGATGAATTTCTCGGTCTCTTGGAAGTCAGCCTGCGATGGTTGCTTCTCATAGCGCACGTAGGCTACGCTGCGATATGGTTCTTGGGCATAACTCTTGAGCTGTTTCTTGTAGCGCTCTTTGATTTCGCTATCTGCGACGGAGAATGTGCTATCCGCTAATTGATAATAGGGATATAGGACATATTCTACGTCGTTGCTTGTCAGACGCGCGTCGTAGGCAGCTTTGGCTTCAAGTGAGTTGGCTACTACCGCTTTGGATAACAGGGCAAGATATTTGCTTTGGAGCAAATCAGTGCGCACCATATTTTCCCAGAACATATAGTAAGACTTAGCTTGTGCCATTTGGTCGTTGTCACCTGCCTGCTCAAGGTTGGAGAGGAAGTTGATGAGCACTTGCTTATTGAAACGCCCCGACTGGTCAGCGAAAGCGCGACGCTGCATGATTATGGGGTGAACGTTATTACCAATGATGTGATCCGAAAGTTCGGCGTCAGTCACTGTAAGTCCCAATTTGTCAGCCTCTTCCTCAAGAAGCATTTCGCTGATTGTTGACTCCCAGACTTGAGTGCGTATTTGCGCCATCATGTCTTCGTTGACATCATTGCGCCCGTACTCAATTTTATAAACATCGGTAAGCTGCTCTATAGCCGCCTGATACTTCATGGCGTCAACCTTTTTTCCGTTGACGCTGGCGACATTGCTATTCATTGAATGAAAGAAGGTAGCTCCTGAATTCAGGAAGTCGCCGATAATGAACGCGAGCATCGCCAATCCCACTACCACAATGAGCAGTATGCCGCGAGCACGAATTCGACCTAAAATTGCCATTGTATTTTGATATTTAAGTATTTAATTATTTAACTATTTCGTTTATTACAATTGTCCCATGACACAGATGTGTTGCCTAAGGAGCACAATTTGGATTGCAAAGGTAGTTTTTTTTTCTGACGTGAGCAAAATTAAGTGGTAATTTTTACCAATTCTATGCGATTATTGGTGATTTTCAGGCATTGCACTTTAATTTTTTTGCCTTCGCTCATATCTTCGTTGAGATTTATCGTCAGTTGTTCGTTTATTTTCGGAAATCGTGCGCATTGATGCAATATGAGTCCCGCCAATGTTTCGTAGTTATCGCTTTCGGGCAGTTTGAGTGCGAATTTCTCGTTGAATTCGTCCACCGGCATCCTTCCTGACACGAGGTATTCGTTGTCCGATACCTGCTTGGCTGTTATGACCTCGGCGTCATGCTCATCCTGTATGTCACCGAATATCTCTTCCATGATGTCTTCAAGGGTTATGATTCCTGCCGTACCTCCGAATTCATCGACCACGATAGCCATACTTTTCTTTTTGCGCAGAAATAGTTGCATAAGTTTTTGTGCCGCCATGCTTTCCGGCACTATCGGCATCTGCACTATATGCTTTTGCCACTCATCGCGGTGATTGAACATTTCGTTGCTATGGATATATCCCACGATATTATCAATATCATCGGCATAGACCACTATTTTGCTGTGCCCTGACTGTACGAAGGCTTTGATGAGTTCCGAGGCAGATGCTGTTACCGGCATGGCTGTTATATCGGTTCGGGGCACATAACATTCCCGCAGTTTTACGTTGGTCAGGTCCAGCGCATTCTGCAATATCTTGACTTCAGGTTCTATGTTGTGTTGCTCGGTATCGGTGTCAAGAGTTTCCTGCAGCAGATAGTTGAAATCGGCTCGCGTGAAAGTAAATTGGCTGCTGTTGTTGCGGTCTTTGACTCCAAAGATTTTCATTATCAGTATTGACAGCCATGTCACGAACATTGCCACGGGGTATAGCACGGCATATATCGGCAACAGCAGCGGGGCAAAGATCCGCAGACAGAGGTTAGCATTGCTGTGAAAGATGGACTTGGGGATATATTCGCCCATAAAAAGCACGATAATGGTTGCTATGAGCGATTGGATAAATGCCAACAGCAGGTCGTGACCTTGGGTAATGGGCGCAAGATAGGGTGCAAGCAGGTCTGCCATCTTGATACTGAATACAACAAGGCATATATTGTTGCCGACAAGAATTGTTGATATGTATATTTGTGGATGGTCGTAGAAGATGGATATGATATCGGAAGTGAGCGAGTTGTCGCTCTTATCGAGTTGCAGCAGCAGTTTGTTGCTTGACACGAAGGCTATCTCCATGCCCGAGAAGAGCGCGGAGAAGAGCAGAGAAAGCACTATGATTACCACATTTTCCACTGTAGCTGACCGTTAATATAGGCACATTGGAATACCACGTTGCGGGAATTTATCTCGCCGTTGTAGCCCACGGCGATGACAGCGTAAACTTCGTTTTCTATCATATCGTTGCACTCTATCTCGCTCTGGCCGCGGCATATCATGGATTCTATGAAGCCATAGTCTTCGAAGAGCCTTACGGCGTCGATGACAAATTGTTCCGGCTCGGTGGAGTCGCGGTAAACATTTTCCGCACGGTCTATGATAACCAGATAGGGGTCGTTGTTTGAGGGTTTGATGATGATTTTTGACCCTGACAGTTCGGCATCGAATTGTATGTCCGACTCTACGATTTTGGGAGTCGTGAAAGGTATGCGTATGACGTCTCCTATGAGTTGCCGCGTTGAGGGGTTGACTTGCATCACGACATACTCGTACTCGTAGTCGCTGGAGAGATGTTCGTGCCTGAGGGTTCTCTGACCTGAATAGAGAAATATGTCGCTGAAGCTGGCTTCGGGGTCGTTTTGCAGGTGGTCTTCATAGACCAGCAAGAGCGATTTGGCCTCATAGTCAATGATTTCTTGGTCGCTCTTATGCACAAGTTCTACATCGTCGTTATAGTCCCAATAGGGCAGTATGTCGACGATGTAATGCGCGTTTTTGTTTTCGGGGCTGATGCTGACGATGGCTGACGTGGCGCGAATTGTGTCGAATGTGATGTTGAACCGCGTGGGTTCAATATTCATATCACTATGCTTTTTGCATGCCACGCAAACCGACATGCACAAAAGGCATAATATGGTGTATCTGATTATTTTAGTCATAGCGCTACAGGTCTTTACTTACTTTATGGAGGAATTTCAGAAATCCCGCCATGTGGTTTCCATAGTCATGAAAGTCAAATTTCACGTTTAGTTTCTTGAATTTTTCTTCGGCTTTGAGGGAGTTGACGAATGGCACTGTGTCATCAGTTGTGCTATGGAACAGGAATAATGGTGCCTGCGGTTCGAAGTCCAGCACAGAGTTTTGCATCATGGCCAGATAGAGGCGTGCCGTCTGGGCGCTGCGCTTGTTGCGTCCCTCCGGAGTCATGATGTCGCTCAGGCGGTTAGCGTTGATTTTGCGGTTTATGTCCCTCACGGTGTATAGCTTGGAGTTAATGAGTTCGTTGTAGGTTTGCAGCAGTCCGGGTTGGAAGAAGTCCGCCATGTTCAGTCCGAGTCGTTCCCCGTAGCTGATACCCTGCACAATCATTGGTATGGCGCATGGTATGCCGGTGTTGTTCTGTTCCATGGAGTAGTCGAAAGTTGCCGCGAGATCGTAAGGTCCGGCCCCGGCATATACTTTCTTGATGCTGAACTCGCCCGCATAGTCGTTTTCCATCATGTTCATCACGGCGAGCGTTGTTGCGCCTCCTTGTGAGTATCCGAAGAGTATGAGTTTGTCGCTTTGCGGCGCTTTGCCGATTGCGTCGAGGTATGGTATTACTGCTTTCACCATGTCCACCACGCTGCGAGCAGTGCTGCGCGCGTGCAGGTATGGGTGTATCATGTGAGATGTTACGCCATAGCCTATGTAGTCAGCAATGACTACGGCATAGCCTTTTGCAGCGAAAATACCTTCAAAGGGGAAACATTCCGATGGAGCCTCGAAATAGGCGCCTATCGTGTAGTGACTGACAACGATAATGTTCTTGATGGCTCCGCTTGCCGGCAATAGAACTTTGCCCGACAGAGTGATTTCCTTACCGTCGATGTCATGTCCAACATAGGTGCCTGCTATCTGTTTGACTTTGCTGCTATTTATCGCACCAAGGATGTCGCTTGCCATGGCGTTGATTGTGGTTGAAGCTATGCGCTGCATACCTGCCGGATTGTCATCACTGACAACGGGGTTCTCCATGGGGCGTATGTTGGGGTTTAGGGTACCGTCATCCATAAGCACTTGCGTTTCCTCAATATGCGTGGGCTGAAACATCGAGAAGTCAACGTAGAGCACCTCATCAAAGTCGGCATACTGCAGCTCTGGCTGCCGACAACCGGCAAACAGCACTATCAGACAACATAGATGGATATATGTCAATAATTTATTCATCGCTCAGTGATATTCTAAAAACTATAGTTGAGGCTCACTGCGAAGAGGCGTGAACCGAGCATATAAATCTTTTGAGTATTGAGTAGTGCTCCCATCATGCCCAATTCCGCAGAGCCTGACCAATGTCCTTTTCCTACCGACAAACCTAATAGGTTCAGTGCAAAAGCCGGTGCCGGTTCACAACTTGAGTGATTGTCCATGGCTATGAGCAGCCCGCCCGATATTCCTGCAAACAGGTCAACCCACTTACCGCGAAAAAATGTGAAACGCAACGTGGGCATTAGCGTGAGGTCGAAATTTTTCATCTCCGTGGTACCGCTCACAGCATTATGATACCTGTCATATTCCGTCTCTTTCCAGAATATGCCTTGCAGGTCAACTTGGAATCCCAAGGAAAGCCACCACTTGAAACTATATCTATACTCAACAAAGAAGTGCCCGGTATAGGAATGGTTATGTTTCTCCAATATGGTGTATTGCGGTGATATGTATTCAGGGTTTGCCCATCTATGGAGCGGGCTGTCGTGGAATACCGCTGTTTCGAACAGCATATCCCCCCACCCCACGCGCACTTCATGGCGCAGCATAGTACTATCTGCCGGTATGGCATAGCAACCGACTGACACTATGATGATACACAATAATATCCGGCATCTGAATTTCATGACTTTCATGACTGATTGAGTTCCATGTCGATACGTTGTTGTGTAGGTTTGCAGAAGCAATATGCCACTACCGGCATGGCACCGCACCAGAGCATGGATTTCTGGTGTATGTAAAGAAACAGGCAGATACATGCGCAAGCACCCACCATAAGCAACGTCATACGTATTATACTGAGTAGAAAATGACGTTTCGCAAGTAGTTCTTCATCAATACCTTGCTGCCTATAGGTCTTAATAAGTCGGCTAAATCCCCAAAAAGACAACGGAATTGATATCAGCACGTACATGATTGCCATGGACTGCAGAGAAGTGGATGTTGGCGATAACGGGTCAAGCAGAGGTTCACCGCTGATATGGCGCATACAATAGGTCAGTAGCAGAACCACTATTACGAGATAGGCATAATAGACTATCATGAGTATTGTCTGTCGTTTCATTGTTGAAATACTGTTCTGTTTTGCAGTGATTTACCGAGTGTTATCTCATCAGCGTATTGCAGTTCATTGCCTACGGCGACGCCTCGGGCTATGGTTGTTATTTTGAGTTCTGTACGAGGTGCTATTTTCCGGTATAAATAGAAACATGTCGTATCGCCTTCCATGGTTGTTGGCAGCGCGAATATGACTTCCTTGACCTCAGGTTTCATGGCTCGACTCACAAGACTTTCGACTTCTATATTGTCAGGTCCTATGCCGTCGATGGGCGATATTACTCCTCCGAGCACATGATATATGCCTTGATACTGCTGCGTATTTTCTATCGCCATGACATCGCGAATGTTTTCCACGACGCATATTGTGCTATGGTCGCGTCGGGCATTGGCACAAATAGTACACACCGGCGCGTCGGACAGATTATGACACTCGCGGCAGTAGTGCACCTCATGCTTGAGCTTACTGATTACTTGCGCGAAGTCATCAACCTCACTTTCGGAGCGTCGCAGCAGGTTGAGCACAAAACGCAGAGCAGTCTTACTACCCACTCCGGGTAGTGAGGCGAACTGATTAACGGCATTTTCAAGAAGTTGTGATGAGTAGGCTGCCACTGACGCTAACTGATTATAGGTTATCCGAATAGTTTTTTCCAGAGCGATGGTGGTTGCGGTTCCTCATTACTGTAAGGTTTGCGTATATCGCCCGACATAATCTGCCGGTAGATGATTCCCCAGTCGGGTATCCCACCCAGGTTGCAGTCATCAATGAACAGGTCTGCAGAAATTTTCCGTGACGCTCTATGCTCCGGCAGTTCCTCGGGATAGTTGCTATTAACGGCATAAAATTCCAGTCCCCGCTGTTTGCAGAACTCCACGGCCTCGCGCAACAGGTCGCCCTCGCGCACAGTCCATAGCACAAGTTGATGATGCCCATCCTGCTGAAGCTTTTTAAGCGTGGAGATGGCAAAAGGTTTCTCACGACCTATCTTTGGATAGGCGTGCTCTACTATAGTACCGTCAAAATCTACCGCGATAATCATATTTTTCTTAACAAAGAATAAGGAACAAAGACACAGGACTATCAAATTTCCACGTATGTTTCTAACATTTTTACGGGTTGGCTCACTAGTGGTTTGAGGGTAATATCTGTCGTTGTCGCCGGCAGCATAACAGTTTCTCCTGCCTTAATGGTCATCACATTATCATCACTATTGAGTGTGCAAACACCTTCCGCGCAAATGTACACTACAAAAGAGTCAAGAGCCGCGTAATCTCGCTGTATGACTCTGTCAAAAGTTATCAGATTGGTGGTAAAGTAGTCATTTCTAACGATGTTTACCGCTCCGTTAATTTGTCTTTCATATTGCACACACGGCGAATTCTTATCATCGAAATCAATGGCTTTCAGGGCGTTATCGATATGTAGTTCGCGTTTATTGCCTTCTTTGTCAACACGTTCGTAGTCATAAAGTCGGTATGTTATATCGCTCGCCTGCTGAATTTCCGCCACCACAACACCCTTGCCCAACGAATGTACCAGTCCTGCGGGAATATTTATCACATCGCCAACGTTGACCGGTATGCTGTTAAGTTGTTCTGTAATCGTACCTTGTTCTATTGACGCTTGCAATTGCTCGCGTGTTACTCCATTTTTCAGTCCCGCTATTATGCTCGCCCCTGGCTCAACGTGAAGTACGTACCAGAATTCTGACTTTCCGTTGGTATCGTGCAATTCTCGCGCCAAGTCATCGTCGGGATGTACCTGTACGGAAAGGTTGTCGTTGGCATCAATGATTTTGAACAGCAAGGGCAGTTCTGTGCCATATTTTTCATATACCGCATCGCCCACGAGTTCGCCCATATACACTTCTATGAGTTCGGCGATATCGTTGTCTGCCAGAAATCCGTTAACAACAATGCTGCGATCGCCTTCAAGTCCTGATAATTCCCAACTTTCGCCGGCATGGCGATGCTTACCGAGAGGCTTATTATAAAGTGTCCCGAGCCTTGTGCCTCCCCAGATTTTGGATTTTATCAGGGGTTGAAATTTCAGGGGATAGAGGTTCATAGCGTGTTAATCGGGCTTTTGCATATTATTGAGGTGCTGTTGCCACTGCCAACTGCTGCGCAGTGTCTCTTCTATGGTGCGTTCAGCCTTCCATCCAAGGACTTTGTTGGCTTTGTCGGGTTTTGCCCATACCTGCTCTATATCGCCTTCACGACGTCCCACGATTTTATATGGCACATCAACGTTGTTGACACGTTTGAAAGTCTCCACGATTTCGAGCACCGAAAGTCCGCGTCCCGTACCGAGGTTAAAGATTTCAATCTTGTCATCCTGCTTGCCGTCTATCATTCTCTTGAGTGCCACGACATGCGCTTTGGCGAGGTCCACGACGTCTATGTAGTCTCGCACGCAGGTGCCGTCGGGGGTGTTGTAATCATTACCAAATATGCTGAGTTCTTTTCTGATTCCCATGGCAGTTTGAGTCACGTACGGCAAGAGGTTGTTGGGAATGCCGTTTGGCAGTTCTCCGATGAGTGCCGACGGGTGTGCTCCTATGGGATTGAAATAGCGCAGAATAATTGCCGTTATGGGGCTTTTGGCATGTATCGCGTCGTGTATTATCTCTTCACAGATTTGCTTGGTATTGCCGTAGGGTGATAGTGCGGGTTTGATAGGTGCCGTTTCATCCACCGGCAGGTGGTCGGCATCGGGCTGACCATAGACAGTGCAGGAGCTGGAGAACACGATATGCTTGACCTTATGCACCGGCATGAGTTCCAGCAAGTTAATGAGTGAATTGAGGTTGTTGCGATAGTATAGCAAAGGCTTTTCTACCGACTCGCCGACGGCTTTCGATGCGGCGAAATGTATGATGCCAACGATATCGGCATATTTTTCAAACATTTTGTCGAGGGCTACATAGTCGAGGCAGTCAATGTTTTCATAGTCGGGGCGTCTGCCAACAATGGCCGCTATGCCGTCAAGCACATCAATATTGGAGTTCATCAGATTGTCAACGATAGTGACGTCATAGCCGGCTTGCATGAGTTCTACGGTGGTATGTGAGCCTATGTAACCTGTTCCACCGGTAACTAAAATTCTTGCCATAATGAATGATTATGTTAAAGTGTTAACCTATGATTAGAACAGACGTTGCGGATATACGCCTTTGCGTATCAATTCGCTGATTTTCATCACTACCTGCTTGCGGTCTTCGGCATAGGTCACACCGAACCATTTAGCGGGCGTATCAAGCACCTTGCAGCGTGCTGTCTTGTTCACAATAAGATTATTAACAACAGTTGGTATATAATGTTCGCTCTTGAGTTCCATGCCTTTCTCGCTCAAGAATTCCTTGAAGTCGCGTTCGGCATAGTCGAAGTAGTCGGGTGTAAAGCCCCACATATTCATTGACACCAGAGCGTTGGGGTCAAGAGTTATCTCACCTCCCTGTCCGTCGGGGCATATTATCACGCCTCCTTTATCCTCAATATCAATGCGTTCCACGACTCCTGTAAGGTAGCCTTCGTTGTCCATTTGGCATATTCCGCGATTGACAGAACCGCTCTCCGACAGGGTATTGGTAATGCGGTATCCTATCATGCAATATTCACCGGACTTATTCTCAACGCTATTGAGGAACTTGGCGAGCACTTCGAATGATTCGTGACCATAGAAGTCATCGGCATTAATCACCGCAAAAGGCTCTTTGATGATATCTTTAGCCATCAGTACGGCATGGTTCGTTCCCCAAGGTTTTGTGCGCTCGGCATTTATCTGATAGCCGGCTGGAATTTTATTGATATCCTGATAGCATACTTCACATGGAATACTTTTGTCGAACTTGCTGAGGACTTCGCGTTTGAAGTCTTCGGCGAAACTTTCACGTATGACGAATACCACTTTGCCAAAGCCTGAACGCATAGCGTCATACACCGAATAGTCCATTATCGTCTCCCCGTTGGGGCCAAGTGGGTCCAACTGTTTAAGACTTCCATAGCGGCTACCCATACCGGCAGCCAATACAAAAAGTGTAGGTTTCATATAGTATCTTGTTTTTTTCTCGGTTTTTCGTGCGGTGCACAAGTCCGCATAGTTACTTGCAAAGTTAATTGTTTTTTTTCAAATACGGAAAATTTTCGTACTTTTGCAACAGCATGATTTTTGACTTGCCTCCATATTCATCAGCCTTGTGCCGTTCATTGTCCTCAAAATCGGTCTTTTCCACACCGCATGACTCATTAGAGATTTTCGATATCCTGCGTCGCCGTTGGGTTCGTTTGACCTCAGAGGAGGATGTTCGACAGCGCGTACTTCACTATTTGCTGGGTTTGGGTTACCCCGGTGGCAGAATTGCCGTGGAGAGCACAATAGACGTCAACGGCACCCGCAAACGGTGCGATGCCATAGTATTTGACGAGGCGGGGACTCCTCTGGTGATTGTGGAATGCAAGGCTCCTAAGGTGAAAATCACACAACGGGTGTTTGACCAAACAGCGGTGTACAACAATGCTTTACACGTACCATACCTGCTGCTCACCAACGGCTCTGAACACTACTTTTGTGCCGTAGATACTGAGCATAGGCGCTATGTGCCTTTCGAGAGATTTCCAAACTATGAGGAACTGACAAAAAACCAATAAATAACATATTTCTATGAAACTGCTTTTTGTACTTGGTATGCCTGAAATTATCGCCATTGCGGTGCTCGTTCTGCTGCTTTTCGGCGGCAAGAAAATTCCCGAACTGATGCGTGGTTTGGGACGTGGCGTCAAAGAATTCAAGGACGGCATGAAGGACATAGCCGATAAGCCTGATAATGAGGCTGCTGACAGCGTTTCGGAAAAACCTGTCAAAGAGTCTTTAGCACAAGATAGCGTTAAAGAAGATAATGCCGGCGGTGGACAGGTCTAATGATATGTCTTTCTGGTCTCACCTTGATGTTCTGCGCGGTTCTCTGCTGCAGTGCCTTGCCGTGTGGCTATTGCTGTCGTTGACGGCTTTCTGCTTTCGCGAGGCACTATTCGAAGTCGTTTTCGCACCCTCACTCAACGATTTCTTCCTTTATAGAGTTCTGCGAAAATCAGGTATCACGGTGCCGCAGATGGACATAGAGTTCATCAATACGGAACTCGCCGCCCAGTTCACCACTCATATTGAAGTGGCGGCATGCGCGGGGCTGGTGATGTCTCTGCCTTACCTCATAGCGTGTTTCTACAACTTTGTGGCTCCGGCTCTCTATGCCCGCGAGAAACGCTACACAAAACTTGTTATAACTGCCGGTTCCGTACTGTTCGCCCTGGGTGCTCTATTCAGCTATTTCGTGATTTTTCCGCTTTCTGTGCGCTTCCTTGCCAACTATCAGGTTTACAGTGCAGTGCATAATATGATATCTTTGTCATCATATATCGGCACCCTGCTCACGCTATGCCTGCTGATGGGTTTGCTATTCGAACTACCTATGGTAACCTATGCTCTTGGCAAACTTGGTGTGATCAATGGTGATATAATGCGTCGCTATCGCCGGCACGCGATAGTGGTTATAGCGCTATTGGCTGCGGTGATAACACCCACATCGGACATTTTCACTCTAACAATCGTTACTATACCTATTTACGCTCTCTATGAATTCAGTATCTTTGTCATCAAATAGACTGCCGGCATTAATGATGTTGGTGCTACTGTGCTGTATGTCGGCATTTGCTGACGACGCATCGGCTGTGCGCACCTCATGGTTCATGCGACGTTATTCACAAAATATGCCACACGGCAAACTTCCGCACAGCACACCTGAACAGCAGGGAGTAAGCAGCGACGTGATACGGGCTTTTTATGACACATTACTAAATATCAAGCAGATAGACGTGCATGGAGTGGTCATTCTCCGCCATGGCAATATTATCTCGGAACTCTATCCGAAACCCTATCGCCAAGATAGCCGACTGACGCTATACTCTGTGTCAAAGACGTTCACAGGACTGGCTGTGGGCATAGCCGCAGACCAAGGACTGATAGATATTAATGCGCCGATTGATAAATATGTATATTCAGACGTAGTGAACAAGGAACAAGGAATGATGAACAATGAGTTAGGACCTATGCCCACAGTGCGCGACGTATTGACCATGACATCGGGCATAGTTCCCGACTGGACGTTACGCGACACCTGCTCGAATTGGGTGCAGCGACTGCTCGAGAAGCCCCGCGACAGTGTCGGCACGCGCTACGGCTACGACTCAATGATGAGCTATCTGCTTTCTGTCGCGGTGCAGAATGTTACGGGCACTACGCTCTACGAATTCCTTGATGACAATCTTTTTAGACCTTTGGATATCAATGACGCCTCATGGGAGGTAAGCCCCGAGGGCAGCAACACAGGCGGCTGGGGACTGATGATGAGCAATGAGAGCATGGCAAAAGTGGGACAAATGATGCTACAACTGGGTGTGTGGCGCGGCAAACAAATCATTAGCCGTCAATGGTTGGCGCAAATGATGACGGCGCATAGCAACAACGGCAAGAGCGACTACGGATACCAGATATGGGTCAATCCCGATGGTGTGTCATATCGCGCTGACGGGGCCTTGGGGCAATACATTCTTATTCACCCCAAGCAGGATATGGTATGCGTAATCACCAGTTGTACACAAAAAAGCCCCGTGAGCGCAGCATCACTTTGGTGGCAATTCGTAACTTCAAAAATCAATGATGACAAACCTCTACCCCACGACACTCTTGCCGAAGACCGGTTACGCGACATAGAACGCTTCGCCACACTGCCCATGACTGGCGGAATGGCAAAATCACCTCTTATAAAGCCCAATGTGGAACGGAGCCTAAAAATCAACGACAAGGATAGTCTGCAGACATGGCAGGTGGTCAGCGTGGCGCAAGCCGGAAGAGCTTTGCGGCTGACGATACTAACGCCTGAAAAAGACAAGAAACATGTCTATTGCGGATACGGCTACTGGCGAGACAATAATGTTGCACTCACACCGCCTTATTATATCAAAGCACGCAACAGGCTCACCACATTGCAACACAAAGACTTCCGAATTAGCGGCTGCTATGGTTTCACATCACCCGAAGACCTCTACGTACAACTACAGTTCACCAATTTCGGCACCCGCTACGACACGCATATCAAGATTAAGAGAAAGTGAAAACAGTAGTACGCTATTAGATGTTGAGAAGTTAAGACAATAGATTTGACTCTGAAACTATATTAATCATTACTACAAGTTTTGGGGCAGATATGGCATATCGTGTCCATAAAAATCATCAAATCAATCATTGAAAAATAAATTGTCGAATAGCAAATGAAACTTACATTCCTTGGTTCCGGCAATGTGGCAACTCATCTGTCACGGGCTCTACACGCCACCGGACATGACATAGTACAAATTTTCAGCCGCACTGACACTCATGCTTCTCAACTTGCCACTATCGTTGGTGCTGAACCGATAACGTCAGTGGCGGATATAGATACGTCTGCCGACTGCTATATCTACTGCCTGCGCGATGAGGTGCTTCAGGATTTTATCCGCCTTATGCCACCATTGCCCAATGCGGTACATCTTCATACTGCAGGAAGTATGCCGTTGGATATTTTCGCCGGATGTCAGGAACATTATGGCGTTCTGTATCCCATGCAAACTTTCAGCAAAGACGCCATTGTGGACTTCTGCCATTTACCGATTTTCGTTGAGGCTCATGACCAGTTAGCCCTTGAGTTGGCAATGACAATGGCTCGGCAATTAAGCGATAACGTCCGTAGCGTAAATAGCGAACAGCGTGAGAGGTTGCACGTGGCAGCAGTGTTCGCATGTAACTTCACCAATCACATGTATGCCCAATGCCAACGCATACTCGCCGAGGCGGGATTGCCATTCGAGGTCATGCTGCCGCTCATAGACGTTACGGCGCAAAAAGTGCATAAACTGCCACCAACACAAGCACAGACAGGACCGGCGGCAAGACACGATACAAAAATTATCGCCAAACATATAAATATGCTCAGCGATAAAACACAAAAACAAATCTATGAATTAATCTCTAATTCAATTATTGAAGGTCAGAAGAAATGATGTCTGCATATCTTTCGACTTTAGACACCTGAGAAACAATACTTATTCCGCTTTTTTTAAGGACTTCTTAACTATTAAAAACACTATAGCGAGGAGCATCAGCGTTGCCACTGTTCCGTCAAGCGGATCGGGAAATGGTATATCGGGATTACCGTTTACTCTGCGCTGCATGGTTGTAGTCACTTTCGGTTCGAAATCTCTTACGTGTGACGTGTAGCGGCTATTGGATGATGAGAAGGTAGTGGTTGGCATCATCGGTGATGTTGTCCTGAAGCTTATATAGTGCGCACTACGATTATGTTGCACGCAACCTCTTATGCCTGATTTGTTGACCATGAATGGCATCACGGGTATCAAGCCTGCTTTTTTTTCTCCAAAGACCTGCAGCACTCGCGCCTGCATATCATCTTTTTTATGAGCCGCCAAGACCGGCAAGCTGGCACCAACAGCCACATCTGATGTTCTGACCACTTCAGTGGTCAGATAGGCTGACAAATCGGGAGCATCATAACTAACATCGGCGCTGGCGGTGGTCAGCACCATCAGCAGTAACGCAATCGTATAATACCTTTTCAACATTATTTCCTGATTAATAAAGAACTAACTTATTTGCACACTACTTTCACCATTCTATGTTTTACCGGAGTGCTAACTCGTACGTTATACACACCGCTCACCGGTACTTCCACACTATATTGTTCCGCTACGCCGTGGGCACTGTTGATGAGTTGACCTGCAGCGGAGTAAATCCAAACATCGGCTCCTTGTGGCAACTCTTGCAGCACAATCCTTCGCTCATCGGCAAAGACTCGTATGTCACTGCTGTTTTCGAGTGCCGTAACGATATCACTTTGCCCGGCACGCAAAGTCACGACAAGGGTGAAACGTGTGGTGTTGTCGCCTCGCGCTGCGGTGAAGGTGTAATCGCTATGTAGGATGTCGTTCCATGTTTGTTCGGCAGCGTCGTAGAGCCATGCCGCCTCAATAGCGTCAATGCTGTAACCAGTGTTTCTACTTATGGTATATTCTCCTGCTGTCGGGGCATAGAAGTTAAGAGGCACTCCGTTGGCGGCGGTTGCGACAGGCAGGGCGTTGAAAGCCATCTCGCCGGCACTGTTGCGCGAAGCTATGACGGGTAGCGAGTAGTACTTATAGTAACTGCCGCGCATTTTTATCAGGTCGTCCATCATGTCATAGTCGTCGGTAAAGTTGTCACTGATGAGCAGTGCCGTCTTGTCGCTCGCTCCGTCAGCGGCTGTCATGTTCACTCCAAACCATACCGGCTCGCGGCGCTGGAGTTGGCTGTGAGCCATTATGCGGTTATGGACATTGGAGCGGGTGAAACTAATGCCTTGAGGGGTTTCGGCATCGGGGGCTGTAATCTGCACAAAGTAGCAGGTGAAGGGTTCAAGGTTGTCGCCTATCTCGCGCTGCTCATAGCCGCTCCAGCCATTATTGATAGGTGCCACAACGTAGCGCAGGTTTTTGCCGGCTTCGGTGTTGAGATTCCACATGCCGGTCCAATTACCAAGGGTGTTATATTCCATTTCAAGAGTTCCCTGTAGCAGCGGTGTTGTGAGGGATGAGGCGTTATAGTAGTTCATATAGGGATTGCCGAGCAGGTTCCATCCGCGGTGGTTCCATCGCAATTCCTCTTCCGTTTTTCCTGCGCCGTAGCCATATAGTTCGCCTACCGTCTTATCTGTCTGCTCGTCGGTGATGGCTTGCGCCGCCATGGGCAGTCGCAATTCACGTTTAACGCGTCCGTCTCCCGGCAGGGCGATAATATATCCGAGTCCCTTCTTGAGTGTGGCGTCGGGCGACACATCGGTCCATCCTCCATCAAGGTGTTCCGCACGGTATGCCCCGTCGTACCACCGCAGCAGGTAGTCGGTACCCAAGTCTGCCTCTTCACCATTCGAGAAGGTGATATCTGCTACGCGACAGTCGTAGGGCAAGGTGATATAATGCCAATTTTGCGGGTCAATACGTATGTCGAGGAATACCGAGCGACCTTCCTGCACGTTGAGGGTGCCTTTGAGGTCCACGGCGGGAATGGCATCTTCTTGGCGGCGCATGGCAAGGCTGTTGACGGTGTAGTTGGTTCCTGCCGGAACTTCGAGTTTGCCACCGGGATAAACTTTTACGTTATACACGGCATCAACGTCATTTGTGGCGCCATCGGCGGCTTTGGTGAGTGTAGCGCCGTCGAGCACCACCACGTTGCAGTATTGGCAGCGGTTGCGGCTGCTGGTAAGGTCACCACTGACAACATCACTGAATATAGCGTCTTCGGTGGTAGTGCTGTGTGCCACAATTATAGGAACTTGCTGCACGCGCTCCGAAACGATGTCCGTCGGGTCTTTGGGGTTCGAGAGTTGGAAACGCAGGTTGAGGCAAGAATATGACGAGAGGGGATGAGCGGGGTCGTCGAACTCTATCTTGTAGAGGTGCTGTTCTGCGTCATAGACATAATCGTCGAGTTCTGTGGTACTGATGGACGAGAATTCACGGTAGTAGGTATTGTAGTCGAACATACCGAGGTCTTGGTAGGAGTTGCAGGTCAGGTCGCCTGTCACGGTTCCTGATTGGCATACATTGCGACCATTCCATTCGCTCATCGTGGCGAATGATGTTGTATTACCGGCTACCGCGGCTTCTCCGTTATAGACATTCTTATTACGGAACATCAGGCAGCGGGCTGTCTTGAGCGATATGGTCTCGTCAGTGGTATTAATATTATAGTCAGCGAGCGTTGCGCTGCCCGTGATATATGGGAAGTCGGCGATGGTCTTGTCCTTGTCCATATTGGTCACCGTACCGGACCATGATACTTCATTACGGCAGTTTTTGGTAGTCGGGGCTACATTAGTTGCTCCGAAGACGTCTATCTTCGTGCCGTTCTTGAGCAGCACTAAGGCATCGTTGCCGTTGAAATTCATCGTCGGGAAACCGAAGTATTGACCTTCGCTACATTCTATCCATCGGGGATTTTCTTCACTGCCGGATTTTTCTGACATTTCGTTAAGGAAACTCAATGAGCAAGAATAAAGGTTTGTTTCTGACGTTAACGGTCTTGAGAAAAGTATTATCTCCTGTCCGGCTTTGATACTGCCCAGTGTGCTGAGGTCAAAATCTTTGGTGCCGCTTGTGACGTTTGTCAACTGACGCACGACATATCCGTCAAGGTCTATGTCGTTGCGGGTGCCGTTGAATATGCCAAGCAGTTTCATGCTGCCTTCGCCCTCGAAGTATTTGCTGAAGAACAGTTCTGTCGCCGTAGCACCCTCAACACCACTCTCTACCTCGCCATCAATAATCACCTTGGGGTGATATTGTTCGTCCTTATCGACTTGTATGATAATGGCATCTTCCATCCATTCGGCAACGTCAATGGTAGGTCCTGTGGTGCTGAACTCGCCTTGTGCGGCGCAGTTGTCATTGCCATCGGGCACAAGACGATAGGTATATGCCGTCTTTTCGCTGAGACCTTTAATAATTGCCGGTACTTCGCTAAACTCAAGCGACTTAACAAGGTTATTAGTAGCTTTGTCGCGTATTTCTACCAGTACACTCTCGGCATTGCTCTGCCACGTGAATGTCACCTGCGTGCGCAAGGGTGTTACACCAATTTCAGCAGGCTGCGATGAGCAACCTACCGGCAGCAGGTAAAGCTCTCCGGCGGACTTATAGTTGCCGTATTTGGTGCCGCTCGTGGTCAGTTGTCTGCCGCCGGCGAAGTCGGCATTGGCGGGCAAACTGATGGTATAAACATTGCCGTTTGTGGTTGAGAGCAGCCATTCGTATTGTTCGCCATTGCTATTGCCGAGTTGAGCATAGTTCTGTATGTCTGTGGAGTTAGTTGATTTGGAGCCCCAGAGGCACTTGTTGTCATTACCAACAAGGCGCGAGAGATATCCGCTGGTTTCGTAGCGACTTGCCGCCACAGCCCGATGGCTGTATATCACTGTAGATACTGCCGTAGGCACTTGCGTATGACTACTATTGAGTTGAACCTCTACTCCCTGATAGGTTCCCGCACCGCCCGTCATATTAGCCGGCAGGGCATACCATTTTCCGGCGCTTTCGGATACTATCACAAACTCGTCGGGCAACGAGCGACCGTTGACGGTAATCTGCCGTGTAACATCTGCTGCGGTGAGAGTTATGGTGGCTGACTCGGTGACGTGGGACTGCGTGGGAGTGTATGCTACCGACAGAGTTGTCAATAGTCCTGAAGGACTCACGGCATTATCAGCCAGCGAGAGCACGAAGTTATCGTTATCGCTGGAGGCATTGAGAACGGCATCAGCCTCAAAACCACGGGCATTGACATTGAGCTCGCAGCGTACCGTCTGACCATTAGAAGATGTTATCCATTTTCCATTATCAGCTAATATCACAGCTCCTTGCGTACATGAGGTCGTAGTACTCACCGACGACGCGGCTGCAACATGCACGGTCTTGGTATTTGAGGTCTTGACAAACAAAGCCACAGGCTCTTGAGTACCACCGTAGCAGGCAAAGATTTCATCGTTTTTGTTATATTGCAGATACTTGTTGGTTGTGGCTTTGGTCTGTATTGTCGCCTCGCCACTAGCGTTGACGGTGATGTCCCATGTGCCGTTGGTTAGCGTCGTTTCGGTCTTCAGGGTGTTGCTGCTTGACGTATTGCAGTAAAGATATCCTCCCTCCGAGGAATAGGACGGGTCGAAGAATGTGTAGCCATCGGTGCTGTTACCTCCTATGGTGAACACAGCCACATTCTCAGCTGTTGAGAACCACAGGTTATTATTATCACTATCGTCATAGAGTGGTGCTTCGGCACTGCGGTTTTTGGTGTTTTGCGTCTTGCCAATCACAACCCAATAGTCCAAAGCCGATACCACTACCTCACTGCCTGCTGACAGTTGGCTGATATCGGTCACGAGGGTATATACATGCACTGTTTCGTCGTGCGCACCCGCTTCGCCCCATACTGCATACCATGTTTTGTCGGCTGTGGCTGTCTGCGTGCTTCCTGCTGCGGCTTCTACGGCTGTTGCTGACGATGACGACGCCCAGCCGGCAAAAGTTTCAGAACCGGTACAAGTAAATTCATCACTGATATCCGGCAGGCTATAGCTCGTGCCGTCAGTAACCTGAACAGTACTATGCGTATGCTCACCATCACCGTCAAGGATATACTTATAGGTTATGGTATGCTTTTGTAAAACAGTTACTTCCACTTGTTTTACCGCACCACATATCGTATTATCGCCATGTTCGTCATCTTCCTGCGAAATAGTTACGGTATATGTCCCGGGGGTTGTGAGAGTGAGCATGGCGCCGCTGTTGGTTTGCCCTGACAGTGTGCCGCCCGTGGTGTGCCATGTGATGTCGGTGCCGTTACCACCGCTCACGGTCAGCGTAACCTCGCCGCCGTCAACGAGTTCTTCTGTGCTCGCTACAAGCGAGAGAGGGGTTTCGGGTGACAGACAGCAATCAGGACGCGTGGCATAAGACGCTACGCTGCCTGAGCGTCTGTAGAGATATACGGCGCTTTGACCGCCATTCTTGTAAAAACGGAAATAACCACTTGTATTGTAGCGGAATACAGCACCAGATGCATCACCACCAAGAGACAACTTAACATCAGAAGAAGAGGTAAAAGTAACAGTAATAGGATATGCCGCGGCTGTGGATTTGTTGTCAGTACTAGCCAAACCATTATTATTAGATGTTTGGTAGTTATACTTGCCGTCTTGCGTCTTGAGCACGTATGTGTTAGAGCCTTCGGATATTTCTTCAAGCGTTACATAATACGTATCGCCCCAACTGCCGTCAACGGTAGTGCCATCCAAATTCGTGCCGGGGTTGACGCTTGCGTTTTCTGCGCCCATACCGCTTGTACCTCCGATACGTCCGTCGGCGAATGTCTCATCATCAAAGGCTATCAAGTATTCCCCTGCCCATGCCGTACCGAGGTCTGACGTTACGAGTTCAAAATCGGAATTGGCGGATGTCGTTGTTTCCTTATATACGGCATAGAGCGTGATGTCGCTTGCCGGGGTATATTCTCCCGTGAGCAATGTCGGTGCCGTTTCTGTTTCTGTCACTTCAGCTGTCGCCCATCCCGCAAAGGTCCATCCCACATCCGCGCAACCTTGCGAAGGAACGGCTTCGGGCAGGGTCACCTTGCCGCCGACGGTCGTCAGCGTGGAGGTGCCGACACTGCCGTTGCCGGCATCGAGGGTTACCGTCTTTGATGGCAGAGCGGTTACAGTAACATCGCATGTCGCGGTGAATGAGCCGTCAACGGTTGTCACCGTGATTGTCGCCGTGCCGGCGCTCACACCTGTTACCACTCCGTCAACGACATTGGCCACGGCAGCATCGCTCGAGGTCCATGTTACTGCTTTGTTGGTGGCATTGGCGGGAGTCAACGTTGCCGTGAGCGTGAAACTGTCACCTTCAACTATGCTTTTCGATGATTGGTTGAGCGATACGCCGGTTACCGATACCGACGCACCCTGGATACGATAAAAAGCAAAAGTCTCATTAGCGATATTGCCACCACTTGATGTATAACATCGCCAATCCTGACCACTGTAAACTCCGAGATAGCGGCTTTGTCCGATGTTGAAGATATAACTATCTGTTATATTAAATGTTTTGTCATCTCCCGTGCCGACACGTATGCCGTTGTTGTTATTTGTGCAGTAGAGCCATTTTGTGTCGTCACCTGCCGGATAGGCTGTAAAAGTTTCGTCATTGGTGTCATAGACGATATTCCATTGGATATTAGAGGCTGACGTCGTCACCTTGGTACCTGTCACTGTCACCTCCACCGCGTCTGGCGCTGCTGAGGCCGCATTGTCGTTTGACATGGCATAAGGGGTATCGTTTTGCTTACCAACTATTATCACCTCGTCCGTAGAACCTATATCCTCAAGGCTCACAAGCGTATATGTTTTAACTGCCGGGTCGTCCGACGGGTCTTCACCGCCACCGCCTGAGGTGGAGTATGTTACCGCCACGGAAGCCAAGCGCCTGTGCCCACTCGTGCCGCCCACGGTGAACTTCACCGACGCCGCGCTGCCCGACCATGTGCCGTTGGAGTATGTGCCTGCGTCGGTTGTTATGGCATTAGAGCCATCACCGCTACCGAATGCCAACTCTATCTTGCTTATCGTTTTTGTGCTGCTGGAGACAGTAAAATATCCGCCGCTGTAAATGCGTATCGCGGTTCCGGTATTGTAATACTTCGGAGCGTTGCTGCCCGTTCCCTTGTTGAAAGAGATGGTAAAATTCGTTCCGCTGACGCTGGTTACCTCTTGACCATTCGAGTAGCCTTTTTCTGAAAACGTCAGCGTCGCGTCAGCGGCATGCACAACCGCTGCTCCGACCGTCGCCATCCATAAAAACAAAATCAGCCGACGCAGAAAACGCGCTGGCTGAATATATCTAAACACAAAAGAACAAGTATTCTCGTGCGAATACGACAAGTAACCGGTAACTAAACGATAATTACACATCACTAAACAAAATTTTATACCGCTGCAAAGGTACGAAAAATATCTCATATAGCAAAGTTTTTCTGAATTTTTTGTTGCATAAAAATTACACTTGTTTTGGAAAATTCTGAAAACCACTATAATACACAAAGTTGTCCAAAATAAAACGCTAAAACATTGATTTTCACGTATAAGAAAAATTTTTTGTAAAAAAAAGTTTTCCAAAAGGTATTATTTCAAAAAACTTTATTACCTTTGCGGTTGCGTTCTTTGTGAGCCATGAAAAAACGTTCTAAGCCATAAAGAACTTCTATAAGACCTTAACACCTACTTTTAACCCTAATTTTTTTAGTAATGATCCAAACAGTTGTAAAACGTGACGGGCGTATTGTCGGCTATAACGAAGAAAAAATCGTAACAGCAATCCGCAAAGCCATGCTCCACACCGACAAGGGCGAGGATATGTCTCTAATACGCCAGATTACAGACCACATCACCTTCCGCGGCGAAGCCCAGATGTCTGTGGAAGCCATACAAGACATGGTGGAGATAGAACTGATGAAAAGTTCGCGCAAGGACGTGGCGAAAGCCTACATCGCATACCGCGACCAGCGCCGCATAGCCCGAAAGGCTAAAACGCGCGACATATTCCAGGAAATCATCAACATCAAGAACAACGACATCACCCGCGAGAACGCTAACATGAATGCCGACACTCCTGCCGGAATGATGATGAAGTTCGCCTCGGAAACAACGAAACCTTTCGTGGATGACTACCTGCTCTCGGAAGATGTACTCGACGCCGTACGCAACAACTACCTGCACATCCACGACAAGGACTACTACCCCACCAAGTCGCTGACATGCGTTCAGCACCCATTGGATAACATCCTGCATGGCGGCTTCAGTGCCGGACACGGCGAGTCACGACCCGCGAAACGCATCGAGACAGCATCGGTGCTCGCGTGCATATCCATGGAAACAGCGCAGAACGAAATGCACGGCGGACAGGCAATACCGGCATTCGACTTCTACCTCGCGCCTTTCGTAAGAACGTCTTTCATAGAGGAAATCAAGAAACTCGAGGACTATAATGCCAAGGACTATTCGCACCTCTATACCAAGGAAGTCGATGACTTTGTGGTACGTCCTCTTGAAGGGCTCACCGGTGAAGACCGCGTGCTGCAACATGCCATGAACAAAACAGTGGGACGCGTACATCAGGCAATGGAAGCCTTCATACATAATATGAACACCATCCACAGCCGAGGCGGTAACCAAGTGGTATTCAGCAGCATCAACTACGGTACCGACACCTCTGCCGAAGGACGATGCGTGATACGTGAAATTCTCAAAAGCACCTACGAAGGCGTCGGAAACGGCGAAACGGCGATATTCCCCATACAAATCTGGAAAAAGAAACGTGGTGTGAGCTACCTGCCCACAGACCGTAACTACGACCTCTACCAACTCGCCTGCAAGGTTACGGCAAGACGCTTTTTCCCAAACTTCCTCAACCTCGACGCCAGCTATAACCAGACCGACGAATGGCGCGCCGACGACCCGAAACGCTATATTCATGAAGTTGCCACCATGGGATGCCGCACACGAGTGTTCGAAAACCGATTCGGACCCAAGACATCAATAGGACGCGGAAACCTCTCTTTCTCAACCATAAACATCGTCAAACTCGCCATTGAGTGCATGCATATCGAGAATCAGGAACAACGTATCGCGGCTTTCTTCGCAAAACTCGACAACATCCTCAACATTGCCGCCAAGCAACTCCACGAACGCTATGAATTCCAAAAAACGGCATACGCCAAGCAGTTCCCGCTGCTCATGCGCTCACTTTGGATCGGCGCCGAAAAACTCAAACCAAACGACACCATAGCATCCGTTATCAACCAAGGCACTCTGGGTATCGGTTTCATAGGACTTGCGGAATGTCTCGTGGCACTCACCGGACACCACCATGGTGAAAGCCAGGAAGCACAAGAACTCGGACTCAAAATAATCACATATATGCGCGACCGCATAAACGAGTTCTCGGAAAAGTACCAGCATAACTACTCAGTACTCGCCACACCCGCCGAAGGCCTCGCAGGCAAATTCACCAAAGTGGACCAGAAAACATTCGGCAAAATACCGGGAATCACCGACCGCGACTACTACACCAACTCAAATCACGTACCCGTATATTACCACTGCTCGGCACGCCACAAAGCCGAAGTGGAAGCTCCTTATCATAACCTCACACGTGGCGGACACATCTTCTACGTGGAGATTGACGGCGATGCAACCCACAACCCCGAAGTTATCATGCGCGTGGTGGACATGATGGACCAACTCGACATGGGATACGGCTCCGTGAACCACAACCGCAACAGATGCATGGACTGCGGATACGAGGACGCCACCGACGGACTGGAGAAATGCCCGCACTGCGGAAGTACGAATATCGACAAACTGCAACGTATAACAGGATACCTCGTGGGAACAACAGACCGCTGGAATCACGGAAAACTGGCAGAACTGCACGACAGAGTAGTACACGGACAATAAAAACTATACAAAAGCAAAAAAAGTTCCGGCAAAAAAATGCCTTTTTGTCGGAACTTTTTTTTTGAATAAGAAACAAAAACAATAGTCCTATTAGCCCCATCAACCCATGAAAAAAATCCTCATAACACTGCTTGCCATCAGCGCAATGCTGTCATGCACACACAAGCCTATGTCAGTGTCATCTCCTGATGGCAGCCTGACAGTCAACATAGCTCTAAACAGCGATGGTTCACCGGTTTACAATGTCATCCGCGACAGTGTGACAATCATCACCGACTCGCGGCTCGGACTAACCGCAACATCTGCCGACCTCAGCCGGGACTACAAAATAATAGGCACAAAAACCAACAGCGCTGACCAAACATGGGAAACAATATGGGGCGAGGAACGCAAAATAAGAGACCATCATAACGAACTCATCATCAGCCTCAAACACAGTAGCGGCATAATGATGGACATCGCAGTGCGCGCCTATGACGATGGTTTTGCATTCCGCTACTTATTTCCACAGCAGGACACCGACTCATTAACCATACTCGCCGAAACCACGGAATACAACTTCACCCAAGACCACGAACTCTGGTCTATCCCTTGGCGCACAGAGTATTACGAAGCCTTATGGAAGAAATCTCCCATGGCGCTCACCGATACCGTTTGCTCGCCAGTGACCATCGAAATGGCGGACGGCACCTATGCTTTCATGCATGAGGCGGCACTCACTGACTACCCGGCACAAAATTTTGTATGCTCACAACGGCACATAACGACATACCTCACACCTCTCGCCGACGGCACCAGCGCACATATCAAGCTGCCTTTCAGCACACCATGGCGCTTCATGACACTGGCTAAGACACTCAGGCAACTCATGGCGTCACGTATCATGCTCAACCTCAACGAACCATGCCAATTGCACGACACATCATGGATCCGACCCATGAAATTCATCGGTATCTGGTGGGGAATGCACCTCAAAACCATGACATGGCACGCAGGTCCGCAGCACGGAGCCACAACGGCTAATATGCTGCGATACATAGATTTCGCCGCAGAAAACGGTATCGATGCCGTACTCGCCGAAGGATGGAATAAAGGCTGGGAGACATGGACCGATTTCGACTTCATGACACCATACCCCGACTGGGATATGGACTCCATAAGTCGCTATGCTACAAGTCGTAACATAGCCATAGTGGGACATAACGAGACGGGAGGCAATGCCGCGGCATACGAACTCAAGCTCGACAGTATCTATGCCTATCACCAAAAACATGGCATTCACGTGATTAAGACAGGCTACGTGAGCCCCGTCATCAACACCATCGACGGACCGCAATACAACCGCAGCCAAGCCGGAGTACGCCACTACCGCAAAGTCATCGAAACAGCGGCCCGCTACCACATAGCTATCGATAACCACGAACCCGTGATGCCCACAGGTCTGCAACGTACATTGCCCAACCTGATGACGCAAGAAGGCGTGCGGGGACAAGAATGGAACGCATGGTCCACCGATGGCGGTAACCCGCCGGAACACGTCACTGTGCTGCCCTACACGCGCGTGCTGGCAGGTCCCATGGACTTCACTCCATGCCTCTTCAGCTTCGAGAATCCGGTACACCCCGAAACACGGGCTCAAAGCACACTGGCCAACCAACTGGCACTGCTCGTGGTGCTATACTCACCACTGCAGATGGCTTGCGACTTGCCCGAAAATTATCAGCAGCGACCCGAGGCATGGCAGTTCGTCAGAGACGTACCTTGCGACTGGGAACGCTCCACGCTAATCGACGGAGCCATAGGACAATACACAATTATGGCACGTCAAAAGAGAGGCGCCGACGAATGGTATCTGGGAGCCGTGACAAACAGCGAGGCTCGTGACATCACTATACCTCTTAACTTTCTCGGCGACAGGCAATTTACCGCAGTCATCTACCGCGATGCCGATGATGCCGATTGGCGCGCCAACCCCTATGCGCTGACAGTTGAGCAGCAAACAGTTACAGCAGCCGATACTCTGCGTCTGCACCTCGCGGCGGCCGGAGGCTGCGCAATAGCAATCAGATAACTATAGGACGCGGCATGCCGTGTCAGCCTATACAAAAGCTGGAAATACTAGAAAAAAAAATGAAAAAAATTATCCTCACACTCCTTGCGGTGCTTACGCTCACGGCTTGTAAAGACTCCAATGACGAGCCCGCCAATAGCACCCCAAGCTCCGAGAAT
>DGSV01000055.1:0-12918 GCA_002394025.1 Bacteroidales bacterium UBA4353
GAGATGAAAGAGAAGAAAGACCGCGTAGATGATGCTTTGAGCGCAACTCGTGCCGCACTTGAAGAAGGTATAGTGCCAGGTGGTGGTGTGACATATATCCGCGCCCAGGAAGTTCTGGCGAACCTGCATGGCGAAAACGAGGACGAGCAGACAGGTATCGAAATAGTGCGTCGTGCCATCGAAGAACCTCTACGTCAAATCGTTGACAATGCCGGCAAGGAAGGCGCCGTGGTTGTTCAGAAAGTGCGTGAAGGCAAAGCAGACTTCGGTTATAACGCGCGCCTCGACCGCTATGAGAACCTCTTTGCGGCAGGTGTCATAGATCCTGCGAAAGTAGCGCGCGTGGCTCTCGAAAACGCGGCGTCAATAGCAGGAATGTTCCTCACGACAGAATGTGTCATAGTAGAAAAGAAAGAGGAAAATCCGGCACCGGCAATGCCTCCTATGGGAGGAGGTATGGGCGGCATGATGTAAGCCTCGCTAACTCTTATAAGTAAAAAATCCCTCATTAATGAGGGATTTTTTTTTGTCCGACTCACACTTTTGAGTAACTTTGCGTATTAATCTGCCTATGACAATAATCAATAGTTATGGATACTTCAGAAGATTTTTTTACTCGTTCGCGGCTTTTGCTGGGCGATGATGCAATGTCGCGTTTGGAACGTAAGCGCGTGATACTGTTCGGTGTTGGCGGAGTAGGTAGTTGGTGCGCCGAAGCTCTGATACGCACGGGGCTTAGGCGTCTCACAATCGTGGATTTTGACACTGTGAGCTGCAGTAATGTCAATCGCCAGCTGATGGCCACCTCTGCTTCGATAGGTCAGGTTAAGGTCGAGGCTATGCGAGCGCGCCTGATGTCCATAAATCCCAATGCTGAAGTCGTTGCCGTTAGCGACAGGGTTACCGCGGAGAACCTTGCGGAATTTCATCTTGAAGATTATGATTATGTGATTGATGCGATTGATAGTGTGAGCGACAAGGCGGAGCTGCTACTATATGCCTCGGCATGTGGTGCAAAGGTGTTATCGTCGATGGGTGCGGCATTGAAACTTGACCCTTCACAAGTCCGTACCGACGAGTTCTGGAAAGTTAAAGGTTGTCCGCTGGCGAGGGCTCTGCGCAACAAGTTCAAACATGAGCAGCGATTTCCCAAGAGCAAGATACGTTGTGTCTATAGTACGGAGCAACCAATAAAGAAAACCGATAGGGAACTCAATGCCCCTAACGGTTCTTTGGTACATATCACCGCCATATTCGGTATGACGCTGGCAAGTATGGTAATCACTGATATTAGATGACAGGATAATTGTATCAATTATTATGAGTAGTGATACCTTAAGGTAAATGTGCTAAAAATCTCAGCATTAAATAGAACGGCTGACAATAATGATTTATGTGTTTTTAGCACAGTAACTATTTTTTTTATTAATACGGAAATTCTCGTTTCTTTTTGCTATAGTTTGCTACCGCATATCCTATTATCAGCACCAGTAATATCGGTATAATGCCGTTGATAGGTTGTTCCACGAGTTGGTTATCATCGTCATATCCTCCTGGTGGCGGAGGCATGATGCTCATGGGTGCTGTTGCGGGTAGTGGCGGTATGGCTAAGCCGTTAGGCACATTGTTGCTGCGGGCTATCTGTACGAAATTCAGCGTGGTAGCACTCAATAATGCTGAGCTATATACGGTTTGTTGTTGTGGCTGCTCGTTGCGGCGACCTTTGTAGCCGTTGTTTGCGCTGCTACCGTTATTGACCATGACCGTCATGGGCATTATATTGGGCAGTGGTGTTGTCAAAACCTCGTCGCTTATAAGTTTCTGTGGTATGGTGGTGCCGCTCTGCGGTGCCGGAGCTATATGCGGTGCCGGCGTGGTTTGACGAGTATGGTTGCTGAGCATCGTGGAGGTGGACTTGAAGGTCGTTGAGGGCAATGGTTGCAGTTGGCTATTGCGCTGTCTCTCCACTTGTTCCACAAGAGCGTCAACGCTGTCAACCTTGTTGTTATAGCTTACGAAATAGTCCGTTAGAGCTGCTGTTGTAGCGGCAATCAAAAATATAAGTATAAGATTATTCTTCATGGCTCAAAGGACTATTTTTATGTTTTTGATTTCTTTACCTGTCTTCACCACTGCCGTATAGACTCCGTGAGCCATGGCGAGTGATATCTCGCTACGCGTCATAGCCGCTGCGTAATGTTGTTCCACCATGCGTCCCGCGGCGTCGTATATGGTTATGTGTCCGCGGTCTTGTGTGAAATTCTCAACCCATAGTGTCGTGCCGGCGGTCCACGCCTTAAGCGTTACGTGGGTGTCGTTGAGCGCTGTTATCGTTCCGCTGTTTGATGGCGGCGTGTCGTCTATGATAAAGGTTCGTATAGTACCTGTGGCGTCAACGCTAAATGTGTAACTATCCTGTTGATACATATCCACAGTGATGTTGTTGGCAACGTCGTGCAGATATAGTTGCGGGTATTTGTTTTTTAGGCCTTTGGCATCATAGTGTAGTGTGTAGTTTGTCTCATTGCCTGCCACTACCGCTATGCGCTGACCGATGATGTCGTCAATGCTATTGAAGCTATACTCACCATCTTGTTCCATGGCAAAGATTTGTGGCGTTCTCGGGTCACCGTATATTTTGCGAGCGTCCCAGCCGTTATCGAAATTGTGACTTACTTCTTCGTCCTGCACGAGGATACGCATTTCGTCGCCAAAGTGTTGCCCGCTAACCGATAGTGTCAGAAGCCCTTCATGAACAGTGTTCTGTCTTGGCGCTCGTCGCGGTAGAGGTGTGTCCGAACCGCTCTCAACAGCCGGCTGATAGACCTGCTCAAGATAGTCGATGGAGAATGATTCAGTACCGCCGGCAGCGCTGCTTACCAATAGGTAGAATGCCTGCATGGGAGCTATCTGGTCATAGGTATAACTTGCCACGTTGATTGGTATGCCGAGGTATTGCCCGGCCATCTGTGTAGTCTGCGATGCGGTGCTCTGATCAGGTTGTTGGGTGTTCCATTCATCGTGGCTGCCGGTGTTGTAGATATATATTGTCTTTTCGATATTTTCCGAGAAGTTGCCATCGCCCAGCGTTTTGATGTCAATTGGTGCCGTGTAGCTGTTTCCTATGAGGTTGAATCCGGGATAGGCTGTGACTTCTGCCGTGCTCACGTTAGGCGTGTATGTCAGTTCATCGTAGGCGTGGTTACCGACGTTGAGTTTGCCGGTTATATTATATGTTTTAGCCACATCTTGCGTTATGGCATATCCTTGGAAGCCTTCGAGCGGATTACCTCTCACGATGGGTTGCCAGTGTGAGCCTCCGAGTCCCGCGCTACCGAGCATTGTCTCGTCCCAAGCATACATCCATGCGCCATAGAATGGTGTCATGGCGTTATCTACTGATGCCACCGGTATTGCGATATATTGCCAATGCACTTGCTGTTCTTGTTGTTCGGCTGTCAGGTTGCGGTCAGCGCCGTGGGCTATGCTATGGAGTCCTACCGTGGCTGCCGGGCCTTTGCTGTCTTGGATAACGAGTGTGGCGCCGTCAGCGATGTTGAGCATTATGGGGTCGGTGATGTCAAGGTAGTGACCTTCGGTGAAGTTATTCTCCACACGACGCATCATGCCCGATACTATGAGTTTGGCGCCGGAATCGAGTATCAGTTTACCTTTTGTGGCATATTCGTTGGGCGCCGAGCGTATGGTGAGGCGCGTAACCTGCGCCACGTAGTTCGCAGGTATGCGGCATACGTTTTCTATGCGCACGTTGTTGGCGGGCGTGGGCAGTTCGTTAGGCAGCCAGTTCTCGGGGTCGTCCCATGCCGTTTTGTCGCCGGATCCTTGTCCCTTGAAGACTATGGCGCAGTCGCTGACTTGAGTGGGATCAACTTGCATCAGGTATTGCAGCACGCGGTCGATGACTTGCTCGCCCTTTTCTGTGATGTACTGAGTGGCGCCTTCATAGATGGATATGACCATGAAGCGGGCATTGATGTTGAGCTGCCGCTCGAAGCATGTCGTTACTCCCTGAGCGTTGCCGGGGTCGGTGGCTATGATGAGGAATTTTGAGGCGTCGGTGAGTTTTAGTCCCTGCATACCTTTTTTGTCCTTGACATTGCTAAGCATCTCAAGTATGGGGTTGGCAGAAGAGAAACCTTCAATGCCGTAGAACATGGGGTGAGCGTAGCACATGACTTCCATACTTTTTAGCGAAGGATTGGGTACCGAAGCACTTGCCGTGAAGCCCAGTGCTGTCCATTTGCTGAGTCCTACCATGTGGGCTTTTAGTGTCAGTATTGGTTTTGTATCCACGAGGTCCGCGAAGGCTTCGACGTGGTCGGGGCTACCGCCTTGGTTCTTGAGGTAGTCGGTGCAGAGCACTTCGTCGAAAGGCTCATACATGATGTGGTTGAGGGTCTTGCTGCTTTTGTCAATGAGTTTGGCATAACCGTTGACAGCCGTGGCGAGATATTTGGCAGAGCCGTCGGCGTTGGTCATGGCATTGAGATGACTGAATAGCGGGTCTATATTTCCGGTGTTTATGTCATCAAGGAAGTCGCCCTCTTTGGTGCCGCTGACTACGTATGCCAGTGTCGTAGTGTTTTCGTGTACGACACGTATGTCTAGCGAGTTGTTGAAAGTGCTGTTGAAATCGTGGCATGCGTCGCGTGGCGTGAGTGTGACGCGTATCACATCGCCTACTCCGAGAGTTATACCTTTGGCTGTAAGTTGCGCACGCAGTAGCGGATAGTCGGCGAGTACCGTGTCTGCTGTGCCGGTATATACCCAACTATTGTCGTTGCCGAGGTCCGTCTCCACGTTAGCCGCGCTGATATGTTTTGCCGTGACGAGGTATTCGGTCGAGGCCGGTGTTATGTGGAATAGGTGGCGTATCTGGCGTTGGGGCACGCGGTTTTCATAATCAGTGCTTGCGGTATGGAGGTATTGGAACTTAACGAGGGGCTTGACTTCGGGTTCGATAATGGTGCTTGCGATGTTGATTTTGTTGTCCGTGGCCACCGGGCAGTTGATGGTTACAACGGCGTCGTATTCGCCTGATTCAGCCACTGTTATTGAAGTACACCCACTGCCTGAGAGTGTCTGGTGGGCAGTGCCGTTTTTACGCCATAGCACTGTCATGGCAGCCTCTTGTGCTGCGGAATATTCCGTGTCGCCGTTTTTCACGGTTAGTGTTACAGTTCCGGCGCATGTGAGTGATGTTCCTGTGCTGAATATGCGTGGTGTCGGGTCGTTGGCTGCACATGTCACCGTGAGTGTGTATTTTGCCGTTTCCTCACATTTACCGTTGTCGGCCGGCAGGTAGGCTGTGATTTCCGTGGTGCCGACTCCGGTGATGGTTATGGCACCGGTCGTGGCGTCAATGGTGGCTACCGCGGCATTGGTGCTACCGTAGATTATATTGCCGTTACCGGTGGTGTTGGTAAGCGTTGGAACAGAAATTATTCCGCCCTCATAAGTTGCTGTACCACTATCGGTTGACCATGCAAATGATCCTTCTGGATTGCGCTCGCAAGTCTCACCCTGTACGCAGAAACCGCTCAAGCGAACATCTCCACTGAAATGTACGAGGATATAACTGCCGGCGCTAATGCCGTTGGCGAAGTCTATCTCGAATTCGCGGCAGTCACTGGGAGATATTTTGCTCGGTGCCGTATAGTCCACGCCGGCTGTCAGCAATGTAGCTTCGTCAATGGTGCTACCCACCTTGATGTCGCTCAATGTTCTCTCACCGCTGACCTGTGCCAAGAGAGTAAGGACTTGTACGTCAGTATTGTTGATTTGTATCACGAATGTTGACATCTGGTAGCGTCTGGCGGCTCCGGAACATGTGTTGCTGGTGCTGCTTGATATTTGCGTTGACGTGGGACCGTATAAAGCCGCCTCAACGTTGCTATCGCCATTGAGCCAGTTGTATGGTGTGGTGTTGTTGATTTTCAGGCCATTGGCGTTGGTGCCTATTACGTAACATTTATTGTTGTCGGCTTCTATCGCCACGGCGTCGCTGTGCACCGAGGTTCCGCATGCCGTAACTTCCACGAAGACATATCTTATGCCGACATTGGCAGGTGTGTAGTTGAATGTGCGTCCCGTTTCTCCGCTTTGCAGCGTCGCTGTCGCAAAGTCGTTGAGCAGCCCGACATACCAGCGGTAGTTGACGCCTTCGCTGACGCTTGCCGTGAGTGTTGTGCTGTTGCCTACGTTCACCGTGCTACTGCTTGCGCTGATGCTTACCGAGGTTGGTATCGTGGCTTCGGTTACTGTGATGGCTTCAGAACTTGCAGTGCAGGTCTTGGTAGCTCTTATGCTGTAAGTACCGGCTTCCGTGGGTTGGTAGTTTGGTGACGTGGCGCTGCTGATAGGCGCGTCGCCTTTGTACCACTGCAATGTGGCGCCGCTCTCATAGCCTGACGCGCTGAGCGTTACTCCGCTGCCGGAACATAATACTGTGCCCGTGGGGGTAGTAATCGTGGGTTTGCTTTCCGTGCAGGCATCGCAGAGTTTGACTGCTACAAGTCCCAGACCGACGTTGCCGTTCGTTGTCATGCGATATGTTCCTGCGGAGAGGTTCTCAAGCGTCACCGTCGAGGGTTGACTTGCCACGCTGATGCCGCTGCCTTCGGGATATGCTTCGCCGTCAAGCGTGGTATTTAATACCCGTCCGCTGCTGCCGTTTATCAGGGCATAGAAAGTTGCCGTCTTGCCTTCTGGAACGGTGAAAGAGCATATATTGCTGTTGTTGCCGTAACGTCGCGCAGTGGTATATGTCACTCCGTCGATGACTATGGTCGCAGTGAATGTGCTGCCACCTGATGGTGTGTTGCTGAAGAAGTTGTTTTCGTTGTTTGTGGGTGGTGTGGCTGGAGCCGAGAGCTGCGAGTAGAAGAAATATATGTCGCAGTCGTCTGATGACGGGTCATCCGACGGGTCGGGTGTTGTGCCTTCAACAGATGCCGTTACCGTGCTACTGACAGTCTTGCTGCCGCAGTCGCTGCCCGAGGTGGTGACGTTCACGGTGTAGGTGCCGGCTTCTGTTGGGGTATAGCTTGCCGTGGTGGCTACTTGTGTGCTGCCTTTCTTCCAGTCGTAAGCTATGGTCAGCGCGCTGAGCTCGCTGCTGTTAGTGGGTGTGGCATTCCATGCCGTGAAATCCGAAGCGTTGGTAACACTTTGGTTGGTAAGGGTGGGGAGTGTGGCAGCGGCGCAGTCGGGAGTTGTTGATGCCGCTGTGCTGGTGCCGTTGATGCTTATGTTGCTAAATTTGAATTGACGACCGTTACTGAAATTGCTCGTCACACCGAGCACGAAAACGAGTTTCGCGGCTCCCGGGTTGAGGGTGAGCGACGAAGGCGTGTAGGACAAGGTGCCTGCCGTGGCATATCCGAGCCACGTACTCGTGGTGCCCTGAACGATGAACACATGCACTGCGGGACCGCCTCCACCGCCTTGCTCAAATTTGAAGCTCACGCTGCTGATGGTGAAACTATAGCCGCTGGCCACGTTGAACGGGAATTCAGCTCGTGCTGTATTGGTGGCGTTGGTGGCATCGGCATCCTGAGTGCCCGAGAAAACTTCCCAATAGCCGTCGCTGTCGTGTTTCTTGTTTTCTGTTTGGATTTTGTTGTCTTTGCTGAACAGCGAGCCGGCGTGGAAGGTGTCGCCGTCAACGGCTACGGCACTACCGGCGGAAGTGTTGGTGCCACCGCTTCCGGCAAGCGAACTGCCAGACCATGTGATTGACTCATCAGCTCCGAAAATAAACGGACATACAAGGCATAACACGCTGAATGCTAAGCTGCGCAAATACTTTGATAAGTAGGGGAAAGGGTTATTAGTGTAGGCGCTCATCGGTATGAGATTGATTTAAGATTAACGTAAGCAAATTTACGTATTATATATGACACCTACATGTAAAAATTAGCGTATTTTGTAGAAAAATATCTTCTGCATTTGATTAATTGTGTTGAATGTGCATCAGAAAGCAGGAAAGTATATTGTGTTTGTTAAGCGGATGTTCATATTTTTTTTTGTCATAGTTGTCCGTTCTCGACGAGTATTATTACCCGTTCTATAATACGATCTTTGTCGTTGCCGTCGTATTCTTCCTTGAGGTTATTTCCGAACAGTCGCGCGAGGCATTGCCAGAAACCTGCCGCGGCTTTTCCGCGATAGAGTCTTATGAGCTCATAACTGGTGATGTTACACTCTCTGTCAACGAGTTTCATGAGCATCTGTCCCTGCTTTGCGCTTAATTGTGTCATGGCAGGGCGGTATTTTCGTAGCAGACCTTTCTCATATTCATTCATGTATGCCCTACGCTCCTTGTCGGTGGTGTATTTTCGCAACTCAACTTCGATGCGCGCGTATTCTTTGCCTATAATCTTAGCGTAAGGTAGTGTCTTCTTTACATCGCGCACCGTGCGCCAGTAGAATTTCTCCTGCCTTTTGTTCTTGAACTTCATAGGAGCAAAGCAGTAGAGTGGTCTGAGTTGTACCCATGGAATGGTATCTCCATCGGTGTCAATAACGCAACGTACCATACCATCAATGTCTGTGGCATAGTTTTCGGCAGCGGTAACCATGTGGAGCAAGGCTGCGAAAAGAAATATTACTGTTGCGCGTTTCATCTCAATCAGGGATTAGTAATCAGTTATGATATGTTTTGCAAATGCTATGCCAAAAAAATGACTTTGCTGTTTCAAAATTTATTCGTAACTTTGCAAGACTATGCGTAGGCTGTTGTTTATAGTATTGGTGTGCCTCGCCGTAACGGGCTGTGGCGACTATAACAAGATACTGAAGTCCACTGACGAAGACTTTAAGTATCAGAAAGCTGTGGAGTATTTCAATGCCAAGAAGTACGTTAAGGCGCAGGGTCTGTTCGACGACATCGCTATGTACTATCGCGGGACTGAACGTTCACAGCAGATATTGCACTACATAGCTGAATGCTACTTTGGCAGCAAGGACTATGCCTCAGCTATAGACTATTATCAGACTTATCTGCGCTCTTTCCCGCGTGGCGAATACGCCGAAGTGTCGAAATATATGATAGGATATTGCAACTACCGTATGTCACCTGACGCTCGTCTCGATCAAAGTACTACACATGAGGCAATTACCAACTTGCAGGAATTCGCGGATATGTATCCGCAATCTGATAGTATTCAACGTGCCGATTCGCTTATAGATGCATTGTTTAATAAGTTGGCGTATAAGGAACTACTCAGCGCAAGACTCTATCGTAATCTCGGACTCTATAGAGGCGACAACTTCCAAGCAGCGGTAATAGTATCAAATAACGCCCTGAACGATTATCCTTTCTCGCCATATCGTGAAGAATTTTCGTTTATCATTCTTGATAGTAAATATCAACGTGCCAAACTCAGCACGGCGGACATGCAGGAAGAGCGTTTCCGCGATGCCAAAGATGAATACTATAGCTTTATTAATGAATATCCTTCCGGCGCTTTCCGTAAGGCGGCGGATAAAATATTCGCCGATATAAAGAAGCATCTGAAAGAATAGGGACATTTACTATTTGACAATTTGTTTTTGTCATTTTGTGATTTGATAATTTGTACGGACACACCGAGGCGTGTCCTCAACAAGCAAACCGGAAATTGTAGAATAACAGGAAAACCGGAAAAACCGGCAGAATTAGTAAAAAATATAAATCAGTAAATTAATTAAATAACCAATAAACTAATGGATTTCAGAAAAACCACAGCAGAGGCCAATACCGTCACCCGCGACATGAACGCGATGTGGAGCGAGGTTGGCAATGTCTATGAAATGGTAGCTATCATCGCCAAACGTGCTAATCAAATCAACACTGAGATGAAGCATGAACTTGAACAGAAACTTCAGGAGTTCGCGATGACCACACAGGATACCGGTGTTGAGGACGTGTTTGAAAACAAAGAGCAGATAGAACTTTCCCGCTATTATGAGAAACTGCCGAAGCCTCACATGATCGCAACGCAAGAGTTTATCGACCACAAGATTATCTATCGTAACCCTCTCAAAGAGAAGGACGAGGAACTTTAAGCCGTGTACCTCAAAGGGCGACATATACTGCTTGGCGTCAGTGGCGGTATCGCGGCATACAAGATACCAGACTTGATACGACGCTATGTTAAGCATGGCGCCGAGGTGCGTGTTGTGGCTACTGCCAATGCCCTGCGTTTCGTTACTGAGCTGACCCTTGAGACGGTATCGTGTAATGCCGTCTATCGGGATGTATTCACAAGTAGTGGTCCGCGCACTGCTGAACATGTGTCTTTGGCGCAATGGGCAGACATCTTTGTTATAGCCCCTGCCACCGCCAATATTATTGGCAAACTCGCCAACGGTATAGGTGATGATGCCTTGACAACCCAGGCCCTTGCTTTTCATGGACCAACACTTGTGGTGCCGGCTATGAACAACGCCATGTGGAGTAATGCCATAGTGCAGCGCAATATCACTATATTGCGTGATGTGGCCCGCATAACGGTAATGGAACCTGCATGCGGTGATCTTGCCTGTGGAACACAAGGCACAGGACGCATGCCGGAGCCTGAACAGATACTAACAGCCACAGATGACCTCTGCGCACCACAAGATCTCAAAGGCACGAGGATACTTATTAGCTCCGGACCTACGCAGGAACTGATAGACCCCGTACGCTATATCAGTAATTTCTCGACTGGCAAGATGGGATTTGCCCTAGCCGATGAATGTCGAGCACGCGGTGCGGATGTTACCATGGTCTGCGGACCGGTAGCCACGATGCCAAAACATAGCGACATAAATATTGTCAGTGTTACCTCGGCCAGGCAGATGTACGACGCTATGCTTAATGAACAACGGCGAGGCAATTACCACGGAATTATACTCTGTGCCGCTGTTGCCGACTACACTCCCTCACATGCCGAGCAGAGCAAAATCAAAAAGACAGGTGACAACCTGACACTCACACTTTGCGCCACACAAGACATAGCGCGAGACATAGTAGCCAATAAAAACGCTAAGCAGTGGGTTTTGGGCTTTGCTCTCGAGACCGATAACGAACTCGATAACGCTCGCGGAAAACTCAATGCCAAGGGACTCGATTATATCGTTCTCAATTCATTACGCGACCCGCAAGCGGCTTTCGGTCACGACACAAATCGTGTCACAATTATTGCACGCCATGGCGCCGAACAACAAGTACCTCTCATGGATAAGCGCGAAGTGGCTCAGAAGATTATCGACTACGTGATAACAGACCATCAGTCATGAACAGAAAAATTGTCATAGCACTTCTCTTGCTGTTAGGCACCGCTATCAGTGCTCAAGAGTTAGCATGCCGTGTGACAATCAACAGTGATCAGATACAAGGTTCTAATAAACAGATATTTAATACTTTGCAGACCGCTATCTCGGAGTTTGTCAATAATAGGCGTTTCACTAATCAGACTGTAACACAGCAGGAGCGGATTGAAACGAGTATGCTCATCGTGGTCAACAGTTATGACGCGTCAAATAACTACTTCTCATGCGAGATGACCCTGCAAGCCCGTCGACCGATATTCGAAACAACATACACTTCACCTCTGCTGAACCTCAAAGACAATAATTTCAATTTCCAGTATGCCGAGTTTGACCAGCTTGAGTTTCAGCCTAATACCTTCACCTCGAATCTTACGGCACTACTTACCTATTATGTCTATCTTGTGTTAGGTTTCGATGCCGATAGTTTCGCCCCCATGGGTGGTACACCCTACTTCCAACAGTGTGAAAATATCGTAACAAACGCCCAGAGCGCATCCCTTGAAGGCGGAGAAATGAAAGGGTGGAAAGCATTTGAAGATCATAAGAACCGTTATGCAGTGACCAATAACCTCATGGACGATGCCTTCAAATCGCTCAGGATGTTCATATATCAGTATCACCGCTTAGGCCTTGATATGATGCCGGCTAACGTGGCAAACGCACGAGCCACGATAGCTGATAATATTGAAGTGCTGCGCAAGGTCTATCGCGCACGGCCGCAAACGGCACTCGTCGCACTGATTCTTGATGCCAAAGCTGACGAATTGGCGGATATTTTCGCACAAGGCACTGCTCAGGAAAAGCAGAAAGTACACCAAATACTGATGGATGTGGACCCGACACGTAATAATACTTACGACAGAATAATTAATTAATACCTATTATGTTATCATCCTACGGCTTTTATGCCATCTTCGGCATACTGACACTGGTCAGCTATTGGGTTAATCAAAACCTGCAGAAGAAAATGACCAAATACGGCAGTGTTCCGCTACCTTTTAGTGGCAAGGACGTTGCCGAGCGTATGCTGCGTGAAAATGGCATTAATGACGTTAAAGTTGTTAGCACCGGCGGAGCACTTACCGACCACTACAACCCGGGAAATAAAACAGTTAATCTCAGCACTGTAGTCTATGACCAGAGAACCATTACCGCTGCCGCTGTGGCTGCCCACGAGTGTGGTCATGCCGTGCAACACGCAACAGGCTATGCAGCACTTAAAATGAGGTCGGCATTGGTGCCTGCTGTCAATTTCTCTAATAAGATAACACCATGGGTATTAACCATCGGCGTGTTTCTCGTAGAAACATTTCCGGCATTACTCGGCATAGGCATAGTACTCTTCAGTGTCACGGCACTATTCTCGCTTATTACCCTGCCGGTGGAAATCAATGCCTCGCAGCGTGCCGTGGCATGGCTTGATAAGTCGGGAATCACCGATGCCAACACCAAACCAATGGTGGTCGATGCCCTCAAAAGTGCAGCTTATACTTACGTAATAGCAGCTGTGAGCAGCCTTGCCACAGTGTTGCATTATGTGCTGATACTGATGAATCGCCGCCGCTGAAAACATTACGGCTCCGTAGCTTAGCTGAATAG
>DGSV01000055.1:12978-25529 GCA_002394025.1 Bacteroidales bacterium UBA4353
ATTCCGGTTCTGAAGGTCGTGGGTTTGAATCCCACCGGGGTCACAGCATTGACTATTTGACAATTGACTATTAGACAAATTTTTTGTTCATTTGTGCTTTGTTTCATATAATTAATATATGATTTCTGTTCGTAATCTGACAAAAAGTTTTGACGGAACGACGGTGTTACATAACATCGACGTGGATTTTCGTGATGGTGAAACGAACATGATTATCGGTCGTAGCGGTTCAGGAAAAACGGTGTTGATGAAAAGCGTGATAGGACTGCATCGTATCGACGAAGGGCGCATAGAATATGATGGTCGAAACCTGCCAGATATGACTATGGGAGAGATACGTATGTTGCGTCGTGAGGTGGGTATGCTTTTCCAAGGAGCGGCATTGTTCGATAGTATGTCGGTGCTTGAAAATGTTATGTATCCGCTTGAGATGTTCTCGTCAATGACCGTCAAGGAGATGGAAGAACGCGCTAAATTCTGCCTGCAACGTGTTGATTTACAACAGCGAGCATACAATCTTGCTCCCAGTGAGATATCAGGCGGTATGCAGAAACGTACGGCTATAGCAAGAGCCATAGCGCTAAATCCTAAATACCTCTTTTGTGATGAACCTAACTCTGGACTCGACCCCGAAACATCACTTATTATTGACAGACTGATACATGATATTACCGCCGAGTTCAATATCGTAACGATTGTCAATAGTCATGACATGAATTCGATAATGGAGATAGGCGACCATATCCTGTTCATTGATAAAGGTTATAAGGGCTGGGAAGGTACCAAAGATACTATCTTCACAGCCGACAACGAGGCTCTTAATAACCTGGTCTTCGCTTCCAATCTCTATAAGAAAGTCAAAGAAGCTATGACTAAAGGGTAGTGATTTAGTATTTTGTTACGCTGCGCTGTTGTTGGAACAAGGTATAACTTGTTCTCGTTGGCAAACAATATCGAATACTTCGAATAAACTGTGAAATTTTGTATATTGATATGAAGAGATTGTTTTTTACCCTAATCTTAACTGCTGTTTTTGTTCTTAATTTATCAGCTGTTCCCGCCAAACGTCAGCAAGTACCTGTTACTCTCGCTACGGGAGAGCAGATTGTCGCTACTTGTGTCGGTGATGAATTCTACCGCTGTTTAGTCACTGATGAAGGCAAAGTGCTTCGCGGCAATGGCGACGGCACTTTTAGTATTTCGCAAGAAAATGAACGTCAACTCCGTGCTCGTGCCATGCAGACGCAACCTCGGGCACGGCGCAAAACGATAGGAGTGCCTAAGGCACTGCCCAAAGTACTTGTGGTGCTTGTTAACTTTACCGACCAGTCATGGAACCGCACCTATGTCACCAAAGCCAGAGACCAGCTAAACCTTGAAGGCTATAACTATGGCGATAATATAGGCAGTGTGCGCGACTATTTCCGCGATGCCAGTAATGGTCAGTATGAGCCGCAATTCGATGTTTACGGGCCTATGACATTAGCTCATAATATGGCGTATTATGGTGATAACGATGATGCCAACACACCAACCATGGTTCTTGAGGCCGCGCAGTTTGTCTATGACCAGGGTGTTGACCTGAGTCAGTATGATAGTGACGGCGATGGCGCCGTTGACTTTTTCGCCCTCTGGTATGCCGGATTTAGCGAGGCTGAAGACGACGGCGATTATGACCTCTGGGGCAATTGGCAGGCAGAACACCCATATCTCACGTGGCCACACCAATGGGAACTATCCGATAGAACATCGGGAGTTACAACATCACAACGAACCTTTGGCAATACAATGATAGACAGCTATTTTGTGTTCTCTGAACTTGCCGGAAGCATTAATAGTTCCAGCTCTTTCAGTGGCATAGGAACTTTCTGCCACGAGTTCAGCCATGCGCTCGGACTGCCTGATCTCTACTGCACATCGGAATATGTTTCCAACTCTGCTACCATGCGCGACTGGGATATCATGGACTATGGTCCCTATAACGGCAATGGCTGCGTTCCGCCAACATATTCCGCCTACGAACGTTATTTCATGGGGTGGATGACTCCAACGGTGCTCAATAGCGCCTCCAATGACACGCTCAGACATATCCTCACAGCTAATGAGGCTTACATGGTGTCATCTGATGGAATACTAAAACCGGCACATGCCTCACAAGCCTATTACCTGCTCGAAAACCGCCAAAAAATCAGTTGGGATGAACCATTAGTCGGAGCAGGACTGATGATAACAAAAATCACCTACAACGACTACACATGGACTGAGAACACCGTCAATAACAATGTCAATAGCATGGGTGTGGACCTGATTGAGGCGCAGAGCAATAATACCGGCTATTCCAAAGCAACAGACTTATTCCCGACAACAAGCAAGAAATCTTACTCTCCATATAGCAAATATCCTATCACGGAAATCACCCGTGTTGAAGACGGGCGTATAGCTTTCAAATTCATGGGAGGTGCCAGTGATACGTCCGTTGACCCCGATCCGTCAACGGGTCCTGACCCTTCAGGCGAGCCATCAGATGACGAATGCTTTGAAGAATTTTTCTCTAACCCCGATGGGTTAGGAAGTGACAACGGTTTTGAGATAACAAACCTGTTGGAGGACTTTTGCGATAATTCCGGCTGGACAGGCGAAAAAGTTTTTGCGGTATCATCGCACGACGGGCTGCGCCTCGGTTCATCGAATAATGTCGGCAGACTTACCACACCGCAACTGGGCATACCATGTGCCGAGATGCTTGTGGCATTCAATTTTGAGAGCTATAATAATGACAATGCCACGGTTAACGTGAGTGTGAGTGGAGGTGGTGGAATTACTGATATAGAACTCGTTGATGGTGGCAATAGTTACTTCACCATTACCAATGCCACAGAATCCACGCAAGTCACCTTGTCAACACCAGCCAAACGTAAACGCGTATATATCACATCTTTCGAGGCTTGCTGCATTACAGAAGCCGAAGACATAACAGCACTCGACAATACGCAGCAAGTGCTTGACGTCATAGTCAAGGAAAACGGCATAGAACTCGGCGATGTGGTGAACGTTAAGTTGTATAATGCGATGGGACAGCTAATGTATCAAGGCTGCGGACAGCGTTTCCTGCAACTCCCTAAAGGAGTATATATCCTCAAGTCTGATATTGCGTCACACAAGTTTATCGTTAGATAAAGTCAGAACCTAAAAGCCTCCTGTAAATCGATAAATCGAAATATCGAAAAAAACATTATATGAAAATCATCTCCTACAATGTTAATGGCATTCGTGCCGCGGAAAGCAAAGGTCTCAGTGATTGGCTTTACCACGAACGTCCCGATGTTCTTTGCATTCAGGAAACAAAAGTACAGCCTGATCAGTTAGACCTAACGCCTTTTACCGACCTTGGTTACCACGTCAATATGTATAGCGCGGTGCGCAAAGGTTATAGTGGCGTTGCTATAATGAGTCTGCATGAGCCTGACGCCGTTGTGGAAGGTACCGGTTTTGAGCGTTTTGACGAAGAAGGGCGTGTGCTGCGTTGCGATTTTGGCGATATATCGGTGATGAGTGTTTATGTGCCGTCAGGCTCTTCAGGAGACGAAAGGCAAGAATTCAAAATGGATTTTCTGTTGCATTTCCTGCCTTTTATCAAACGGCTGCGCAAAGAACGACCTAACCTCATTGTCTGCGGTGATTTCAATATATGCCACAAACCCATTGATATTAACCACCCCGAGCGTCAAGTTGGTGTGTCAGGTTTTCTGCCGGAAGAACGCGAGTGGATGGACCTCTTTGAAAGTACGGGAATGATTGATACATTCCGTGTCTTCTGTCAAGATAAAGACCGATATTCATGGTGGAGTTACCGTGGGGGAGCGCGTTTCCGCAATGCGGGTTGGCGCATTGACTACCTATGGGCTACAGAAACGTTGCGCGACAAGTTGAAGGCTGGCGACATATTGAGTAAAGTAGTTCATTCAGACCATTGCCCTGTCACCCTCACACTTGATTTGTAAGATTCCGATTGCTACGATTGCTTTGATAAGAAAACAGATAATTCTTTGCATAATCAAAAAATATTCGTAACTTTGCACTCTCAAAGTTGTGTTTAGACGGTATTAGAAGTTCTTAAATTAATGGTATTACTCTGCTGGTGAAGCAGATAAGATTGTTCATAATGAGATATTTTCTTCATTTATTTTCCATTGCATTGTGCTTCATCGCACTCATGCCTATGAGCGTGCGTGCCGTGTCGTATAATGCTATATCTGCAAATAACTCGTTTAATACCAATCTGGTAGTACCTATGCAGAGTAGTAAGACCGTAGATGGTATGTTTCGGCATAACTCTTCACGTCGCTGCTACACTATAAAAAAGAACACTTCCGGTGCTAAACCTTGGGAAGTGTTCGGAACTACAGGCAAGAATACAAATTTCTATGGAGGTGCTGCTATGGGCTCTGCGACAGCGAATAAGTATGTCGTGACATCCGTCGCCGGTGGTCAGTCTGCGGCAACGAATTTCAGCATTCCCGTTGTGGCATCACGTCGCACGAGCAAGCGCAATATCACGCCTTTCAGCAGCACGATGTCATCTGCGACAACAAGGATGAATGTATATGTTGCAGGGCAAAGTATAGAAGATGGCAATGGAAATTATTATGATGAAGATGCGGAAGATTGGTTGCCAATCCCCGGTACCGGTGGGCAGCCTGCTATTGGCGATACGAAAGACGAAGGCGGTAAGACATACGTTTGGAATGGTTCAGAATGGGTTTTTGTTAGCGAAGTCGATACAGTGCCCATAGGCGACATACCATATTTTTTCATGCTGCTTATGGCATTGACATATATGCTGATAGCCATTCGTCCCCGCTTCATATAGCGGGATTTTTTTGTATTATAATGAGAATGTGTGCTATTTATATATAATGTGCTATTTATATATAAAAAGATAAAACATTGTAATATTTTTTGCTCATTAAAAAAATAATTCGTAATTTTGCAGTTGATTAAATAGGTTGTTTTTAAGCAAATCAGCCCTTTAAGTATTATTTTGGTATTAAGTTCTTAGTTTTAGTGGGAGTAGAGAAGTATTCCCAAACAGGTATATGAAAAAGATTATTAGAGGTTTAACGGTGTTGCTGTCGTTATGTGTATTTCATGATGTCTTTTGCGCCGGTTATAAAAACGAGGTAGCAGTGCCGTTCAGTACTCAGCGCACGGGCGGGCATTTTTCAGCCAACCCCATACGCTATGGTGGCAGTCAATCCGGTGTGTCTCATGGTGTCTATGTACCCATGACGCCTAAGTATAACTATACGCCTATTTCCGAGCGTAAGACATTTACCGGAGGTGGCAATTTTATCCCGGTAATAAGTGCCGGCAGTGGTGTCAATAGCGGTCGCAATGGTGCTTTCTCGGGGCGCAGAATGGTAGGTAGCACGTCAAATGCGCAATATAGCAATCTCTCGTTTTCTAGCGTGCGTCTCAAGCAGCATACACAGAAACGTGAACAAACATCTGTCAAAGAGCCATTTGCCACGGATATTTCGATAAGGATGAATTCTAACGTAAATCCGATATACGATCAATGGCTTGAATTGTTCAAAAATAAAATTGGACGAGAACCTAATAATTTACAGGAACTTGAAGCATTTATAAGATGGATGAGCGGTGATGGTGTTTTTGACCCAACCCCCGTTGGCGATATTCCGTGGCTGATATTGCTTTTCTTGCTTGTGGGATACGTAGTCAGTGGCTATTATGCAGGGACGCGCCGCGGAGTAACCACCGCAAAAGCCTCCGACCAATTAGCAGACTAGCCAACTGGCAAATCTAGTAAAATTTACGGACACGTCGTGGCGTGGCCACCGAAAAAAAAACTAGCCGACCAGTAAACTGGAAAATCCAGCTCAATAAAAAAAATCTCCATCTTACCGTAGATAAAAACCAAAACTATGAAAAAGTTTGTCAATATATTTCTCAGTTTGTTATGTGCCCTAAGCATGTCAGCGCAGGTCAATTATACCGATATTGAGATTACTCCCACCTCCAACACTCTCACCGATGACCGTCCCGCACTCAGTGCCTTGTTGCCGGCAGACTTCGTGAGTACCATATTCAGCGGCGGAACACCAACCATGGATCGCCTCTACATTCTGATGAATATACCGGTCGGTTTCTCCGACTACGAGATTGTCAGCCCAACACCCCGTTTAGTGATTAATATGGATGCCCAGATGAATTTTACCGGCATGAATGTCGAGAACCCGTCTTTTAAACTCATAGCGGGAGGCGATGTCTGTCTGTCTTATGTTCGTGACGGCTCGCGCTACGTCCTTAGTGCGCTGCCATTCGACCCCACAACACGGGCGCTCGAAGAAGTAAACATCTCTAATAATACTACTGAAAAGATTTATATCACAGGAACAACAGCCGGAAAACTCAGCGCCGAGATGCCGGAACAAGTCACCATACTGATGCCGACATACCTCAATAGCATGAAGCAGTCATTCTCCGACATTTTCGTGGCATACATACACCAAAAGGTGGGCTCTATGCTTAATGACTTTACCTTCAATCCCAACTGCGAAGGCTTTTTCCAGTTTACAGGAGGCGAGTCAACACATTTGCATATATATACTGACAACCTCACCATGCGTGTAAAGGATAAGAAGACTGATTTTCTTGGTTCTGTGATAGCAACGAACGCGCAAATCAACCTCATGGGTATTGACGGACCGTTAAATGATTCTTATGCCACCTATGACGATGCCACTCTGCAAGCGATGAGCGCTGATGACGTCAGTGTATTCGACGAACAGCAGATACGTTCCTTCTCGGCAGAGCAGATAGCCATCATCGCCCAAAAGATGACATTAGGTCAGTGTTCATGGCTCACCCCCGGTCAGGTGTTGGGATTGCTGGGCATCACGGATATCACTCAGATTATGAGTGCCGATGCCAATGTCATAGGTAATACTCTCTATGGTATTTTCGGAGACCCTGATAAAGCTCAGGCTGTTGGCGGTTTACTATCCACCGACAACCTCTTCAATGCCATAGGTAGGCAGTTACAGCCACTACTCAATGCTTCAAACCCCATGGATATTATGGGAGCCATGTTTGGAGGTATGGATTTGTTTAGCATGTTGCCGAAGATTTTTGGTAGTATGGTAGAGGGTGCCGCATCACCATTTGCTTTCAAGTCTAACAGCACAAAAATTGAAGGTCAGGCCTTTAATGTTCACATACATTCCAAAGGCGAAAACGCTATCACCGGCGGCGCAATAGGTGAGTTCAAGAATACCAGCGCCGAGATGGGCTTCCTCGCAAGTCAACTGGGTAGTAGCCAATCTGCAATAGTGACCATGGTCAATGACCTTGCCATCATGTTCGAGGCTATGGTACGTTTCTGCTCTGCACCCTTTGCGGTACGGCCTTCAGCAGATATACTCGGATTGGGCAATTCAGACGAATATGAATATACCGTGGCGCGAATGCTCTTCGACGATGCGTGGGTGGACGGCTCACGCACCAATGGCATAATGAATATGCCTGTAGAAGGTAAAGAACTTGACGCACCATCAATCGATATAGGCAACCATAATGGTCAGGTTGAATTCAACGGCGGTCAGTACCGTTTCCACACCCCCGTGAGCAACAAGGCCGTCAATATGTTCTATGTTGCCACTATGGCTATCTGCTATCGTGAGTTTAACGTCACGATGCCTATAGTAGGTCAGATTAAATATCGTGGAATAGGAACTTCCGTGGGTTGGGGACCGGACCATAACCGTGCTGATACCTATCGTAATGTTATATTCCGCGACGGCACCTTCAGCACCTATTCCGCAGAAAACTGGAAGAGCGCTGCACGAGGCGCGCAATACGGCTCTCAGTATATGGTTGATGCCGTGGGCAATGGGTGGTATGAACACTATACCGACCTGCGTGTGCCTTATAACACGTCAGTGTTGGGAGGTTCGTTCCCCGAAAACACCTATGTGCGTAGGTGTGATGCCGCGGCAGAGCAGGGCGTGAAACCTATCTACATATACATTGCTGACCCGTCAGACCCCACATCACCACAATACATGACACAGCTGTGCGAGCGTAAAGAGTTGATTGCCAGCATAGACCTTGCCAGTCCGTCAGACGCCACCAAACCCAACGGAACCGTAAAGGTACTCGACGCTAACAAGCAGATGCTTACTGTCAATACCAGTGAGTCAACAACGCAGCAAGTGGAATATGGAACCGAAAGCCTTACGGCAGATGCAAACGACAAAGTGTTTGTGTACGTCACCGGTGACTGCAAAGTAGAGCGCGACTACTACCGCAACTACGTTACGGCTCTCGCACCTTTCGGCGAAAGGCACATGAGTGCTGACATGCTTTCTATGGGTGGAGATGTAGAAGTGCAGTCGCTCTATCAGGACAGGTTCCCGCTCAAAAACTCATACCTGCTCTATACGCAACTCAACTACTACACCTTCGTATATGCCGGTGTGAACCTCGGAGGCTTATTCCGTACCCTGCAGGATGAGTTCCAGATAGACCGTGCGCAACACCATAACTTTACAAGTACAAGCACTGTTACTAATTCCGCGGGGCAAAATATTATGACCACTGAAGACACGCTGGGTGTAGTATTCTCTGAAATAACAAACCAGACTTCGTATCGCATAGAGAATGGAATATACTCCATGCTGCCGGTTATGTCTGATATGTGGACGATGATTTCCATGCCATACGATGTCACCAATGTCTATGTGCTCGAAACGATTGACGAGATAGGTAGTGCCTCATGGACTGAAGATGATTGGCATGACTTCTACGAGCGTCAGGGTACTGCCGATGGCGATATGGCACAAACGCTTGTGACGTCCGTTTTGCCTGACATATTCTCAGGACGCGGTTCCGGAATACGCAAACCGCTGCCCTATATATTCGAGAACCTCACCAATGACGCCACAATGCTCACAAAACTTGAGCACTTCAATGGTTCTAACTTCTTTACCGCCAACTACTACCTCAAGAAGATGAAACCTGATGCCGCCCCCAACCTCTGGGAACTGGCGGAAGACCAGAGAGCCTATGGCAATAAGTGGAAGACAGCATCGTATTCAGCACCAACATATATCAAAGAATATATCGAGGATCCGAACTGCGATGACTGGTATGGCTGCGAAGACATAGAAATTGAATTCCCCTATGTTGACCAAGACGGAAATGTGTTGCCGACCAGTGAGCAACGTGTGCTCATGCAGCGTGACTCGGTATATGCCATGTACTTCCCCGGAGGAACAAACCTGTTCTGGAATTACAAGTACCTCATTTTTGAAGGACATGGTCCGCAACGAATCAACGGCAAGAATATACAAGCAGCGTATGCCAGCAATGTGTCAGGCAACATGACATATCCTGCCGCTAACTATATGGCATTGCAAGGCAACAGCACATTTGGAAACTTCGACATATCCACTTCCAATGCCAACCCCATATTCGTGGTTAATAGGGACGTTAATCCTGCGCAGAACCCCAATGCCATCACTCCGGATAGCGTAAACTACAGCTTTATCAAATATACCAGTGGTAGCAAACGTATTCTGCCTACTAATGTATATGTCGTATCAGGCAACAACCAAGCCGTGCGCCCTGCCGCTATGCCGGCGTTGGGTGGCAGACCCACGGATATCAAAACAGTGCCGACATTGGCAGAGCAAAATCCATCGCTTGTGGCTTATGCTGACAAGGGCTTGTACCTTGAAGCATATCAGGATCAGGACATACAAATTTTTAGCGCCGACGGGCGGACACTATGGAATGGTCAGGTAAAAGCCGGCAGCAAAACTTTCGTACCGGCAACGGCGGGGCTTTATATCATCAAAGGACAGCAATCAACCATAAAGCTAATAAATAAATGAAACAGATAACTTCATATCTTGCGACTCTGCTGCTCATGCTCACAACTACCATACCCACGATGGCACAGGTTGGCAGCACATGCGACAATGCCATATTCGTTGACGCGGAATATACAAATACTTTCCGTGCGGGAGAATATTGGTTTGAGGCCGTAACGACATCACTACCAATAACCATAAAATGCTACCCCTCGGTGGCAGGTCTGCAAGCACCACAGATAGTGGTGGACTTTACGTGTACCTATGTCGATGGAGTTGCCGTCTATGACGACCCGAAGGTTGTGCGTATGGTGGAAAGGGCTGGAGAATACGGCATATTCCTGCCAATGACATATAATCTGCGTGCCAGGCAGGACGAAAACGGAAAACTCTATTATTCATATACCTTCCCACGCGACTATACAGATATGCTCTACGAGCATGGGGTGACCTATGCAATACCGGCTTACGTGAAACTTACGTTACAATGCACCACACAGGTCGTTATTTCTTCCGGTTCAACGCATGCACGCTGTCGTGACCAAGTCAATCAGTTCGGAATGAATACCACAATGCTCTTCACACCCGAAGACTCTATAAATACCTATGTATGGCCCTTGGGTGAATGGAATGATAAGCAATATGAAATCACTTGGGAAGGTGAGGAAAGCGACTCCCGAGTCCTTTTCCTGACGTCCAAAGACTGCGATTTTGACCGCTTCTCGGGACGAGTTCGCGGACGCTATAACCTGCCTGCCGTTGACGAGGCTCACGAGCTCAAGATAACTCCTGAAGCTACTGCAGACATCATAGTGGATATTGAGCAACCGGAACTATATGTGCACATGTATGCCAACAAACCCGGATACCTCAAAATATATACCTACGAGAATATTGATAATATAACCGATTTTATGGTCAGCGGAGTACCTTGTGTGGTTGATAATGAGGCAATGACAATTACCGGCACACTACCTGCCGGCACTGACCGCGCCACAGCCATTGCCGCGGCACGCTATCGCCCCACATCAACGCATGATGGACATCAAGCTGAGTATAACACTCCGCTATATACTAAACTCTACTTCGGAAACCTTATTTACGATATATCAGGTATCGTAGTAGCTCAGAGCACAGGCAATACCGACGCCTCACTCAAATCTCTCTCGGTTAACGGTACGGCATTGGCAGAATTCTCGCCGGCGGTATCGGAATATATTGACGTGGAAGTGCCCGAAGGTCAACTTCCTGTTATCTCTGCAGAAGCACGTAAGACGACATCCTCCGTTTCCATACAGCAGGCTACAGCAGTGCCCGGAACAGCGATAGTAACCGTTACGGCTCAAGCAGGAAATACACTCACCTATACTGTGAACTTCATCAAAGAACGCTCAAGTGACAACAGTCTTTCAGCTCTGTATATCGATGGGCAACTCATCGAAAATTTCAGCGCTACGACCTATAACTATCGCCTCTCCGTTAATTCTCTGCCAACAATCAGCGCTACACTCAACGATGCGCGTGCCACGATGATTGTCGATCAACCCAAGCAAGTGCCGGGCTTCGGGCAAGTGATAGTAACAGCAGAAAATGGTGATGTACAGCTCTATACCATTAATTTCACTATCAACGAGCAAGTACGTGAATGTTCATCAACGGTGTCGCAGATGAATGCCTCACAACCCTATACGATAAGCGGTGGCGAAATGATGCGCCTCTCAATAAGTGAATGGGCGGGGACTAACATACTCTTCACGTGGACTGGAAATAACGACCTCGGCATAGATTTGCTCACCAACTGTCTTGAAGGCGAAACAACACCTTTTGCGCAATATTCTGCTTCGGCAAGTCCCAACGGCACAGAACATCGCTGTTACCTGACAATATCGCAGACTTTGCCGTGGAAGCAGCATGGAGTAAACGGGTATGTATATGTCCGTTTCAACACCTCGGAAACTGCTCAAGTCAGCATAATGCATTATACACCCAGCTGCCTGACAAGGGCAACATTGATAAACATTGATGCCACTGTTGATATGGCTGCAAATGATTTTACCAAAATATATGCCCTCTATCTCCCTGATTGGCAGCGCAAGGATGTGAAGATAAAATGGGCGGGAGGCTCGGCAGTGGAATTATTCGTAGCCACCGATTGTGACATAGACCTCACAAGCACTGATGAGCACTTGCTTGACAATGGCTATCACAGGCTGCTTAATGGAGGAGAAATCCTTGTAACTCAGCAAATGGCTCAAGCATGGCAACAGGCTGCCGGTGATTTCGCATACCTGCGTGTGCTCAACGATGAGCAGGGAGTGCTCACAACAACGTTAGTGACTGATTACGGACCCATCACTGCCATTGAGAATATCGGGCAAGATAATAATGCTACAAAAGCCTATAAAATACTTCGTAACGGGCGTGTACTCATTGTGTTGCCAGACGGCAGAGTCCTTGACCTGCTCGGCAATGAAGTCAGATAAGAAGTCAGGTTTTTCTTATAACATAGTTTGTTAATCTGGTTTTCTAGTTAATCTGGTTTTCTAGTTAATCTGGTTTTCTAGTTAATCTGGTTTTCTAGTTATCCTAGTTATTCTAGTTAATCTGGTTTTCTAGTTATTCTAGTTATCCTAGTTATGACCTACATTCCTTTTG
>DGSV01000099.1 GCA_002394025.1 Bacteroidales bacterium UBA4353
CGGAGCCGAGGAATATATCATCGAGAGCCTTCGTTGGTTAGGTATCGAGATTGACGAGGGAATAGGTGTTGGCGGTCCTCATGGTCCATATCGACAGAGCGAACGCCGGGATATATACAAGACCTACGTACGGCAACTGCTCGATGCCGGCAAGGCATACATAGCTTTCGACAGCGCCGAAGAGTTGGAAAAGCAACGTGCCCAAAGCGCCAATTTCCAATACGATGCCTCGACGCGTATGTCAATGACCAACTCGCTGACCCTGTCAGCCGAGGAAGTGGAGGCGCGTATCGCCCGTGGTGATAAATATGTTGTGCGGTTTCTCGTTCAGCCCGGCGAGGATGTACATGTGCACGACCTGATACGCGGCGATGTGGTCATCAACTCGACAATTCTCGACGATAAGGTTCTTTATAAGTCTGCTGACGAATTACCAACATATCATCTTGCCAATATCGTTGATGACCACTTGATGGAAGTGAGTCATGTGATACGCGGTGAGGAGTGGCTACCATCGGCGCCTCTGCACGTATTGCTCTACCGCGCTTTTGGTTGGGAGGACACTATGCCTCAGTTTGCTCACCTGCCTTTGCTGCTCAAGCCTGAAGGTAATGGCAAACTATCGAAGCGTGATGGAGACAGACTCGGTTTTCCCGTATTTCCGCTGGAATGGCACGACCCCAAGACGGGCACTGTTTCGAGCGGATACCGCGAGTCGGGATACTTGCCGGAAGCTGTCATCAACTTCCTCGCGCTACTTGGTTGGCATAGCCAGAGCGAGCAGGAATTGTTCTCAATGGACGAGTTGATACACAACTTCAGCCTTGAGCGCGTCAACAAGTCCGGAGCCCGCTTCGACTACAAGAAAGCCCAATGGTTCAACCACGAATACCTCCAGAAGCGTTCTGACATCGACGTAGCTATGATGTTCATGCCTGTGCTTGCCGAGAAAAGTCATGGCGACGTGCCCGTGGAGAAAGTTGCGCACATCGTAGGGCTTGTCAAGGAACGCGTCAATTTCGTGTCAGAACTATGGCAGCAGTGCGACTTTTTCTTCGAGGCTCCCGCACAGTATGACGAAAAGTCTGTCAAAAAACGCTGGAAAGAAGATTCCGGACAACAGATAGGTGAGTTGCTGCAACTGCTTGAGGCACAAGAAGACTTCAGCGGCGAAGCTCTCGACAAAGTTGTCATGGCATGGATTGACGAAAAGCAATACGGAGTTGGCAATGTCATGAATGCATTCAGAATATGCCTTGTCGGTGCCGCCCGCGGTCCGCATATATGGCTGATAACTGACGTATTGGGCAAACAAGAAACCATAGCACGCGTACGTAAAGCGTTGGGAATTCTTAAATAAAGATAAATTATGAATATACTTATCACAGGCTGCAAAGGTCAGTTGGGATCAGAAATGTGTTTGTTAGCGGCTGAGCATCAAGACCATCGTTATTTCCTTACCGATGTTGCTGAACTGGACATCACAGATATCGATACCGTTGAGCGCTATGTGGCTGATAATAAGATAGACATCATCGTCAACTGCGCCGCCTACACTGCCGTGGACCGCGCCGAGAGCGATGAGGACACAGCACGCCTGATTAACGCTGACGCTGTTGAAAATATAGCCCGTGCCGCAGCCAAGAACAATGCCAAAGTTATACATGTGTCCACTGACTACGTGTTCAGTGGTGATAGTTGTACCCCTTATCGTGAAGATGACGCCACCTCACCGACCGGCGCCTACGGGCGCACCAAACTTCTTGGCGAGCAACGCCTTATGGCTATTTGTCCGGATAGTGTCATATTACGCACTGCATGGCTCTATTCGCCATGGGGCAATAACTTCATGAAAACCATGCTGCGCCTTGGCAATGAGCGCGAAAGCCTCAACGTGGTCTATGACCAAGTAGGCTCGCCAACCGCCGCAGAAGACCTCGCGCAAGCCATATTTAGCATCATTGAAGCGCCGAAGTTTGTACCCGGCATCTATCACTTCACTAACGAGGGTGTATGCAGCTGGTACGACTTCACGAGAGCTATACATCACATAGCCGTTATACAATGCGATGTTCAGCCCATACGATCCGAACAATACCCTACCCCGACAAAACGTCCCAACTACAGCGTATTGGACAAACATAAAATCAAGGCGACATACGGCATCAACATCGCCCACTGGTACGATGCTCTGTGCCGCACGATAGAGAGATATAAAAATTTATAACACCTTTGAGCGACGACAGCGTTAAGTTGTTGTCGCTCATTATTTTAATTAAAGCATAATGGATTTTGCTAGTATTCTAATCGCCATTCTTACACTGACAGCCGGTATTGGCGTATTTCTGGTAGCATGCCAGATGATGAGTAGTAACCTCGAAAGCGCGAGCAGTAAAGGTTTGAAGCGCTTGTTCAGCAAGACCGGTGATAACAAATGGGTAGGCGTAGGTATCGGCACCGTAGGCACTGCCGCCATACAGAGTTCGGGAGCCGTGACAGTGATGGTGATAGGTTTCGTAAACGTAGGTATCATGAGCCTTACCCAGGCGGCTACAATCATCTATGGCGCCAATATCGGTACCACGGTCACGGCACAGCTTGTGGCTTTGGGTATGTTTGGCAATGGCAGCATATCAACCACGATTATCTTCGCAGCCTTTGCCGGCATAGGAGCTTTTATCACGCTATTCACCAAACGCGAAATGTGGCGCCAGATAGGTGGTATACTGACGGGCTTCGGAATGCTATTCGTAGGACTTGAGATGATGTCGGACGCCATGCGTGATTTTTCGGAACTGGAGGAAATCCGCAATATGCTGGCTTCTATCTCTAATCCCCTGCTACTCGTTGCAGTAGGCGCAATATTGACGGCTATCATACAATCATCGTCAGTGATGACTTCCATAGCCATCACGATGGTCGTTACAGGACTTATCAATCTTGACCAAGGCATATACCTGACCATGGGTTCCAATATCGGCTCATGCGTAGTGGCTATCATTGCAGGTATAACAAGTGGTGTCAATGCCAAGCGTACAGCTCTCATACACTTGATGTTCAACACTATGGGCGTAATACTATTCTTGTGTATTGCCGGTCTGCTATGGATTGTAAGCGGTGGCGCAACAAGCTTCGGAACATTATTCAACAACTTCTTCAACGGAGCGCCGCAGATGCAACTCGCAATGTTCCATACCGTATTCAATATCACCACTATGCTTGTGGCTATGCCACTGACCAACATGCTTGTCAACCTGTCATGTAAAGTCGTTAAGGATGAGCCCAAGATTGAGAGTGACGCTCCTCACCTCTATTATCTTGACGAAACGATGTTGCGCACTCCCGTAGTGGCTGTCAGACAGCTCAAAGCCGAGGTGGAAAATATGGCTCAGATGGCGATAGACAACTTCAACCGCTCGCTACACATCGTCACCACGCTTGACTACAGCGAAATCAAGAAATTCCAAAAAACGGAGGATGAGCTTGACTTCCTCAATAAGGAGCTGGTACGTTATGCCGTCACCCTCTCAGGCAAACAGCTCAACCTCTATGACAATCAATATCTTGCCTCTACAATTCGCACCGTGAGCGACCTTGAACGCATAGGCGACTACGCCGAAAACATAATAGAATATGCCGATAGCCTGCGCACACAAGAAGCGCGCTTCTCTGATTACGCGATAGCAGAAATCAAAGAAGCGCAACGACTTATTAATGACCTATATAAAGAAATTATGATAGCGTATCATAAGGTTGATCTGACGGCCTTGGGACGCGCCAATCAAATCGAGGACGAGATTGATAAACTGACCCGGGAGATGGAAACGAACCACATCCAACGCCTTTCGCTCAATATCTGTGACCCTAATGTCGGTACGGAATACATATCCCTGTCTCAAAACTCGGAACGTGTCGCCGACCACCTGATCAATGTCGGCAAGAGTATCCGTAAGCTGGTAGGCCTTCAGGCTTAGCGGGCGAATTTGGCGCTCATAACTCCGGTAGGGGTATGCACGCGACATACATACACTCCTGCCGGGAGCATGCTCACGTTAACGGGATAGTAATAGTCTCTGTCGGCACTGAGCACCCCAAGCTCTCGCATGAGCATTTGCTGACCTTGCATATTATATATTTCCAACACCACATTGCCAATTTTGGCTGTGCTGACTTTTGCAGTAAGCTCTTGGCTGCCATTTGTATTGAGCAGCAGGAGCTTATCGCTGTTTTCATAGGTAAATATTTGCTGCAAAGGTGTAGAAGACGAATTAGAAGTATACTCATAAGGTCCGAGGTCGCGAGCCGAGCCATAAATAGGCTGTAACAGGAACGAGAACTCATCAGTATAGGGCACCGCAAGGTCCAGACCGGCATTGATTTGCGGACGACCGGCCTTGAGACGCGCGAAGTTGGCCGGCATACTGCCGTCAACACCGCGAGGACCTTTGGCTGTCTCTTCACTCAAGTCAATATAGTCATCCATACTAACACCATAGACCACATTATTTTGCCAACCTTTGTCCGTGGGGCTTCCCAGAGCATTGTTGCTGTCTGTTCCACCGGCGATTTCCTGACGACCAATGCAGACATTATTATAGTATTCACTGTTAGCGCTAGCACGCTCATACATAAAATCATAGCCACAACCAAATGCCAAGCAACCTACCAGTTTCTCACCACCACCATGGCTATTCTGGTCAAAACCTTTTACAGAGCCTGTCTTGTCGCAGTTGAAAGCTACGCAATTCCATGCTTCATGCTTTCCCTTCGACGAGCCTCCGGTGCCGTTACCACCCATCTTGATGCCATTGCCGTTGCCTGAGAATGAGGCGCTGCCGGACAGGTAGTCCTTAACCCATAGGTGATTTTCGGGTCTGCCGCTGCCCCATGCCCAACATTCGACAAGAACAACGGAGAAGTCCGTTTCATACAAATCCCATGCGTCATCGGAATTCTCCCAAGCACGACAGCGGATAAACCTGTTGCCAATACCATTATGCATCTTGCAGGCAA
>DGSV01000121.1:0-14341 GCA_002394025.1 Bacteroidales bacterium UBA4353
GTCCCTCGGCACGCTCCATACAGATAGACCTCAATCCTTTCACCCTTGTCGGCGCCACGACTCGTAGCGGTCTGCTGACAAGTCCACTCAGAGCACGCTTTGGCATCAACTGTCACCTCGAATACTATGACGCGGCACTGCTCACAAAAATCGTTCAGCGCTCGGCACGACTGCTACGTGTGAGCATCGACAGCCACGCCTCTGGCGAGATAGCACGCCGCAGCCGAGGCACACCGCGTATCGCCAATGCGCTGTTACGTCGCGTAAGAGATTTCGCACAAGTGAAAGGAAACGGCATTATTGACATAGATATTGCCAAATATGCCCTCGAAGCACTGAATATCGATACCTACGGACTTGACGAAATAGACAACAAACTCCTCAACACCATAATTGATAAGTTCTCGGGCGGTCCGGTAGGTCTCACCACAATAGCCACCGCCATGGGCGAAGACCCCGGAACCGTGGAAGACGTCTATGAACCCTATCTGATAAAAGAAGGTTTCATAAAACGCACACCGCGTGGCAGAGAAGTCACCGATAAGGCATACCAGCACCTCGGTAAGAGCCGCTACAAAGGCATCTCAGGCACGCTATTCGACTGACAACAGACAATAGCGGCATAACGCATCGCAAAAACAACAAAATCGACTTTTTGCTTATGGCAGAAATGAAGACATTGGCAAAGGATACGGCAATATACGGCGTATCGAGCATCGTGGGCAAGTTTCTCAACTGGCTTCTGGTGCCGCTCTACACCTATGTGCTGCGCAGCCAAGCCGACTACGGCATCGTAACCAACCTCTACGCATGGACTGCGCTGCTACTCGTGATTCTCACCTACGGCATGGAAACGGGCTTTTTCCGCTTTGCCAACCGCGAGGATAAAAATTCTGCCGACGTATATATGACGATACTGGTCAGCATCTTCATCACCTCGGCGCTCTTTGCCACGCTATGTTGCTGCTTCTCGCACCCCATAGCCGCATGGATGGGATATGAAGGTCATGAGGAATTTATCAGTATGTTGGCGGTGGTGGTTGCCATGGATGCTTTTGCCAGCATACCATTCGCGTATTTGCGCTACAAGCAACGCCCCATACGCTTCGCGGTACTCAAACTACTTTTTGTGGCGCTTAACATAGCACTCAATATCTTCTTCCTAATCCTCTGCCCTCGCATACAACACCTGTCCATTATCAGTGCATGGTATAACGCCGACTATGGTGTGGGCTATGTCTTCGTAGCCAATATCATTGCCACGACCATTCAGACCTTGTTCTTGCTGCCCGAAATCCTCGACGCGCGCCGCGGACGCTTCAGTGCTTCACTGCTCCGCGAACTCTTGCGCTACTCATTGCCGCTATTGGTGCTCGGAGTGGCGGGTATCATGAACCAAACCCTTGACCGAATATTATTCCCGTTCCTCTATACGCAGCCTGACGCCCAAGAGCAGCTCGGCATTTACGGAGCCTGCTTCAAGGTGGCGATGGTGATGATGATGTTCACGCAGGCCTTCCGATACGCCTATGAGCCCTACGTGTTCAGCAAACACAAGGACCGGAAGTCGGTGGAAGCCTACGCCGACGCCATGAAGTACTACATCATCTTCTCGCTGCTCATCCTGCTGGGCATGGTGTTCTACCTCGACCTGCTCAAATTCATAATAGCTGAGAACTACTGGAGCGGACTTCGCGTGGTGCCCGTCGTGCTCTGGACCTACGTGTGCCAAGGCGTATATTTCAACTTCTCGGTCTGGTATAAACTCACCGACCGCACGCAGTGGGGCGCCTACTTCTCGCTTCTGGGACTACTGATAACCTTTGCCCTACAAGTGATTTTCGTGCCCACCATGGGCTATATGGCCTCGGCAGGCTCAAGCCTCGTGTGCTACCTCGTGATTATGCTGCTCTCCTACTTCATCGGACAGAAATACATGCCTATTCCATATGACTTCAAGAGCATAGGACTCTATACGCTTCTTGCTGTGGCGTGCCTCACCGTGAGCCACTTCACGGCGCATACGCAGCATTGGTATGTCAACTACGGCATCAACACGCTGCTCATTGTGGCATACATCGCCGTGGTGGCGCGACGCGACTTCCCGCTCAAGGCGCTGCTAAAAACATTAAGGCGATAATTTGGCTTTTCAAACAAAAATCGCTATCTTTGCTGACAACAAGACAACAGAAATACTAATCATCACAAAAAAAACTTAACAAACTATGTCAAAGAAATGGATTTGTAGTGTGTGCGGCTACGTACACGAGGGCCCGGAACCACCCGAGCGCTGCCCGCAATGTAAACAACCGCGTGAAAAATTCACCGAAGTTAAGGATGACAAACTTGAGATGGCTACGGAGCATGTTCTCGGCGTTGCCAAAGGCTGTGACGAGGAGATGATCAGGGACCTCAACGCCCATTTCATGGGCGAGGCGACAGAAGTAGGCATGTATCTGGCCATGAGCCGTCAGGCAGACCGCGAGGGCTATCCGGAAATTGCTGCCGCTTTCCGCCAATACGCTTTTGAGGAGGCGGAACACTGCGCCAAATTCGCCGAACTGCTCGGCGACATCGTCTGGGATACCAAGACGAACCTCGAGAAACGCATGATGGCGGAGGCAGGAGCCTGCGCCGACAAGTTCCGCATAGCAAAACGAGCCAAAGCACTCGACCTCGACGCTATTCATGACACAGTACATGAAATGGCAAAAGACGAAGCGCGCCACGGCAGAGGCTTTGAAGGTCTCTACAATCGCTATTTTGGAAAATAGGGGCTTTTTAGAACAAAGAAATAGGAACGTGCTCATCAGCGCTATTTGACGGGTATGACACGTCCTTCACAATATTCAGTTCTCAAGAGTTCCGAAAGTTCTCTCCCTTAATACCACATCCGGCAAAGATATTAAGTATCTTTGCCGGATGTGGTATTTTGCGTACTATCAGGTCCTCACTCTTACCACGTGAATGTCGCCAGCAGTGGGAAGTGGTCAGAACTGCCCTCGCGCAACGTGGTGAATTGCGACGTATGCATTTCCTTTGTATGCAGTATGTTATCAATGCGCACCCCGAGACCGTTATGATAATATGTATTACCAAACCCTCTCTCGGCTTCAACATGCGCATCGAGCAAAGACTTGCGTATCTGATGATAGGTATAGGACACAGGTGTGTCGTTGAAGTCTCCGCAAATGATAGTCTTGTCAGGACTTTCGTCTCTCAGTTTCGCTATCTCTTCCGCCTGTTTGGCTCTGACACGTATACGCGGTGCCATACGCGTACGCATCGTTTCTCCTGCCTGACGGAACGAGTCGCCATTAGGATTTGTCTGCGCCTTATCTAACGAACTTAAGTCGTTGGCGTTGAAAGAAAAAGACTCAAGATGACAACATATCACGCGCACAGTATCGCCGTCAACATTCAGGTCGCAATACTGCGCCGCATTGCCTTTTGAGGATATACGGATACGCTTGCTGTTGATGATAGGGTACTTGCTGAATGTCGCTACTCCGAAATGACGCCCGGCCTTTTCTGCGGAATAGGTAAAGAAATGATAGGGATAGGCTTTGAGAGCCAAGAGTATCTCTGTTTCGGTGATGTATGAAGAATTATCGCTCACGGCAAACTCCTGTAAGCATACAACATCGGCATTGCGACTGCGGATATACTCCAAAGTCGGCGTATTTTTGTCGTACTTATCGAATGCCGCCACGTTATAAGTCATCACTGACAGCGTATGCTTATCAAACTTATGTTGTTGAACATCAGGAAATAAAGTGCAGGTATTTTTTACCTGTGAATAACACAGCGCCATCGCCGCCAATGATAGCAGGAAGTACCATCGCAGGCAGAAGAGCCATACAAGGCAGAAGATGATATTGAGAACCAGCCAGACAGGAAACAAAAGTCCGAGAAAGGCGAAAACAGTAGTGAAGCGAGCCGGAGATATATAGCATGACACGGCTCCTGCAAACAGCAAGGCTATTGCGGCGATATTAAGCAAAAGCAATAATGAGCGTGACAAAACACGCCCCAAACTCGGTCTTCTATTTGAAGATTCTTCGTTTCTCATCGTCCGTAAGGCTGTCATAGCCAGATGTTTTAATCTTGTTAAGTATGCGGCGGACATCTTCGCTATCGTCGTTGACATCCGCCTGTTCGGAACTCTGTCGTGCTTGAGCGCTATCGTCAGCCGTGATGTCATCAACGGTATTGTTAACTATGTTTTGCGCATAGTGGTACTGCTGTGTGTCCTGCTCCGTATCTTTCTTTTTCGATTCGAATAGTAGCATTAATTTATCAGCGCAGTAGGCTATCGGTTTGCTGATATCCGTTCCGTTCTTGAACATCATGGCAAACACATAACCGCCAACAGCACCTCCCGCTATGAGAGCCAACGCTCCCGGTTGCTGAGTTCTGTTGACAACCATGAATAGAAGTATGGCGATTGCCACCCAGAGATATTTTACTGTCCCAAAGAACGGCATCAGAACCTTGCGTGAGTGGTTCATGGCTGCCGAGGCTGCCACCACTCCGGCTATAGCACCGTGGCAACCGACTATATATTGGGCGTTAAGCACTCCGCTGAGCATTTGGAATACTACACCCGCCACAATGCCTGAAAAGAAAAATAAGGATGTGAGTTGGCGCCCCGAAAGGTCACGCAACATTAAACTGCCGGCTATGGATAGTGCCAAGATATCCATGAATGTGGCAACAAAGCCCAAAGAAACAAACATGTGCGTCACTATTGTCCATGGGCGCATCATTGTATCCAGAAAAGAGCCCGGAAGAGCCACGTAGTAATCCGCCATGGGAAAGATACTGCGCACAGCGAACATCACAATACTGACAACAATGATAATACTGACAAGGCTATTGGTTGCTGACTTGCCTTTGATGTCTATAAAGAAGTTCTCTGCCCCTGTCATATCTCACGTCTTTTTTTCCAGAAAAAGAGCAGCAATGCTCCGAATATCATACCCCCGAGATGCGCATAGTGCGCTACGTTGTCGAAGCTGAAATTGGCGACTCCCGCGAAGAGTTCCACAACGGCATATATAGCCACGAATATTCGGCTCGGGATAGGTATTGGCAGAAATATGAACATCACCGAGGCTTCGGGGAATAGCCACCCGTAAGCCAACAGCAGTCCGAATACGGCTCCCGAAGCGCCGATGGTAATCAGCCTGTCAAGTATCTGACTCTTGAAAGCCATGGCATTGACATCGCCTGCGGCAATAGCAATATCAAGTTGCTCAATAGTGCCATGCAGACTTGCCATCCACACAAGTTCCTGAATCAGTGCCGCACCTATGCCGCATACGAAATAGTATATGATGAACTTTTTGGTTCCCAAGCCCTGCTCGGCGGCGGTGCCGAACATCCATAAGGCAAACATATTAAAAAACAGGTGGGAAAAATTACCGTGCATGAACATATACGTCACTGTCTGGAGCAGGTTGAAGTGCTCCGCCCCTACATAATGCAGCCCCAAGGCATTCTCAAGACGCACACCGGCAAAGCCACACACCAACTGACCCACGTAGCATAACACGGTAATCAACAGTAAGTGCTTGGTGGCAGGCATCATACGATCCCAAAACGAAAAATTTGACATAAAGATTTTTATAATTTCATTGCAAATGTAGTGAAAAATTGACGATTTTTCTGCATTATGCTGTTATTTTAGTTTTTTTTTCAAAAAAAAGTTCTAATTTGTTTTGAAAATCAAAACAAATATTATACATTTGCATATCAAATTTCATCATAAAGCAAAACAAAACTCAATATTCATCTTAAATTTTTACTATCATGACGAAATTAGAACTCGTAAACGCTATTGCTGAAGGCGCTGGCATCAGCAAAGCCGCTGCCAAGAAAGCTCTTGACGCTGGTCTTGACGCAATTGTAGCCGCTCTCAAGAAAAACGACGCTGTCATTCTTCCCGGTTTCGGTTCATTCAAGGCTGCTCTGCGCGCTGAACGCAAAGGTATCAACCTGCGCACCAAAAAGCCCATCATCATTCCCGCCGCCAAGGTTGCAAAATTCAAACCCGGTAAAGAACTCAAAGAACTTTAAAAACATTTTTCTTAAGCAACAAAAAAGCGCCAGCGTTATTCGCCGGCGCTTTTTATTTATCACCATTATCCGACACTTTGCGTCTCAATGTTTTCATCAGTTCGCGAACGGCGTTGTCAACAGTATCGAATGTTTCTTCTTGTTTTGCGATAAAGAATAGCGCTATACATATTTTCTTACCCTGTTCGCGACATGCGTTTATCAGGTCGTGGTGTCTTGTCCTCACCGCCTCGCGCATGAGTCTTTTTCTACGATTGCGCTCCACGGCATGGCGGAATAATTTCTTGCGCGCCACAAAGAGGTATTTGACGTCCGTATCGTTCTGCTCCGGCAGCTCCGGCAGTATCAGGTACTTGCACGACAAAGGGTATGACTTGAGCCATTTACCGTCAGCCATCAGTGTGGTGAGCAGCTTCTGGCTCTTGATACTAAAATCGCGCGGGAGGGTATTATAACGCGCTTCTGGCATACCTTGTCTAATGTCTTATGCGTTTATGGTTTTCGTGCAGGAAGTCATCCATCGCCGCAGAGATGCTGGTATATTGCGGGCTTGGCACCTCAATATCCACACGGAATCCCGCTTCACGGGCAGCCTGAGCCGTGGTGGCACCAAGAGTGGCAAAGATACGCTCTCCCTGTTCAAAATCAGGAAATGTCTCCTTGATGGCATTGACACCCGAAGGGGTATAAACAACGAACATATCATGATCAAGGGGGCTGTCAGCGCTCAAGTTCTTTACGGTGCGATACATCACAGCACGATCAACACTAACACCATACTTATCAAATATCACCCAGTATTTCTCGGCATTGATATCACTCGTGACCATCAGAAATTTTTCTTCGGGCTTTTTCTTCATCAGCGCTACCAGCGACTCAAAAGTTCCATCAACAGGATAGAAAACCTTACGCTTACGATAGGTGATATATTTCTGCAAATAACGGGCTATGGTCTCCGAGGTGCAGAAATACTTCATCTCCGATGACACCTCAATGCGCATCTCCTTGCATAAGCGAAAAAAATGGTTGATACCATGACGCGAGTTAAAGACGATAGCACTATATTTGACTATATCCACTTTTTGCGTACGATACTCCAAAGCATGTATTGGGTCGATACGGATTAACTGATTATAGTCTATTTTTACTCCATATTTCTTTTCTATGTCGTAAAAAGGAGAATGAGGATCAGACGGTACAGGTTGTGATATGAGTATCTTTTTTACTTTAAGCATGATATAACCTCAATTATACTGCGGATGAAAAGGCCGAATTAATAAGACTTTATACTATACCAGTAATAAGATTTGCGTAGTTTTTTACTAATATTGTGAGTGGTATAATTTCAAGAGTGCAAAGGTACAAAAAAATATGCAAATAGTCGCTAAATTGCGCCGAAAAGTTCTGTAGCATTTTTAATACAAAAAGCACTGCCACCACTACTAATGTAATAATTTGTATCACATTAGCCACTATAGTGTCAGGCAGCAGATAGAGCCTGCAAAGTTCCGCCACGAATAAGCCTAAAGCAGTGAATAGGTATAACAGCGCGAGCGACGAGATGGTGTCGGTGAATGTCTTCATGGAGAAGAACACGTAGAACAAGAGCACTGTGACGAGATATTTCAAAAGCAGGTACGCCATTACCAGACCTATGGTGAGCATGAACACCTTATTATTACACGGCACCACGTCGTAGGCGGTCATATATAATGTCAGCGATAGTGATATGATGGTGAACAGTGTTCCGAATAGTATTGCCCGCCAGTCGATAATGGAGGTGAGTTGGAATATACTGTCTTTTTTTCTCAATCCGAATAGAGCCTGCATTCTGTGTCCTAAAACGTCAGGTGTAGCAATCACTGTCACTACAAGGCACAGCATAGCTACTATGACCCAAGCGTTGAGCCAATGCGCGGACCATGGTGTCACAACGCGTGCTATACCATCGTGAACTTCAGGACGTAGATAGACAATATCAAGCAGTGTCATGAGAGCATTTCAAGGGCTTGGTCAATGGTGTGGGCGACGCGATACAGCTCTTGGCTACCAAATCGCATGAAACCTTCCTTGTTCATGTGGTCCATCATTCGTAGTAGCTCGTCATAAAATCCGAAAGCATTGACAAGAATGATAGGCACATGGAGTTTGTCGAGTTGCTTGAGCACGACGGCTTCGAAGAATTCATCCATAGTTCCCGGACCGCCGGGCAGTACCATTATCGCATCGCTATTCTCCATGAGATATTTCTTGCGTTGCTGCATATCTTCTGTTGCCACAATCTTCTGAATACCTTCATGCAGATAACCGGCGTCGCTCAGGAATTGAGGTATCACGCCTACCACATAGCCTCCGGCGTCAAGACTTGCCTGCGCCGCGGCATACATCAGACCTTCATTGCCGGCGCCGTAAAAAAGTTTATCGCCACGTTGAGCTAACTTGCGACCAAAATCAGCAGCCATATCCTTATAACGCTGTGCTATGTTATTACTCGAAGCACAAAAAAGACAAATGTTCATGATTATAACTTGTAATTAAGTATTTAAGTATTTAAGTATTTAAGTATTTAAGAAGTTGAGAAGTTGAGAAGTTGAGACAATAGAAGTTAAGACAATAGAAATTGAGTATTTGAGTATTTGAGTATTTAAGTATTAAATTTACTATTTGACAATTGACTATTTTATCATTGATTGAGTTATTTAGTCATTGAGTAATTTGTAGCGCGGATGCCGCTCCTCCCCTGCCGAAGGGCAATCCGAGTCAAAAACTCCTCCCCTGCCTTTGGAAGGGGAGGTGGCACGCAGTGCCGGAGGGGTAACAGCATTTTACTATTTGACAATTGATTGAGTTATTTAGTCATTGAGTAATTTGTAGTAATTTGCAAGTACGGACACGCCGCGGCGTGTCCCGTTACCGGGTTTAGGAACAAGAAGCAATGAGCCCGTTACCCCTCCGCCCTTCGGGCACCGGATTAAGGAGTTCAGAAAAGCACACTGTGCTTTTCATCGAAAAATTTGCGGGGATATTGCAAATTTTTCTTCTCCCCTTTCTTCGACAGGGGAGGAGTGTCTGAGGTCATGAATGACTCAATGACTAAATATCACAATCAATATCAAAATAGTAAATAGTCAAATAGTCAATTGCTTTAGTCACCGACTTCAAGGAGTTGGCGTGTTTCGTTCATGCCCGCCTCAGTTTCCGACATCACGAGCAGTGTGTCGCCGGGTTCGAGGATTGTATTTCCGCGCGGTATGAAATAGTTACGCTTACGTTTTACCATCGCCACGAGGGTATGCTCAGGCAGGTTGAGGTCTATGAGTCTGTTACCACCGAAAAGCATGTTCGTGGTTACTTTGATTTCCGCCATGGCACTACCGATATCGTCGGAAAAATCGACGTCAAACTCCGTGAGTTTGTCTTTTTTCTTGACTGGCAGGTCAAGTCTTAGCCAATGCGCAACACTGGGCACCAGAGTGCCCTGAAAGAGCATTGAGAATAAGGTCACAAAAAAGACGATATTGAATATCTGGTCGGAATGTTCCACTTGCGCTATCCACGGGTATGTGGCGAACACTATGGGTACCGCCCCCCTTAGTCCCACGAAACTCACAAAACTCCGCGCCTTGATGCTGAACATCCTGAAAGGTGTGAGGCAAAGCCATGTAGCTATAGGTCTGGAAAAGAGTATCATAAAGCCGCTTATCACGCACCCGAGCAGCGCTATGGGTATCATCTTGCTGGGCACGGCAAGCAGTCCCAAGGACAGGAACATAATGATTTGCGCCAGCCATGTAAGTCCTTCAAAGAAGCGCACCGAACTGCGTTTATGCACAAAACGCCTGTTGCCAAGATATAGTCCTCCCACGTATGCCGCCAGATAGCCATTACCGCCAAGGAATGCCGTAAAACTATATATAAAGAATGCCACAACGAGCAGCAGAACGGAATATATGGCATCGTTATCGAGGTTGATACGGTTGATGATGAAATGCGCGAGTCTCCCGAGCAGAAGTCCTCCGGCAAGTCCCAACACGAGTTGCTTGACAAAGGTCCAAACGATAAATCCTCCGCTGACGTCGCCCTGCAACAGTTGTATGAGCACTATTGTCATAAGATATGCCATAGGGTCGTTGGAGCCCGACTCGAGTTCCAAGAGCGGTCGCAGGTTCTCTTTGAGGGCAAGACCTTTATTGCGCAGTATCGAGAACACCGATGCCGAGTCGGTGCTTGCCATGACAGCCGCGAGCAGTAGCGACTCTGTGAAGCCAAACTTGATGTTTATCAGCCAAAAGTTAGATACCACGTATATGAATATTCCCGTGAGCATTGCGGTGATGAATACTCCTGCTGTTGCCATCACAAGTCCCGGAGCTATTACGGGACGTATGTCGGCAATCCGCGTGTCCATGCCGCCAGAAAAGAGGATGATGACCAATGCCAAAACACCTATGTACTGCGCCAGTAGCGGGCTATTGAAATCGAGGACATCGAAACCGTCGGTACCGGCGGCAAAACCCACAAGCAGAAAAAACAGCAACACGGGCACACCGAAGCGTGAACTCGCCTTGCCTACGGCAATGCTGAAAAACATCAGCAAAGAACCTACCAAAAGTAATAAATCAAATGCCACGATAATTTTTCTATTCTATCTCTATCAACGGTACAAGCATTTCTTCGAGTGATATGCCTCCGTGTTGGAATGTATCGCGATAATAGCCTACATAGTAGTTATAATTATTAGGGTATGCCAAGAAGTCTTTGTTTTGCGCGAATATGTAGTGACTTGACACATTGGGCGCCGGCAGTCCTATTTCTTCAGGGCGGGTGAATGCCACCACCTCACGGTCGTTATAGGCGAGGCTCTTGCCAACTTTGTAGCGCAGGTTGACATTGGTGTTTTTGTCGCCAACGACCTTTACGGCATTTGTCACGCGTTTGGTACCATGGTCTGTAGTGATGAGTATCTTATAGCCCAACTTTCTGATTTGCAGCAGCAAGTCTATCGTAGGACTATGTTGGAACCATGATTTGGTAAGACTGAGATATGCCTGCTCGTCCGCCGCCAACTCGCGCATCATCTGGCTCTCGGTACGGGAGTGAGAGAGCATATCTATGAAATTCACCACTACCGCTATCATATCTGCATGCGCGTTACGCGCCGGCAACTGCTCAACGAGTTTTTCGCAGAATGCCGACTCGTTGATTTTGTAGTATTCGGAGGTCAGTGAGCGCCTGTTACGCTGGAAATAGGCATTGAGCAGTTCCTTCTCATACTGGTTTTTGCTGTCCTCATCACCTTCTTCAACCCAAAGTTGCGGATAGCGCTGCTTGATTTGCAAAGGCATGAGGGCTGAGAAGATGCTGTTGCGGGCATATTGCGTGGCGGTAGGCAGAATGGTGCAGTAGAGTTGCTGACTGACGATATGGAATTTCTCGGCAACGATATTGTATATCGCTCTCCACTGGTCGTAACGGAAGTTATCGATCACCACGAGGCATACTTTGTCGCCGGCGTTGAGCCGCGGCATGACCTGCATAGGCATCAGGCGGTGGCTCATGAGCAGTGTGTCGTCGGCAAGCCAGTTTTGATAGTTGCTTCTAACGAGTTTTGCGAATGCCTTGTTGGCATCGTCATACTGCGTGGAAAGGAGCTGTCGCATACTATCATCGGCATCCTGCAGTGTCTCGCTCCAGCGCACTAAGGTCTGGTAGATATCCATGAATTCAGCGAGTGTCCGGGCACTGCTGATGACAAAACTTAGGTCTTGGAACTCTTCGCGGAACGATGCCGTGGCATGGCGACTGACGATGGCCTTACCGCTGACATGCTTCTTGAGGGTCATCAGTATCTGGTTGGGATTGACGGGTTTAATGAGGTAGTCCGCAATCTTGGAGCCTATTGCCTGTTCCATGATATTCTCTTCCTCACTTTTGGTAATCATCACTATCGGCACCACGGGGTTGCGTTCCTTAATAATCTGCAATGTCTCCAAACCGCTTATGCCCGGCATATTCTCGTCAAGAAACACAATGTCGGGATTGGCGGAAGCAAGCAGACTGATGGCGTCGCGACCGCTATTGGCGGTAACAACGTCATAACCTTTCTGATTGAGAAAAATGAGATAGGGCTTGAGAAGCTCTATCTCATCATCAGCCCATAGGACAACAGGTCTTTCGTTCATAGTTCAAGTTATTAATCACTTTTGATAGGGCTTATAAGGCTTATAGGGCTTATAAGGCTTATAGGGCTTATAGGGCTTATAGGTGCTTATAGGGCTTATAGGTGCTTATTGGCCTTATTGGCCTTATTGGTGCTCTATTTTACTGATAATCTTCACCGGCTTGCGCCACGAACTGCTTGATTTGCTGCTCATTATTCTTGGGGCATATTAGCAAAGCATTACCTTGTTCGGCTACTATATAGCCTTCCAGGGAGTCTATGACCGCTAATTTGCCGTCGGCAAGGGTTACTATGTTATCCTTTGCGTTATGGTACTGCGCCATGCATTTTAGCGTGACATTGCCGTTGGCGTCTTTGTCGGATAGTTCATAGAGCGAGCCCCAAGTACCGAGGTCCGACCATCCGAAATCGGCTGGCAGAACACTTACGTTACGAGCCTTTTCCATAATGCCGTAGTCGATGCTCACCGATGGGCATTGGGGAAACATATTCTCGATATAATCATCAATACCGAAATACTCGCAGGTATAGAAGTCGTATATCTCGGGTTGAAATTCACGGAACGCGGCATTGATGGTTTTGAGGTTAAACAGGAACATACCGCTATTCCACACATAATCACCGCTATCAACGAACTTTTTGGCATGCTCTAGGTCAGGCTTCTCGGTGAATTTTTCCACAGGCACTATGTCATCGTCGTGCTTCTGCTTGGCAGCGAGTTTGATATAGCCATATCCCGTTTCATATCTTGAGGGCTTGATACCCAAGGTGAGTATGTCATCGTGGTTTGCCACGAAATTGAGCCCTTGCCCTATAACCTTCAGAAACTGTTGTTCGTTGGTTATCAGGTGGTCTGACGCAGCCACGAGGATATTGGCGTTATCCTCTCTGCCATTGATAAATCCCACGGCATAGGCAATACATGGTGCCGTATTGCGGCGTGCCGGTTCGCAGAGTACATGTTCGGGGTTGATAGCCGGCAACTGACTGAGCACTATATCACGATAGTCGGCATTGGTAACGACATAGATGTTCTCGGCCGGTATGAGAGGCAATACGCGTTCAAAAGTCATTTGCAGTAACGAACGCCCGGTACCGAAAAAGTCGAGAAACTGCTTAGGAAAGGCTTGGCGGCTAAAGGGCCAGAAACGGCTACCTATGCCGCCAGCCATGATGATACAATAGTTATTATTCATTTATTTCAGTCTGTATTCGACTTTAATGGTTATGCGTCCCTTCTTTTCTTTCGATGAAGTGTTGAAGGCTCCGCCGTATGAGTATTCATCTTCTCCGAGGGCGTCAGTGATTTGGAACACTCCGAGGCGTGCTGATACTGGTTTACCGAGTTTGCCTCCGGCGTTTTTGGCTATGTTGTCGGCGCGTTCCAGAGCGTCCTTGGAAGCATTCTCGATGAGTTGCTGCTTCATGTCGTCGAGTTTGGTGTAGTAATACGAGGGCTGGTAGATGTCAATGTCAATGCCTCTTGAAAGCAGCGAGGATATGTCGCGTGAGATGTTCTCCACGAGTTCCACATCGTTCGATTCTACTGTGAAGTCCTGTGTGAGGTAGTAGTCAAGGAAATACTCTCCTACATACTTGCCTTCCTCATATTTGCTATAGGTGCGTTCGCGGCTGTCCACAAAATTGAAAGTCACGGCTTTTTCGGGCAGTCCCTGACTCTTGAGGTAGTTGGCTACAACTTTGTGAGCATTAGCTATTTTGTTATAGCCCGACTGTTTATCACGGTCTTTGACGGAAATCTGACCTTTCCATACAATCAGGTCGGAGGTGAAAGCTTCCTCGCCGAGGCCTGTTACCACTACAGTGTCCTGAATACGATAGCGATAAGTAAACGCTTTACCGATGATGTAGGCGAAAAGCACTACACTAAGGCCAATAATGCCATACTTTAACAAGTCGTTCATAGTTGTTGAGATTTTATTAGTTAGTAGTTAAAAAATTGTCAGTCAGGAGTCAGGAGTTAAGGAGTCAAGACATTAGATTTGACTCGGCCGCGGCGTGTCAGTACTTTCAAATTACTCAATTACTAAGTCAGGAGTTAAGGAGTTAAGGAGTTAA
>DGSV01000121.1:14394-17799 GCA_002394025.1 Bacteroidales bacterium UBA4353
GTTAAGGAGTTAAGGAGTTAAGACATTAGATTTGACTCGTCCTCAGCGTGTCCGTACAAATCACACAATCAAATACTTAAATACTCAAATTATCAACTTCTATTGTCTCAACTTCTCAAATACTTAAATGACTAAATAAATCAATCAATAACTAAATAGTAAATAGTCAAATAGTAAATTAGTATTACCCCTCCGCCCTTCGGGCACCTCCCCTTCCTTCGGCAGGGGAGGAGTTTTTGACTCGGATTGCACTTCGGCAGGGGAGGAGTTTTTGACTCGGATTTATTTTGGTTCACGAATTTAGCGAATTTTACTAAATTACTCAATTACTAAATCAATGATTAAATAGTAAATTGTCAAATAGTAAATGGTTGTTACCCCTCCGCCCTTCGGGCACCTCCCCTTCCTTCGGCAGGGGAGGAGTGGCTGACGCGCTCAAACTCTTCTGCATCAAATCTATTGTCTCAACTTCTCAAATTCTCAAATTCTTAAATACTTAAATACTTAAATGACTAAATAAATCAATCAATAACTAAATAGTAAATAGTCAAATAGTAAATGATGGTTACTTTGGCAAATTTGCCACACGTGTTTTGAAGAAGTTTGCGGGTCCGTTGCTTCCGCCTTTGTCATTACCGCTTAGCAGTCTGTAGAAACCGCAGTTGCCCCACGATGCCGGTTCATCGCGCAGTTCAGTATCCTCATGAGTGTCGTTATCGATATAGGGCACTATCATCGTCTGCCAATTCATGATACGACTCATGGAGTGTTCCGGCGCAAAGAGGTCTTTTTCGCTATCCGCCAAGTCGTAGAGGTATGTCTTATAGCGGTATTCATATTCTGGAATGGAGAGCACTTTGCGCACCAGCATACGGTCGCCGTTTCTACTACCCCAATTCATCAGATCCTGAGTACCGCTATTGATGTCCATCGATGATGTTCCCAGAGTATTGTCAAGGTCGTAGGGTATGAAATAGAACTTTCCGTTGGGGTCGAAATAGCAGTAGTAATTATTGTGGTTTATCCAGTAGTCATCCCACGAGCCCACCATGCAGTTCACCGCCAGAGCTTTAAGGAACAGGTCAACATCCATGCGCTGTTCGAGGTATTGCTTGAGTTGTTGCGACCCACTGGGCAATGGTGTCATCTCTTTGATGAAGTTGATGAGTTGCGTCTTGGCTTCCGCGAGTCGTTCCTTATTGGTTTTGAGGTCGTAGCATGGGTGGAAGTCGGATGTTTCTATACCTATCGTGTTAGGGTCCATGATGCTCAGGTCTGCTCCCCAAGTACATTTCCAGAGGTATCCCGTGCTATCCGGTATGTGCTGTTCGCGTCGGCGTGTTTTGATGTAGCCACTATTGATGCCTTCTATCATGGCATACACTCCAAGATAAGCCGGTTTGTCATCGCCTTCGATATTCAGTGTAAGGCGCGTGTAGCAAACCCTCGGAGCCGTCCATACTCCAAAGCGCCGGAAGAGGTCATAGCAATATACTTCGCGGCAGTAGGTGGCATCGTCTTTGAACCATTTGAGAATTATGCGGTCGGTCTTGCAGAATTTGCTGCCGGAGGGATATTCGTTGAATCGTATGCCGTAGTGGCAGTGGTGCCAGTCGGTGTTAGAACTCTGGTGCTGTTCTCCGGGATTGCCTTCAGGTCTGCGCCGTGAGGTGTTGCCCTTGAGGCGCAATCCCACGCTGTCGCGGTGATAATGTTCGCCATCCTTGTCAAAATCGAAACTCGCCGGAACATAGATATCATTATGCGGGTCAGCGTCGTAATTGTTCAGGAAGGTATTCCAGTTGTCGCGCGTCACTGTAATGGTAATTTGCGAGAGGTCTTCAATGTCAAAGAGCCAGTTTTCGTCATGCCCGCCATCTTTGGGGTCCTTATCGCCATTGCCACCCGGAGCAATATATACCGTGTCGCGCATAGGGTCACTATCGCTGCATGATACAGCAAGCAACACAACGAAAAATAATATAATCAGACGGTTAGGCATTAATAACTACTAATACTATTCAACTCCTATGTAATATTTTATTTCTGCATCTTTCAGGAATGCTCCTACCGGATATATACATTCATCCGGGGAAATCACATCAAGTTGCGTGGTGTTATCTTCGGAAGAGTTACCTCCTCTTAACCTACCTGCACTCCGTTGGTGACTTCCGCTGCGGGTTTGACGAGTACGAGCTTTCCGTCAGCGTCAAGGGCTGAGAGTATCATGCCCTGACTTTCAATGCCTCTCATGACGCGCGGTGGAAAGTTGGCGATGAAGAGTACCTGCGTCCCCACGAGTTTCTCGGGTTCGGGATAACTTTTGGCTATTCCGGAAAGTATGGTACGCTGCGTTGCCGTGCCGTCATCGAGGGTGAATTGCAGCAGTTTGTCGGCTTTGGGCACTTTATGACATTCCAACACTCGCGCCACACGGATGTCCATTTTCTCGAACTCGTCAATGGTTGTCATTGGTTTGATGTCCGCCGGTTTGAAGTTGGCGATGCGGTTATGCTCTTTGATGTCTGCCAGTCGCTGTATCTGTCGTTCGATGACGTCGTCCTCGATTTTGCGGAAGAGGAATTCCGGTGCTCCGAGTTGCGTTCCTTGCGGCAGTATGTCTATGGCCCCGAGCTGCTCCCATGAGAAGTTTGTCATTGACAGCATATCGCGTAATTTTGCGGCGCTGAATGGCAGGAAAGGTTCGAAGGCGATGGCGAGGTTGGCGGTGATTTGCAGGCTTAGGTGCAGTATCGTTGCCACGCGTTCCATGTCCGTCTTGGCTACTTTCCAAGGTTCTGTATCAGCAAGATATTTATTACCGATACGCGCGAGGTTCATGGCTTCCTTCTGGGCTTCGCGGAAGCGGAAATTATCGATGTAGCTTTCCATCTTGCGTTTGACGTCGGTAAATTCGCCGAGAATTTCCGTGTCATAGTCTGTCAGAGAGCCACAAGGTGGTACCACACCGTCGAAATACTTATGGGTGAGCACAAGGGTGCGATTGACGAAGTTGCCGAAGATGGCTACCAGTTCGTTGTTATGGCGTGCTTGGAAGTCACGCCATGTGAAGTCGTTGTCTTTTGTTTCCGGTGCGTTGGCTGTGAGCACATATCGCAGCGTGTCAGCCATGCCGGGGAAGTCCTCGAGGTATTCGTGGAGCCATACCGCCCAGTTGCGCGAGGTGGATATCTTGTCGCCCTCGAGGTTCAGGAACTCGTTGGCGGGCACATTATCAGGAAGTATGTATGAGCCTTCGGCTTTGAGCATTGCGGGGAACACGATGCAGTGGAACACGATATTGTCCTTGCCTATGAAGTGCACGAGTCGCGTCTCGGGGTCCTTCCACCACGTCTCCCACGAGCCCAGTTCGGGATGCTGGTCGCAGAGTTCCTTGGTGTTGGA
>DGSV01000116.1 GCA_002394025.1 Bacteroidales bacterium UBA4353
TTACCACATCCCCAAACATCTGGATAAATCTTCTGTAGCTGTCATATGCAAAACGGGGATTCTCAGTAAGAGCGGAAAGACCCTCTACAGTCTGGTCGTTGAGGCCAAGGTTGAGGATGGTATCCATCATGCCCGGCATAGAGGCTCTGGCTCCTGAACGAACTGAAACGAGTAGCGGGTTGGCGGGGTCACCGAATTTGCTGTTCATCAGTCCTTCGATGTGATGCACAGCGGCGATTACGTCATCGTTGAGCAATTCCATGATTTTCTGCTGCCCTACTTCGTAGTACTCATTGCAGACATCTGTCGTGATGGTAAAGCCGGGAGGCACGGGAACTCCCACGAGGTTCATCTCTGCGCAGTTGGCGCCTTTACCGCCAAGCTGCTCACGCATTTGCGCATTACCCTCGGCCTTGCCGTTACCAAAGGTGTAAACTCTTTTTTTCTGTTCCATAAAATAAGTTGTGGATTGTGTTAAGAGGACCGGCGACAGCCCTCACGTTATGATTATTGTTTTGTTAGTTTTATGCTTCTTATCCGCATTGCTGCTTTGTTGCAAAGTTACGAAAAAATGCCTGCAGAGCCAAATGCTCCGCGGCATTTCTTATGTTCAAAATACTACTTGGAAGCCAATCACCGCCGGACGGCTATAACTGCCATAAGCCGGATCTATCTTTTTACCTTTAACATCACCTCCGCGCATCATTTTATGCCTTATCATTGCAAAGTCGCTCTCAAATACGAGACGGAATTTTCCGAATTGTATGAAAGCACCGACCCCCCACTGCATATTGAAAGGACTCTCGCGATAAGCCTTGGGTTCTGCATCACCGAGGTCTTCGCCGTCCCCGCCTTTGAGCCAACGCGACTTACCGCTGATGGCGTTATCTAGAATTATATCATTGTCGGTATATGCTGTTACTGTATTATTAGCCACAATGAATTCGAATATCGGTCCCGTGAATACTCCTGCGCCGAATTGCTTGCCGCGCGAATTGGACCATTCAAGCGAGAACTGGAACTGCAACGGCACATCTATCACGTGGTATGAACGGCGCACATACTTAAAGTCCGCCTGCTCGCCTGAGCCTCCACCAAACAGGTCAGAGATATCGCCAAGGTCAAAATCATCGAGATCTATGTCTGCTATGCCGGCGCGCTGCGGAGCCCAAAGCATATCGTCATAGTCATAGTAGTCGTCTATGCTGCCTCCCAACAAGTCTTGGGGTTTGAGTTTCTTGCTGCCGTACCATTGGTAGTAGATTCCCGAGCGGACGCCGAGCATGATATTCACGCGTTGGCCGTGATGTACTATGCCGTTATATTCAAGTCCTACACCGGCACTGACTCCCATCACGGCATTGTGCTTGCCAAGTTGTATGTATTGCCACTTATCCTCCGCATATGCTTTCGCCAAATGCAAGGTCCACATGGCTCCTATGCTGGCATGGAAGCCTGATACCACGCCGCGGCCGCCTGAGTTTCTGCCATAACTCACATCTGCACCCTTGCTGCTTGTCGATGAACCTTTTCCTGAAGATGACGTATTCTTGCTCGTTGAAGATGTTACGTTGCCGGACGTCGGAGTCAGGTACTGCGCTGATATGTAGGCTTTCTGACCATTATAGCGAATTTCCGCCCATCCATTTTTTATTGAGACGACATCGACCACCGCGGACGATGACAATGACCCCATTATGGCGCCGGATGTGTTAGGTTGATTACGAACATTGAGTTTTGATGCCGTAACCTTATAAGGCGTTGCGGCAAAGACTGCTATGAGCATCAATACCGAGATTAGTGTTAAAAGTAGTCTTTTCATAGTCGTGAAATTTAAAAGTTAGTATTGGGTAAAGTGTTATGATTTAGTATTGTGTAACGCATTACTGATTGTTATTGTGTAAATTATGATAAGCCTGCAAAGTATTTTTCAACAACATAGTTATCGTCATAGGTCCCACGCCCCCGGGTACGGGAGTAATGAAGCTGCACTTGGGTGCCACGGCATCAAAATCAGCATCACCACGCAGGTGATAGCCTTTGGGGCTCAGAGGGTCGTCAACACGTGTTATGCCCACGTCGATGACCACGGCACCATCTTTGACCATATCCGCCGTCAACAGTCCCGGCTGCCCCACGGCGGTGATGATAATGTCGGCTGCCAGACACAGAGCCTTGAGATCGCGCGTCTGACTATGGCATATCGTAACAGTAGCGTCCATACCTTTCTGCATGAGCAAAGTAGCTACGGGCTTGCCCACGATATTGCTCCTGCCAACCACCACGCAATGTTTGCCGGCTACGACAATGCCATAGCGCCGGAGCAATTCCACGATGCCTGAAGGCGTGGCGGGCACAAAGGACGAGAAGCCCAAAGTCATACGACCTACGTTAATGGGATGAAAACCGTCAACATCCTTGCGGAAGTCAATAGCCTCAATCACCTTGGTCTCATCAATATGTCCGGGCAGGGGTAACTGAACTATAAAACCGTCAATATCATCATCATGATTCAGCGAGTCGATATACGACAGCAACTGCTGCTCGGTAATCGTTTCGGGCAGGGCTATCTTGGTGGCTCTGAAACCTACCTGTTCACAAGCCTTAAGCTTGTTGGCGACATAAGTCTCGCTGGCAGGGTCGTGCCCGACAATTATCACCGCCAAATGAGGAGCTTTGCCACCTGCAGACAACAGAGAACTGACGCACGACTTAATCTCGTCGCGTATCTGATTGGAAACATATTTACCATCAAGTAAGGTCATAAATCAATCTGGTTTACTTTCATCGCCGCGATGTCAGCCATAGAAGCCATACACACTCCATCTTCTGATATGGGATTATCAATCCACGGATACGGACTATAGTCCACAAAATCCACTTTCAAACCATCTACTGATAACTGATTTTTTTTGACTTGTTATGAATCATGACATCTCCAAAATCAAACATTACGTCAGCGATGTCTTCCAACGGTTACAATACTCGTTGTATCAGTATCTGCGAATGCCGGTCGGCATCTACAAGGTTCTTATCCATATCCCGGAACAGCATCGGAGAGAGGCTATCTACGTACTGCCGCCCTGTCATCTTCTTCTGCCGAATTTTCCTTGCTGCACCATACGCATGGTCTTGCTTATCGTCTCGAACTGTTTGATAAGTCTGTTGACTTCAGCCACTGATGTTCCACTGCCTTTGGCGATACGATTCTTTCGACTTCCGTTAAGCAGCGAGGGGTTCTTGCGCTCTTGGGGAGTCATGGAGTGGATTATGGCTTCTATACTTTTGAAAGCGTCATCACCTATCTCGACATCCTTCAGAGCTTTGCTCATACCAGGTATCATACCCATCAGGTCTTTGATGTTACCCATCTTCTTAACCTGTTGTATCTGGCTCATGAAGTCATCAAAATCAAACTGATTTTTAGCCAGTTTCTTACTAATGCGGCGGGCTTCCTCCTCGTCATACTGTTCTTGGGCGCGCTCCACAAGCGACACCACATCACCCATACCCAATATGCGGTCTGCCATACGTGTTGGATGGAACAGGTCTATGGCTTCCATCTTCTCACCGGTACCGATGAACTTAATGGGCTTGTTGACTACAGAACGTATCGAGAGGGCTACACCGCCACGGGCATCACCATCGAGTTTGGTGAGTACCACGCCGTCAAAGTCTATGCGGTCGTTAAACTCCTTGGCGGTATTCACAGCGTCCTGACCTGTCATCGAGTCAACGACAAACAGCGTTTCCTGAGGCTGCAGCGTAGTCTTGAGTTCGGCTATCTCATTCATCATCTGCTCGTCAACGGCAAGACGGCCGGCGGTATCGACAATAACCACATCATACCCCATTGTTTTAGCATGCTCCACGGCCGCCATGGCTATCTTCACGGGGTTCTTTTCCTCTTCATTCTTGAACACAGGAACTCCTATCTGCTCACCAAGCACAGTAAGTTGCTCAATAGCAGCAGGACGATATACATCACAGGCCACAAGCAGCACCTTCTTGCCGCGCTTGTTCTTGAGCATCAATGCCAACTTGCCGGAAAAGGTCGTCTTACCGGAACCTTGCAGACCACTCATCAGTATCACCGACGGACGACCCGAAAGGTTGAGGTCAACAGCCTCGCCACCCATCAAAGTCGCCAACTCATCATGAACAATCTTAACGAGCATCTGACCGGGCTTGACGGCGGTAAGTACATTCTGACCCAGAGCCTTCTGCTTGACTTCATCGGTGAAAGTCTTGGCGGTCTTATAGTTAACATCAGCCTCAAGAAGGGCACGACGAACATCTTTTAGAGTTTCCGCCACATTAATCTCGGTTATGCGGCCCTCACCTTTCAAAATCTTAAAAGAACGCTCAAGGCGTTCTGACAAATTTTCAAACATCGGTTGTATTTATTATTTAACTATTTGCTATTTAATTATTTAATGCTTCACGCAAGGATATGACACCCTTTTAAAACACAAAGTTACGAATAATTCGTGGATTACGCAACTATGATGTTGAGAAGTTGGGACATTGAGAAGTTGGGAAGTTGGGAAGTTGAGAAGTTGAGAAGTTGAGAAGTTGAGACATTAGATTTGCCGCGGCGTGTCAGTACTTGCAAATTACTCAATCAACAAATAAATAGTCAAATAAGAAAATAGTAAATTGCTGTTACCCCTCCGCCCTGCGGGCACCTCCCCTTCCAAAGGCAGGGGAGGAGTTTTGACTCGGTAACCGGAACTGGAACTAAACCGGAAAACTCGTAAGCCGGAATAATTTTGTCAATTCAAGAAAAATCGGTATTTTTGCATTGTTATGGCAAAGTCATCAAGCATATATGTCTGTCAAAGTTGCGGAGCCCGTTCATCTACGGAGTTGGGGCGTTGTCCGGTATGCGGCGAATGGGGCAGCTACGTCCAGGAAATCGTCAGCAAAGGTCCGCAGCCCAAAACCGTCAGGCACGACGCTACCGGTCAGTCGGCAGTGCGTAATATCCGTGATGTGGTCTATCATGAACAGAGCCGTTTGAGTACCGGCATGACGGAATTCGACCGCGTCCTTGGTGGCGGACTCGTAGCCGGCAGCATGACACTGTTGGGTGGAGAACCGGGAATCGGCAAGTCAACGCTCGTGTTGCAAATGGCTCTCAGGCTCAACGATATACGTACGCTTTACGTATCCGGTGAGGAGAGCATAGAGCAACTGAAAATGCGCGCCGAACGCATAGGAGGTAATGCCGAACAATGCCTCGTGGTGAGCGAGACGAACCTTGAGCGCATCACGGAGCACATAGCCGCCACGGAACCGCAAATAGTAATCATAGACTCCATACAAACCCTGACCACAGATGCCCTCGACGCACCGCCGGGAAGCATTAGCCAGGTAAGGCAATGCGCCACAGAACTCACGCGCTATGCCAAAGAAAGCCGGATACCTTTCATCGTAATCGGACATATCAACAAGGAAGGCAGTATCGCAGGACCTAAAATCCTCGAACACATAGTGGATACCGTGCTGCAAGCCGAGGGTGACAGCCATTACATGTACCGCATTGTTCGCGCCGTGAAAAACCGTTTTGGCAGCACATCCGAGATAGGAATTTTTGAAATGGTCGGCACAGGACTGCGCGAAGTAACCAATCCTTCCGAACTGCTTCTCACACAAGAGCATAGCGGACTATCCGGCGTTGCCGTAACAGCCACGGTCGAAGGCATACGCCCACTGCTTATTGAAGTTCAGGCGCTTGTCAGCAGTGCCGCCTACGGCGTTGCCCAACGCTCATGTACAGGTTTCGACACGCGACGACTCAATATGCTCCTCGCCGTGCTGGAAAAACGTGCAGGATTCAAACTCGCGCAAAAAGACGTGTTTCTCAACATCGCCGGAGGACTGCGAATCAGCGACCCTGCTACTGACCTTGCGGTATGTGCCGCGGTACTGAGCAGCAATCTCGATATGCCCATCATCCACGGAACATGCATGACGGCGGAAGTGGGGCTGTCAGGAGAACTCAGACCTGTCAACAGAATAGAGCAACGCGTCAAAGAAGCCGCAAAACTCGGATTTCAACGCATTATAGTGCCACACGGAGCATATCTCAAGCAACTGAAAGTAAACGACATAGAGATTGTTGCGGCAAATCGGATAGACCAAGCCATGAGACTCATGTTCAAACAACAATGAAAACGTGTTCACTAACATTTTTACACCTGTTAAAATGTTTCCCGACACTTTTTCGTTCCGGCTTTGCACATTGTCAAACATCATCATAACAACCATATATCATGAAAAAAAATCTTTTACTGCTTGTCGCTATATGCCTTTTGGCGGCATGCACAAAAAGCACCCCACAGTATCTCGAAATGCCGTCATGGGCCAGAAACAATGCCATGCCCGTTACGCTCAATGACGAGAACATGATTGGCAAAGACTCGTTCCTGCTCTATATCAACGACTATTTTCCCGCCCTTGATGGCGTTGACTCTGTCGTTGTCAACGATGGTTACCACGCTACCGTCAATGGTGACGGCACTCTGACGCTCACCCGCCAAGGCGAACAAAAACACTATGCCGTCATGCGTTTCCACCGAGGTAGCGAACACGCCGATGTTGCCATCACGCCGGCTATAGACATGCATGTGAACCTATTCACCACAGCCGCTACGGAAAACTCGTTCTCGTTCCGAACCATCAATGACGGTCACTACACTTTCTGTTATTTCATCGACAACGAGAATATCGAGCTCAAGGATTTCGCTCCCGACGATAATGGCACTTATTCACTCCCTATCCCACCCCTGTCCAAGGGTCGCCACTTCGCCCGCGTATTTGCCACCGACGGAACCTCACGCACCAACGACCTGCTCATACCACTCGAAGGCTCAAAACCAGTCACGGACGCGGCACAACTCACACGTCACGATCATGAAGCACAAGTGCTCTACAGCCTTATGATAGACCGTTTCTGCAACGGCAACACAGCCAACGACCAACCACTCAACAGCCCCGAAGTACTACCCATCGTGGACTATATGGGAGGCGACATCAAAGGTGTGACACAAAAAATTCAGGAAGGCTTCTTCGACAGCCTCGGAATCAACACGATATGGATATCACCCGTCACCCAGAACCCCCTCGATGCTTGGGGATACTATCCTTTCAAGAAAAACGCCGACGGAACGTATAACAACAAATACGACCCCACCAAGGCCTACACCAAATTCAGCGGCTACCATGGCTACTGGCCCATCTATACCACGCGCCTCGACCACCGCTTCGCCACCGACGCCGAAATGCGCGAGATGCTCGACGTGGCGCACAAACACGATATCAATGTCATCCTCGACTACGTGGCTAATCACGTTCATATCAATAGTCCTACACTTCGCGAGCACCCCGATTGGGTCACCGACTCCATAGCCCCCGACGGGCTGCCAAACTTCGAACGCTGGGACGACTTCCGGCTCACGACATGGTTCGACAAGCACATACCTACCCTAGACCTCGAACGAGCTGAAGTTTGCGACAACATGACCGACTCAGCACTCTACTGGATTGCCAACTACGACCTTGACGGTTTCCGCCACGACGCATGCAAGCACATTCCACTGCAATACTGGCGTATGTTCGGACACAAAATGGCTCAGCGCTTCCCCGAACGCGACCTATGGATGATAGGCGAAACATACGGCAGCGAAGCACTCATAGGAAGCTATGTAAAAACGGGTATGCTCAACGCCCAATTCGACTTCAACATCTACCACACCGCCATTGACGCCCTCGCTCAGCGCCCGGGACATAGCATGAAGGACATACTCGACCAAGTGCTCTCAAGCCAGCAGGCATACGGAGCACACCACACCATGGGTAACATCTCCGGCAATCACGACAAAGCACGATTCATATCCCTCGCCGGCGGCGCGCTGCAATGGGATGAAGACCCATACAAAGAAGCCGGATGGACAAGAAATGTCACTGTGGCGGACAGCGCAAAAGGCTATCAGCGCTCACTGCTGCTCGAAGTGCTCAACCTCACAATACCCGGAGTGCCATGCATCTACCAAGGCGATGAATATGCCGAAACGGGAGCTAACGACCCCGACAACAGACACATGATGCGCTTCGAAGGATATAACAGCTATGAACAAATACACCGCCAATGGGTCAAGGACATCATAAAACTGCGCCACGCTAATTTGGCACTGACATACGGGGAATTCATACCGCTCATGGAATCCGAAGAAGTGATAGCATATATGCGCAAGTATATGGACCAAGTCGTTATCGTGGTTCTCAACAACAGTATGCAGCGCTTCGAGACAGACATCTATGTCCCGCCATTCACACTGCCGCATAACATAGACAAAGTTTTTGTTTCGGTAGGTCCTATGGACAACCAACTAATAATAATCTAATATCTTTATAAAATAACAAGTATGAAAAAAATCCTATATATCCTTTTGTTGATATGTTTCGTAGGCATATCCTGCAAAACGACAGATGATGAACCCGTAGCCACCGGCACTTCGGACCCCACAGGCGAAACATCTTTCGAACCACTTATATCCAAAGTCGGCAGTTACGCCTACGGAGGCGATATCAGCTGGCTGAGCGAAATGGAGCACGACGGCAAACGGTTCTATCATGCAGAGGGACCTGAAGACGACTGTCTGCAAATACTCAAAGACCTCGGAATGAACACCGTGCGCCTACGCGTCTGGGTTGACCCATACGGCGGATGGAGCGGAAAAACGGACGTAGTGAATATGGCACTCAGAGCAAGGAAAACCGGTATGCGCATACTCATCGACTTCCACTATAGTGACTTCTTCTGCGACCCAAGCCGACAAGTACTGCCCTACGCATGGAAAGACTACACATTCGAGCAAGTCAAAACAGCGATTGCAGAACACACCATTGACGTGCTCACAGCCCTCAAGAGTGCCGGAATAGAACCCGAATGGGTACAAGTCGGCAATGAGATAACACCCGGCATGGTATTCCCACACGGACAACTTTGGGACGACAACGGAGACCTGCCTAACGGCTACAAAAACCTCGCTACACTAACCAACAGCGGCTACGACGCCGTAAAACAAATACTGCCCGACGCCAAGGTAATACTTCATTGCCACAGCGCATTTGAAAACAAAAACTGGTGGTACAGACGCATGAAGGCTGCAGGAGCCAAATTCGATATCATAGGACTCAGCCACTACCCCATGGATAATACCACAAAGACTTTCAGCGACATGAACAAAGACGCCGTGAGCAATATCAAACTGCTAATAGGAGAATTTAACGTTCCTGTCATGCTCGTCGAATTCGGCACCAAAGCCAACAACCAAAACGAAGCCCTCGACTGCGTAGAAGACTTCAAAGCACGCACCAAAGAATTCACACTCAACCAACTTGCTGGAGTAATTTATTGGGAACCGCAAGTCTATGGAGGATGGAAACCCGCGGTTTATAAATCAACGGACACCGAATGGAACAAATACCACGTGGGAGGCACTAAGATAAACTGGAACGCATATGACATGGGAGCATTCACCACAACCGGCAAACCTAATCTCGGACTCATAGAACTCTACAAACACGAGTAAGGAACAAAAAAACGCAAAAAACATAAAAACACCTAAATAGACATAACTATGAGTAAAACTTTGCGAACACTATGCACACTATGTATCAGCCTGCTGTGGTGTTGCGTTTATGCCTTGCCCGGCGATACGCCATACTTTGTCAAGAATTTTCCTCTTGACGCTTCGGGGTCCATTGACGTTACGTTCATGATTACGGACACGATTTCGCACCATGTAATCGCATACAAAAACAGTTCCATCACCACGCTTGAGCAATCGCTTGCCGCTAACGACGAAGACCTCTATGGTTCATCGGAAAGTTACGGCACCACAGCCTATTATGCCTCCACCGCCTTCGACAACGAGAGCGGCACGGGTGTGCTCACGCTGCCAAGTGTGGTAACAGACGACAACGGCATTGAGTACACACTGGTGGGCATTGGCACCAACGCCTTTAACTACTGCACGGCACTCACGGGCATAGTTTTGCCCGAAAGCGTAAGTATTGTGGGCTCCAGCGCATTCGAAAACTGCAATAAACTCGCCAGCGCAGACATCGCCCAAACGAATATAACAGTCATCTGCGAGAGCGGCTTCAGCAACTGCCAGAAACTCACTGCTATTACGCTACCTGCTACACTTCAGGAACTCGGGAAATCTGCTTTCTACTATTGCCGCACGCTTAAGTCTGTTGACTTCAGTCTTGTGCAAAACCTCAGTCATATAGGTCGTTCGGCATTCAACTACTGCGGCTTCGACGGCGTTGTTACATTTCCTGATAACGTTACCGAAACACGCTTCGAGGCTACGTTTATGAACTGCTTTTCTATAACCGGAGTAAACTTCCCCCCGTCTGCCAACACACTCAAAGAGACTTTCTATAACTGCTCAAAACTGACGACTGTCAACCTCGAGGAACTCGTCAATCTCGATACAATACATTACAACACTTTCAACAACTGCGCATTGCTCACAGGGACCACTATTCCGTCAAAAGTGAGATACATCGGTGAGCGAGCTTTCATGAATTGCTCGCAATTCACTCCGTCAAATCTGCCCGACAGCCTCAAATTCATAGGCACGTATGCCTTCTACCAAAGCGGCCTTACCGGACATGTGGTTATTCCCGAAGGTGTTACCACAATTGAGGCACACGCTTTCCAGTCTTGCGAATCAATGCAACAGGTTACTCTGCCCAAGTCTCTCAAATCCTCTATCGCAATTGAGGCATTCCGCGACTGCTCGTCGCTGACCAAGGTTCACAACCTTGACAGCCTACCCGACATAACCCTGATCAGCGCCCGCGCTTTCTATGGCTGCACATCGCTGCAAGGCGATATCACGCTGCCAGAAAATGTCTGGAAAGTGAACGAACAAGCGTTCTACAACGACTCGCTAATAACCTCCGTACGCTTCCGCGACAAAATGCAAAGACTTGAGAAACAGGCCTTCTTCGGATGCTACAAAGTTCACGATGTCTATTTTGACTATCCAGGCACTGACCTGTGGTGGTACAACCCCGGCACCGGAGGCGTTTACAACAGCACAACAAAAAGATACGAATATCAGCCAACGGACTTCGGAGGCTGCGCCTCGGATGTTACCATACATGTCAACCGCCTGATAATCGAGGCTTGCGCTTCGGGAAATTCCAACTTCAAATCCAATCATTTCATGGATTGGTATAACTTCTGCCCCGACAAACTTGTGCCGATTGCCGAGGAGGTAAAACCCGGAACGCGTATCAATAACATCACGCTCACCCTCACCGACAACAACGGCGTTCAGACCGGACAGTTGACAACAGGCGCGATAATCACCGACGCATCTGCTGAACACCGCGCCGCAATGCTCTTCCGCACAAACACAACCTATAACGTCGATTACGACTATGAGGCTCTGCTCAATGGCAGGAATCAGTATATGGACGGCATAAGAAGCGAAGAGTGCACTAACATAAGCGGCTCGGGCATACTGCAGATTCCCGATAGCATTGACTATCAGGGAGTCAATTATGCCATCACGTCCATCGGCTGCGGAACGTTCCGCTACCTTGATAAAGTCCTAACGGGCGTGCATCTGCCGGCATCGATAGAAGACATCGGCAATTCAGCATTCAAAGAAGACAGCTTACTGGCTGTCATCAACGACTTCAACACCCTGACCTCGCTGCGCACCATACGCGACTACGCTTTCCAGAACTGCATAATAGGCGGCGACTTGGTGTTCCCAGAAGGCATGACATACATCTCCGGCTTCGGCAATTTCCGTGAAGATGAAAACAACATTCCGCGCATTACGTCAGTAACGCTGCCTTCCACACTACAGCATATAGGCAACACAGCTTTCCAAGCCAGCCATATAACATCTGTCACCATACCCGACAACTGCCAAGTGATTGGTCCATCGGCTTTTGCCGTATGCGACAAACTCAAAGAGGTAAACTTCTCGTCAGCCGGCAACTTGCACATGATAGGCGCAGATGCTTTCTACGGTTACGAAACGATAGGCGGCGTCAAGTGCTTTAATAAAGTCAAGCATTGGGTTATCCCCGAAGGAGTGGACACCATTGGCAACGGAGCTTTCCACAACTGTTTCAGCGCAGAAAGCATTACCCTGCCGCGTTCACTGAAATATATAGGCGCCGAAAGCTTCAAATCGTGCGGAGACACGCTCAAGACCATCAACCTGCCGGCAGACGGTAATCTGGTCTATGTCGGAAATGAGGCTTTTGCAGGAAGCGACCTGAGCCTGACGGACCTGCACTTCCCCAATACACTTCAAGGACTCGGAAGCTACGTATTCAAATACAGCGATACCGACGGACGGGCTACATCCAACATACGCAGTATATATATCCCTAATAGCGTCACGAGCATCGGCATTAGCCCATTCTCACGGCTCAACTGCCAAAGGCTGGAGTTTGAGGACGGATACCGCTTCCACGTGATGAACAGCAACGCCAATCCGTACACCACCTACTACCCCACGCTCGACACCGTGCCATCGGGTATGTTTACCATGACAGGACGCAACGGCACGGGCTCGGTGATACGCCTGCCTAACAGCGTATTGGCACTTGCCAATAGTTCTATGGGAGAAGTCTCTGCCGACACTATATATATTCCCGCTTCGGTAGAACTCATCGACACTTCCGCCGTCTTTTCGGCAAAGTCGAAAGCCGTGCTCTTTGAGCCTGGCAGCAACCTCAAACGCATTGCCCGATATGCTTTCCACAACGCCTATTACCTCGACACATTATCGCTACCCGAAGGACTCAAAATCATAGAAGACGAGGCATTCCAGAACGCCGGACGCTTCAACCTCACCCATCCGCTCGACATTCCTCAGTCGGTGACGGAAATAGGAAACCACACCTTTAACGGTATCCCCGGAGTGGCTCAAGTTACCTTCCACCAGCAATCACCCGACAGCATCGTATGGCGCTCGGTGGACTGGAACGACTTCGGAACACCAATATCTACCACACTATTCGTGCACCGAGACATATACTACCAGTGCTACTACGACGTGCGCGAGGATGCCTTCCAATTCTGGTTCGACTTCGACCGCAGCGATAATAGCAAAGCTCTGCAACTCATACCTGACCCCGTACAGGAAGTACCCGTCATCGTCAACGAAACGACGGAAGACAACACCATCAACATCAGCGAAGTTGTACAAGCCATGGAAGCCACCGAAGACTATGCGTCAATTTCAAATGACATCTACAACGACGTGCTCTTCACCCTATCTCCGGCTCAGGGCGACCAGATAATCAGCGATGAGGGATGCGTTCAAGTGGTTTCTACAACCAACAATGCCAATCAAATAATCCCGACCTACGTACCCGGCACCAGCGAATACGCCGACAACTTCAACGGCATCACTATTCAAGTTCCGGCAGGCACAGGATGTATCACCGTCAACGCATCAGTATCAGTGGATTACATACTCAATGTAGAGACAGCCAATAGCAATGAGAACCCTAACGAAAAAGTCTCGGTGAGCAATCAGCAGCAGGGCGACATATCAGTTAACTACGAGTGTCAGGAACCAACATACGTGTCCATCTATGGCACTGACAACGACTCCGACAACGACAACAACCCACAACAAGCGCCAAAAAGAACAAGACAGCAACTACGTGACGCACCCGAAAAATACGCACGAATATATAGCATTACAATCGGGGCACCGCGAGAAATCACGACAGCAATCAACAACAATAAAGCCGACAACAACAAAGCAATACAGAAATCCATTGAAAACGGCAAGGTCGTAATAATAATGCCTGATGGCAGCAAATACGAC
>DGSV01000104.1 GCA_002394025.1 Bacteroidales bacterium UBA4353
TTGGCAATCGTGTCGAACCGTATGGACCAGATACCTTCTAAAGACTCTATGCCCGGTTCGCTGTATTCCGACCTGGCAAAAATTTATGAAAAAGCCGTGCAATTCCCCGCAGGAGGCTCAATAACCATCATCGCCGTGACAACATTGTCAGGCGGAGACATTACGCACGCCATACCTGACAATACGGGCTATATCACTGAAGGTCAACTCTATCTGCGCCGCGATACTGACATAGGCAAGGTTATAGTGGATCCTTTCCGTTCCTTGTCGCGACTCAAACAACTCGTTGCCGGCAAAAAGACGCGTGAAGATCACCCGCAAGTTATGAATGCCGCGGTACGACTCTACGCCGATGCCGCAGCGGCGAAGACAAAACTTGAAAACGGATTTGACCTCACGGATTATGACAACCGCTGTCTGGCATTCGCCAAAGACTATTCGGATAAGATACTTGCCATAGACGTCAATATCAACACCACAGAGATGCTCGACATCGCATGGCAGCTATTCCGCAAACACTTCAAACCCGAAGAGGTCAATATCAAACAAGAACTCGTCGACAAATACTGGAAGTAATTAACCCCAAGCAGCAAACACGAAGTCTAATGGCAATAAGTTTTCAATATAATAAGACGTCGCTTCAGAATCTTGAGAAGAACCTCAAGATGCGCGTCCGCACCTTGCCCACTCTCAAGAACAAGGAGAGCGCGCTGCGCATGGAGGTCAAGCGCGCCAAAGACGAGATAGAACGCCTCGAGGCTGAAGTAGAGCAGCGCATCGCCGCCTACGACCGCATGATAGCCCTCTGGGGAGAGTTTGACACCAGCCTGCTCAGGGTGGTGGACGTCAAGATGTCTGTCAAGAAAATCGCCGGAGTACGGGTGCCGGTGCTCGATGAGGTGGTCTATGACGTCAAACCCTTCAGCGTGTTCGCGGCTCCCAAATGGTTCGCCGACGGGCTTACGCAACTCAAGGAACTGGTGCAGGTAAGCATCGAAAGCGAGTTCAGCGCGCAAAAGGTTAAACTGCTCGAATATGCCCGCAAGAAAACAACACAAAAGGTTAACCTCTTCGAGAAAGTACAAATACCCGGCTATGAAGATGCCATAAGAAAAATCAAACGCTTCATGGAAGACGAGGAAAACCTGTCCAAGTCAAGCCAAAAAATTGTTAAAGCAAAAAGGGAGGCGGCAGCATGATAGAGAAAATGAAACACTACACCTTTTTGGTGTATCACGGCAAGTATGACGACTTCCTTGAGAAGTTGCGTGACGTCGGTGTGCTGCACGTTACGCAGCGCGACATCACCGACGAGCAATCGCAGGACCTCCAGGACAGACTCTTGCTTCAAGATAAGTTAGGCAAGGTGCTGGCACATCTCGAGACCTTGCTCCCCGAAGGCGCCGCGGCGGTCAACACTTCAGAAAAACCATCTGCGGAACTGCTTGACAAATATGATGAGCTGATAGCGGAAAAAACGCGCCTTGAGCAGCAGATGGAGGCTGTCAGAGCCGAGGCGGACAAAATGACGCCGTGGGGCAACTATTCCGTGGAGCATCTTGAAAGGCTCAAACAAGCAGGTCATGAAGTGCATGCCATTGTATGTCAGGCTGATAAGTATGACGACACAATAGCTAACGCGGTACTCATATCGCGCGATAAAATCAATGCCTATTATGTCATCATAGGTGATATGCCGGAGCAGTATCCGGGTGATGTTGTTCAACTCTGTGCCCGCAATCACGGACAGCTGCTCACTGACATAGACAACATACATGGTCTGCAAGTCGCCAACACCGCCAAGTTGCAGCAGTTCGCCATAGCTAACATAGAAGCTCTTAAGACATTGCGCGAAGATGTGCGCCATCAGACTGACTGGCGGCGCGTTCACTATGACACTCAGGCTGTTGCGCAAGACACTGTCATGCTGCTCGACGGCTATTGCCCGCAAGATTCTGAACAGCTGCTCGTTGACATGCTCGAAAAACAAGGCGTTTACTATGTTGCCCAAGACCCCAAGCGCGACGAGCCGATACCTATCAAACTCAAGAATAATTTCTTCTCGCGACTCTTTGAACCTATCACCAATCTCTATTCATTGCCCAACTACAGCGAGATAGACCCTACGGCACTCTTTGCGCCGTTCTTTATGCTGTTCTTCGGACTCTGTATGGGGGATGCCGGCTATGGACTGCTCATACTTGCCGCAGGACTCTATGCCGTCAAGAAAATGCCTGACTATAAGTCTATTGGCTGGCTTGGGGTGTTCCTTGGCATATCAACAATCTTTGCGGGCTGTCTGACAGGTGTCGTATTCGGTATTAATCTTGACACAGTATCATGGCCATGGCTCAAAAATGTCAAACATCTATTCCTGACCAGTAATAACTATCAGGCGCAGTTGGGTTATGACCCTATGATGCTGCTTGCTATAGCACTCGGTGTGATACAGATACTTTTCGCCATGTGTATCAAAGTGAGCAAGATAACCATCCAACATGGTTTCAAATATGCTGTGAGCGAAGCCGCATGGGTGATATTGCTTGTGACGGGTATTGTGCTACTCACGTTGCATTACCTTGTAGGTATGGCATGGGCAACGCCTGTTATGTATGCCCTCTATGGCATCGCCGGCCTATGCGCCTCGGCGATACTGTTCTATAACAATCCCGATACCAATGTATTCCTCAATGTCGGTTCCGGCTTGTGGGGTACCTATAATATGATTTCCGGTCTGTTGGGTGACGTGCTCAGCTACATACGTCTGTTTGCTTTAGGACTTGCCGGTGGCATTTTGGGCAATGTATTCAATCAGTTGGCAATGCAGATAGGAGGTAGCGCACCGGTGTGGATAGGTTGGTTGCTGATGCTGCTTATCCTGCTCTTGGGGCATGGACTCAACTTCATGCTGTGCATTATATCAGCCATAGTACACCCCATGCGTCTCACTTTTGTCGAATTCTACAAAAATGCTGGATTTGAAGGCGGAGGGCTCGCTTATAAACCATTCAAAAATTAAGAGGTTTGCGACTCTCAATGTTCGACATTCAGCGTTTTTCCAGTAATTTTAATATCAAAATAATTAAATATCAAAATAATAGAATAGCGTAGCATAATGCTTTCTATGACATTCAGTATTCTTAATAATAAAATAATTAAATATCAAAATAATAGAATAGCGTAGCATAATGCCTCCTATGACATTCAGTATTCTTAATATCAAAATAATTAAATATCAAAATAATAGAATAGCGTAGCATAATGCTTTCTATGACATTCAGTATTCTTAATAATAAAATAATTAAATAATCAAAATAATAGAATAGCGTAGCATAATGCCTCCTATGACATTCAGTATTCTTAATAATAAAATAATTAAATAATCAAATAATTAAATACTAAGATGTTAACAAATCTCATTCTCGCCTACCTCGGTATAGCCCTTATGGTAGGTTTGTGCGGAATAGGCTCCGCCTATGGTCTGACAATTTGCGGTAATAGTGTTGTTGGTTCGTTGAAAAAACGTCCTGAAGCCCTTGGTACTTATATTCTGTTGTCAGCACTGCCTTCAACGCAAGGAATATATGGTTTCGTGGGATATTTCATGGTAGCCGGCTACGTAACACCCGAAATCAGCGCCCTGCAGGGAGCTGCTATCTTTGGTGTTGGTCTGGCTCTCGGAATAGTAGGTCTCGTATCAGCTGTACGTCAAGGTCAAGTATGCGCCAATGGTATCGCTGCCACAGGTGCCGGACATAACGTAACGGCAGGAACCATGATTATGGCCGCCTTCCCGGAATTCTACGCTATCCTCGCCCTGCTAGTAGTAATACTCGTAGGCAACACCCTCGGATAAGCATTTGCAACACAAGAGACAAAAACAACGAGGCGACACGTTTGGTGCCGCCTCGTTGTTTCGTGGTCTATAATGATCTTAATCTATATGCGTTTGCTCAACCATAGCTCCAGAAATTTGTCATACACTTGATACGTTCCGGTTTCATGTGTTACAAGACCCTTTTCGAGCAATGCCGGTACAGCAGATTTTACCGAACTGGCTGATGTCAGGCTGTGTTTTTTAACAAATCTTGATGATGTAATGTTCCGCGCCTTACCTTCCTTGGCGATAGCTACAAGAGTTTCGGCCTGCTTCCGGGGTAATTGATACATAAGGTCCTCATAAATCATTGCGGCATTAGCTGTTATGTTTTGCACGGCATTGTCTATCTCTGTCGGCACGCATGTTTCTCCTTGTGCTGTGTGCGAGAATAACTCGTTCATTATCCGCTGCATATAGTATGTAATACCCTCAAAAGACGCAAACACTATGTGTGGTACATCAGTCTCTAAGTTTTTACCATAGTTTTCAAACATCCTGATACAAAAATCGCAGTATTTATCTTCGGGCAATAGCGGCAGGTTATATAGCGTAACGCTCTGGTAGAAAGGTCTAGCCGGTGATAAGAACATTTGTCCCATAAGATGCTGCTGTGAACCTGAAAAAATAAAATGAGCGTTAGTGCAGTATTGAACTTCAGTGCGCAAAGCCGCCTCGATGTTAGTGTCTGAATAGTGCGTAATTTGCTGAAATTCATCAATCGCCACCAAACAAGGCTTGTCGGCTGCTGATAGATATGAAAAAATCTGTTCGAGTGTAGTATTAGGAGATGAAATATCACCCACCCCCAAAGACCATGTTGGCATTCCGTTGATGTCAAAACTGATGTTTGCCCTGACAGATGACACGATATCGATGAATTTCTCCCATGTGGCTCTGCCGCGCGGTTTCAGTGTATCAAGGATCGAGGCTCCCAGCCTGTTTACCATGTCGGCAACGCTTTTTGTTGAGTATATGTCAACGATAAAGGTGTGGTAGTGGTCCGCTATCTCCCGCTGCGCGAAGCAATGCCGAATAAGGTCGGTCTTGCCGTATCGGCGAGGTGATACGAGTGCCACGTTGTTGCCGTTGGTCAGCAAGCGTATCAAATCCGCAGTTTCCGACTCTCTATCACAAAAATACTCGGCGCCGGCATAACCTGTTGTTACAAAAGGATTGCTAATCTTCTTTGCCATAGTTTGTTGTTTTGTTTCTTAGCCGCAAAGTTACAAATTTTTCCATAAAATGGAAATCATTTTATGGAAAAATGATTTTGAATGTGCAAATAGCAGCCCTGCAAGGTTCTGTAGCGGTGTCTCAGCATCGGCTACGGCAGCAATGGGATAGGTCTCGCGTTGCGTTTTTGACACAACACAATTACTTTACGCTAAAATTGATTAACTTTGCGATTATTAAATACTAATATAGCTATGAAAACTCAAACCAACATTGTTCGTTTGTCTTTAGTGATATTGCTTGCGGCGGTGATGTGCGCATGCAACAACAAGAAGGACGAACCTTCCTACAACAACTCCTATAGTTACTCTGACGACGACAATTCGTCAGACATCTCATCCGGCTCGTCGTCATCAGGTTACGACATCTACCGCGTTACCTGCTTCAAACTCTTGGCGCTCAACAGCGAGTCGATGCACTCCGGCGACGCTTCCAGCTCTACCGAGACGCGCTATATATGGCACGAATTAAGCCGCGACAAGAAGTATCTATGCCGCAACAGCTACTCTTTCAGCCTAATATCTACCGTGTCGAAAAACAGCTATAGCACACTATATGGCTATCCTATCGGTGTGTATAAGTACTATGCCAAAGACCCGGGATTGTCATCCAGCACCTATTATTTCTTCGACGACGGAACTTTGGTGTCTTCCGGTTCGTCTTCCGGTTCGTCTTCCGGCGGCTCAAGTTATGACGGAGGATCGTCATCAAGCAGTGGCGGTTCTTCAGTGTGCACAATGTGCCATGGTTCAGGCAAATGTTGGAATTGCCACGGCTTGGGATACGTAGGGTCAGCGTCGTACCATGTCGATTGCTTCGTGTGTCATGGAGCTAAAATTTGCAAATCTTGCAACGGAACAGGATATCGCTGATAGGCCCATGATATAACAAAAAAATGTCTAACAACAGTTTGTTAGACATTTTTTTTCTGTGGTGTGAGTATTTACCGCCTTTATGCCTTCTTCGGCGAGGTCCTTATGCTTATTTCTTGCTGTCTTCTATCGCTTCGATGAGCATTTGCTCAAACATTCTCACGGAGTTGCTTAGCGAATACCTTTTAGCCTCTTTCTGGTAGAGGCGTTCTATGTATGCCCTCTCGTTGGGGTGGTCAAGCCAGTAGTCCATCGCTCTGGCCAGGTCCCGCGAGTTGCCGGCCATGAATAGCGACCTGCCGTCAAGGGCAAATTGCGGTGTGGCGCTTTCCGTAGAGTTGGCGATGACAGGCACCAGACCCGTAGCGAAAGCCTCTATGCACGATATAGCCTCGCTCTCCATGTCTGAGGCATGGACGTAGAGGTCAGCCTCGGACAGCAGCTCTATCAGTCTGTCGCTGCTCACGTAGTCGAAGATAGGAGGGTGGGGCAGACCCTTGCCCAAAGCGACATAATTGTCGTACTGGGGACCGCGGCCGGCAAATATCAGCTGTATCTTATCAGCGTATTTCGACATCGGCACTGCGTTGATCAGAACGTCTTGGCGCTTCTCCTTTGACAGCCTGCCAACCATCATCACCACTATCTTGCCCTCAAACTGAGGCTCCTTGGCGGGTTTGCCGGTCTCCATGTTGCGGTGTCCGGCCTCAATGAACTTTTCGTCTATGCCGTTTGAAATAACGTGCAACTTGGCCTTGTAGCCCCTTCGGCGTATTTCCGACGCCATAAACTCTGACGGACAGTGGATGTGCTGAAACTTGTCGTAAAAGAATATGCGGAAATTGCGGTAAAACCTTTCGTTGACCCAGTCCGCCTTGCCCAACCCCACCGACGAGGTCATGTTCTGCGGCTGTATGTGAAACGCTGCGGTAGACGGCTTGCCAATCTTGTCAGCATGATGTTTGGCGGCTATCTCAATGGCAAAGGGCAGAAAACAATGAACCACGTCAGCCCACTCAACGGCCTGATTGATAACAACCGAGTCGTTATAGGCAAAATTAAAGTCTTGCTTGTCCATCAAAGGCTGAAAAACAGGCATCTTGAACGTCGGCAACGCAAAACGGTCATCGCCGGGAGCGCCGCTGGTCAAAATCTTTACCTCATTGCCGCGCTTGCGCAACTCCTCGGCATAACGCCGGGCGGAAATGCTCGTGCCGTTATTTGACGTGTCGTAAGTGTCAATTACAAACAGAATCTTCACAGATATACTACTATTATTATGTTCTTGCTTCTTATCGTTCGCAAATATAACGATTTTTTCCCAAATTCCAATATCGTGCCTCTAAGTTTTGCGAGCAATTACTGTTATGCGGAGTTTAATTACCATAAACAGCATGGCTCGCTGTTAGCGCCATTAGAAAAACAGAAAAATATTTTTTGTGGATGTTATTGTTAAATTGCTTTTTTTTTGTAACTTTGCAAAACTTTTTCGTATAAAGCATTCTGCGGCAAAATGGAAAACGGTAAACTTGACATCAGGAAGTTTGAGAATGGAACGTATAGTTTTGATTATAAGTTAGATACAGCGTTCTTTAGCCGTATTCAGAGCGATGTTGAGAGTCTTGATGAGTCGCAGCTGGTGAGTGATGCCGACGTTGCGGCGCACGCCATACTGACAGTTACGCCGCAGTTCGTCAACCTGCATTACAGCACCTCAGGCAGTGTTGACGTGCCATGCGACAGATGCTTGGCACCCGTGAAGGTAAACATCGAAGCGCAAGATGATGAACCCGTTGAGACGGATGAAGTGGATGTGGAATGGCTTTTGTACGAACAAGTTATGTTGAGCATACCCGTTGCTCATGTCCATCAAGAAGGTCTGTGCGACCCTCAGATGGAGCAACTGCTCAACAAAATCATCAAAGAATAATTAATAATTAAAAAAATAAACATTATGGCACATCCTAAACGAAAACAATCGAAGACGCGTACCGCCAAACGTCGTACTCACGACAAGGCTGTAGCGCCGACACTGGCAGTATGCCCCAACTGCGGAGCGCTGCACATCTACCACACCGTTTGCGGTGAGTGTGGATACTATCGTGGAAAACTGGCAATAGAAAAATTAGCACAATAAGCAAAATTTGATTTGAAGCCACGATACAAAGCAACGATACCACCACATATTGCTTTGACCTACAAGGAGATCTGAAATCCGAAAAACATAACGGCATTCATTTCTCCTTGTTTTCACTTTTTTTGATGAAGTAAATAGAAGAATTATCCCCTAAACCCTATTACTGATGAAAAAATTTGCAGCTATTACCGCAATGGGCGGTTATGTACCCGACTATATTCTTGATAATGAAGAGTTGAGTCGTATGGTTGATACTTCTGATGAGTGGATTATGTCACGGGTAGGAATTCGTACACGTCATATTCTTAAGGACCCCAATCTCGGATCATCATATCTTGGCATCAAGGCTGTTGAAAACCTGCTAGCCAATCATCCATTTGATATCAATAGTGTTGACGCTCTGATTTGTTGCACCACCACTCCTGACCACCTGTTTCCTTCAACGGCGAGCAAGATATGCCATGGGATAGGACTCACCTCGGCTTTCGCGTTCGATATAGAAGCAGCGTGCAGCGGATTTATCACGGCGCTCACCATCGCCAGCACCTACATCGAGTCGGGCAGATACCGCAAAGTGCTCGTCGTGGCGGCGGAAAAAATGTCGTTCATGACAGACTATACCGACCGTCAGACATGTCCTCTGTTCGGTGATGGAGCGGCTGCGGCACTCATAGAGGCTAATGACGAAGGTCTCGGAATCATTGACTATAAGTTGCACACCGATGGAGTAGGTTTCCCTTATCTGCACATGAAGGCAGGCGGGTCGGTACGACAGCCATCGCATGAAACGGTAGAAAACCGTGAACATTTTGTTTATCAAGAAGGTAGGGCAGTGTATAAACATGCCGTAACAGACATGAGCCAAGTGTGCATTGACATCCTCAAAGCCAACAACCTCGCCGGAACGGACGTCAACTGGCTCATACCCCATCAGGCCAACCTGAGAATTATTGATGCCGTGGTGCAGAGAGCGGGGATTGACAAAGATTGCGTACTTGTCAATATTGACAGATATGGCAACACGTCAGGAGCCTCAATACCGCTCTGTATGTGGGATTATCTCGACCGCTTCAAGAAAGGCGACAATATTGTCCTTACGGCTTTCGGCGCCGGTTTTATCTGGGGAGCGGTATATATCAAGTGGGCGATATAAGAAAACGGACATTCTTGCACGTCTGCTATCTGATATTTTGACGATAAAAAAAGGACTCGCTGCGGCGAGTCCTTTTTTTATGCGCCGATGCTATACACCAAACAACACTGACAACTTTGTCAGTCATGTGGCAGTTTTTGGCACAAAAAAAGCATTGGCACAGCGATTGCCATAGACAAGGCAAACAAATCAACATAATTCAGTAACAAATAAAAATTATAAAGATATGGGAAAAATTATCGGAATAGACCT
>DGSV01000074.1 GCA_002394025.1 Bacteroidales bacterium UBA4353
CTCGGCCGGAGTGAGGGTCATTGTTATAGTAATAGCGTTCGTAGGCTCGAGCCGTAAACTGATATTTTCTGCCACCAATAAATACCGGATAACCAAGCAGATAGTTGACAGAGCCATCCTGTTGCATTTCATACAAGCGCACTTTTTGACTATTTGACATATCAAACGAACTGACTTCCATTTCTTTTTCGCCAAAGCCGTCATGTTCAATGCCATAGAGAACTTGCGTGAGTTTGACGGATACCGGGGCATGGTAAATACGGTCATAAACGGCGTTATATGCTATAGAATCACCATTATAGACCCGTGTCTGTTGTGAGGAATTGGAGAGTTGGTAAGTTCTGTGCGGTACCTGCTCTTGCGACACAATGATTTTCCTTGTATCATGGTGATATTTAGCCGTATATTCCACCAACGGAGCGTTTGTCAGGTCAAAAGTTTCGCTTCCCTGCCCTGACGCGAAGAGCGTGGCATAGCCATTTGCGGTAGCCTGAACCACTTTATACTTGACGGGGAACAGGTCTATCTGATACTCACCGGTCAGCGAATCGGGCTTTATGATTATTCTTTTTTTCTCAAACGTAGCGTGCGTCACCCCCACTACGCGTTCCGTGGCAGCCGACAATGGGTCAGTGCTATGAACAATATGTTCTATGGTTTGGTGTATTGTATCTTTGGTAATGTCGTCGGGGTCATGTACTATTTGTGCCGTATTATCCCCCTCGAGTTGCAGCACAAGTTGCAGTCCGTCTCCGAGGTTATTCATGCCTATGCCGAAGCCTTCGGGAAGGTCGCGTTGGTCATTACCACCCGCCACACGTCCCACAAGTCGCACCTTGGTGGTGTCATAGAATCGCACTTGGTCAAGGGGTTTAGTGAGGGCAAAAACTTCCTCTCCACCCTCTACGCGTAATATGCCGTCACCTTCAAAGGTATGTCCGGGTTTGAAAACCTGCAGGCGACAGGGTTGATTAAGCGGCAGTACGAGGTTGAAGTTGCCGTCAGGACCTGTGGTGAGAGGCACGGTGCCTCGACGCACTGTGTCGCCATTGAGCAGGAACATGGCGCCGGCAACGGGGATAGTACTCATCTTATAGAGCACACGACCCGTGAGGCGTGTGGAAGAGGTGTTGACAAAGTCTATGCCACCGGCAACGGCATTGGCGGCTGACAGACTAACAGTGGCTGTGCCGGAAGAAGTGTTGTTGAACGAGAAAGAACCGTATTGCGATGTGGGCATCACAACGCAGTTGGCATAGAGGTGAGAACCGAGCTGGTGACAGGTGACGTCAGTGATGTTATTAGTATTGACTTTGAAAACCGGTTTGAAAGATAATCCGCCGACAATGTTGGATGTGCTACTCCATGCGTTTTTACACTCAATAGTCATGTTTTGAGTGATTGTAAATGAGTGTATCTCATTTCTGTTGGTATTGTCGATTTCGGAATTTTTTATTTCCAATACCGTTCCATAGTCAAAGGTGTATGTTCCCTGCGCAAGGTTATGCCAATCGTTAATCACTACCCCATCGGGATTGGTGATCCGAACATAAGTATATTGTTCGGGACTTGTTCGTGCTTCTGTTAATAGTTCACGTTCGATACCTGAATACTCGATGATGACTTGCGGGTCTTCGCACTGCATGATTCCGTCAACATATATCAGGCTGTCGAACTTATACGCTCCCGTTGCGTCGGTTAGCATAGTACGCACCACATTGCCTGCCGAGTCCTGCAGTGCCACAGTAACTCCCGCCATGCCAGAGTTGTCTGCCATAAGCACAGAACCACTTATTTCGCCGTATGGTGTTCTCCACCCCTCGGCAGTTGCCGAATGGTCGGTTGTTCTGCCATTACACGAATATGATGTCGTGATGGTATATTCATAATGTTTGTTGGGCACTGCCGTTCGGTCCATAAAGTCGTATGCGACACCTCGGTAGAGAGTGTCAGGGGCCTGGTCGCTATTGAGTTCTATTCGTGTGAGCACAAATTCGTCAACGGCATTGGTATTGACTTGCCATTGCAGCAGTACTCCATTCTTCAACGCTGTGGTGGCATCACCCTTACTGGCGTTAAAACTCGTGATGTCAGCCGCCTCGTCAAAATACAGTTCCGGTCCTGTGATAGGTTTGAGAGCCAGTTGCGCTGAGTCTTTCACATGAAGGTCGGAATGGCTTTGGTCAATACGAACGCCATAATTGTAGTGTGAACATGCCAAGTCCGCCACATCACTGTAAGTTGCTATCCATGAGCCATCCGGTTGCCTGCGAATGCTATCTTGCGGGATAACATATTCTTGTGTGAGTCCCGTTTCGGGTATTGTACGTCGCAGTACGAGGTTTGCCGTACGATCCCACATACAACGACCGTATGTCTGACCATGATACGTGGCGGAAAGCACGTTATAAATACTATCAAATAAATGTTGCCTTACGTCATCCTGCAATCCGGGTAGTTCGCTATATAGAGGAAACTTTTCACATTTATACGCACTATATATACCTCCCATGCCCTGATAGAAATCCAACTGCAATTTATAGTCTTGATCCAAAGCTATTTTTTCAAATTCGTAGTAATGTTTATATGCCCAGTATTCATAGTAATCTTTGTGTGCCATATAGCCTACTACCAATGTTGTTCCGGCAGGCATTCGCATACGATACTCCCCATCAACGGTTACTAATCGTTTTTTGATGAGGGAATCTCCCTCATGACTGAGAAGAGTAAGATACAAATCCATACTCATGTACCAAGGACTAACAAAGGCGATATCAACACTGTCTTTTAGCACACTATTAATTTTGTAGTCCATTTTGAAAAGGTCCTTTCCGGGCAGCATTTCCGATACTTCGGCATTATCGAGATGAAAACTGAAGTGAACCTTTCTGTTGTTGTCAAAATCGTCGTCAAGAGTATATGAAATCGGTTCTTCTGCCAAAGGCGCGAGGAAGTTTTTGTTATAAAGCATTGCTGTCTGCGCCAACTCATTGTTCCATCCCCATCCTGAAGCCGAAGCACGACGTATTCGGTAATATACCGGCACAGCCGGCAGAACAGCTTTTTCCGATGTGAGTGTGACATCCACAGAATATGTCAGATTACCGTTTGGGTCATGAAGCGGTACGTTGGTTGCGGTATGGGTTATGTGGCGCGCTATTGTATCGGCACTGACGTCGGCATTTCCGGTCCACGTCTCACGGCTGTTGTCAGTATATGAATATGTGTACGTGTTTGGCACGCCCTTGAATGTTACCGTATCGCCGTCATATTTTTTCTCGGGAGCATAGCTTCGTTTCATGGCTACTATGCCTACTGACCGGGCATCGGAATAATCATTGTTCAGGGCTCGCTGTATTTCATAGAAGTCACCTTCCATGATGTCTTTGATAGTGGGGTTTTTCACTGTCCACTGCAAGGTGCTGGCGCCGGTATAGGTGCCTGTGCTATCCATTTCGGCAGAGGCGCTGAAGTCGTAGATACGGTGGTATGGCGGTATGTCAACCTTATTGGTTCTTACAGTAATTGTATCATGGGTGGTGGCATTACGGAGCACATCAAAGTCAACAAATATCTGCTCCCGCACAGTATCCGTAGTAGGCACATAGATATTTCCCGAGCGACTGGTATTGCGCCATTTTTTATTGGGCTCGAAGGATGTCTTGTAGCTGTAGGTTTCCTGGAATGTTACGAAAGGCACTGCGGCATATCCGTAACCGGCAACTCCTTCTTCGTTGAGGGTATATAGATAAGGATTGTAGAGTTGCGGATCCATAATATTGTCGTTGGAACGGAAGTTATCACCAAAGCCGCTGAAGTCTTTTTCGTAATTGACATTGCCGGTGTAACTCTTACTGATATATAGGTGCATGCCTATCCGGAATGTTTGACCAGTTAGTGAATGAGGTGGATACCAATCAAATTCGAGGAATGTTACCTGTGGGCAATCGTCATGTTCTGTTTGCTTGACAATCAGTTTGCCGGACGTCATGCCCTGACCTACCAATTGATTAACGCCATTATACATTGAAGTAACCACGGCGTCACCAATCAGCATCTTGAGATACGCGGTACCCTTGGTGTTGTCCTTGTTCTCATTTTCGTCATAGCGGTCCGAATTAAATTCAGCAATCTTTTGCACCGAGCCCGCGCTACCATTGTTCATAACCTGCAAATAGGCATAACTCGACGAACTGATATAATAGTCGAAAGCTCTGCCGTATGCCCACACGGGAATCTTGAAATGTATTACGTCCTGACCGGTTGTCATCACGGAGTAGTGCCTTTCGAGTTCCAAATAATCGTTTGCACGCACAAAGGGGAGAACAAACAACAACGTGTACACGAACACTATAAAACGCAACACATTATTGAGCACCGATTTACTAAAACTATTGGTATTCATACTACTGTGGTTTACTATGTAATAAATACGTATAATACTATAAATGACTAAGAGAGCTACAATTACGTATGCAAAGATACGAAAAAAAAAATCCATGAACTTTGTGTTTCCTAAAAATCTTCGTAAATTTGTGGTCGAAAAAACACCAATTGACAATAAGCGCCCAAAGGCATGAAGAAGTATTTAGTCTTAATCTTTACATTGCTGTTATTATGCGGTTGCGCCGTAAGTTTTAAGTTCAATGGCGCCAGCATTGACTATACAAAAACCCGCACAATATCCATTCTTGAATTTCCTAATCACGCGGAACTTGTCAATCCTAACTTATCAAGTTCTTTCAGCGAGCTGCTGCGCGACCAATTCAGTCGCCAGACTCGCCTTGAGTTAGTTCCTCGTGACGGAGACCTTCATATTGAGGGCGAGATAACGGGCTATCAGGTTCAGTCTATGGCTATCAGCGCGGACAGCTATGCAGCACAAACTAAACTGACCCTGACAATCAAAGTGCGCTTCAGCAACAAATCGAACCCCGAAGATGATTTTGAGAAAAGCTACAGCGCATATCAAACATTTGACAGCAACCAGATGCTCACTGATGTGCAGGATGAACTTTGTCAAATAATGTCAAAAGAAATAGCCGAAAACATATATAACGACACTGTTGCCAAATGGTAGTGAGTTTATCCACAGAACAGTATGCCGCTCTCACGCTTGCTCCCGAGCGTGCCGGTGCCGAACATTTGCCTTTTATTGATGACATCATCCTACGCTACCCTTATTTTTGTTCGGCACGTATGCTTCGCCTTTATATCTTATGCCACCTCGATGATGTGCGCAGTGCTCAAGAAATCGAACGCACGGCTGTCTATGCCCCTTCGCCGGCAATCTTATACAATTACGTGCATCGGCAGAGCAAGACCGCAAATGATGACGAACAGATTCCCGCGGGCAGCTATTTCGACACCCTGAGGCGCATGGAGCAACAGGCCAAGACTACGCATAAGAGCCTCGCGGAACTGGCACGTGAGATGTCTCGAGCACAACATAAATCAATAGAACAACAAGACGGGCAACCAAAAGAAACATACAACACGGAAAATCAACCGAACGTTGACGAGCTCATAGAATACAGAGAAAGTATAAAAAAAGGCGATTTTGAGCTTGCTATAGAAATATTGTCGCAAATAAATTTGCATAATCCAAAAAAAATTACTTACTTTGCAGAACGAAAGCGATACTTGGAACTTGTGTCCGGCATAGCAGCTCAAAAACGTAACGGATAAATATAAATCAATAAATTATGTATAGTTTTGTAATAGCGTTAATCATCATTATTTCGATACTTTTGGTTCTTGTAGTCCTCGTACAGCGCAGCAAGGGTGGCGGTTTGGCACAAGATTTCAACAGTGGCAACAGCATTTTGGGTGTCAAAGGTACCACCGATTTCATAGAAAAAACGACATGGACCCTGGCTGCAGCATTGGTAGTGTTGTCAATAATTGCCGTAGGCATTCACAAGAACAGTGTTTCTAACAGCGATGGCGATTCTCGAATTTCGCAGCAAGTTCAGGAGGCGCAGGAAGAGACTCAAGCCGCTATGCCGGCGAACTTCGGAGAAGAAGCACCGGAAGAAGCGTCAGAAGAATAACCGTCAGAAGAATAACATAATAATACAGAATACAGAATACAGAACGCGCACAGAAATGTGCGCGTTTTTTTTATGCATAACGATATAAGACACAGAAAATAATAAGTTTCTCTGAAAAAAAACTTTAACAGCTTTTTCACTATTATGCTTCTGTCCAAGTCAATGATGGCAGACACTATTGTTTGCACCTATGCCAATCAAGGCTATGCAGATGCCGTAGAAGGTCGAATTTACCGCCACATAGTTTAAGCGGAGATGCGCTTCAAGGTGTGCTTCAGTATTTGTTTATACGACAAAAAATTACTACTTTTGCATAACAAATAACATTAAGGAATAATGAAGCACATATTATTAATATTAGCAGCCGCACTAATGTTGAGTATTGGCTGCGGCTCAAAGCAAAGTAACAAACAAATGGACATGAAAGACAAGAAAGCCCTTGTGGTGTATTTCTCCCATGCCGGTGAGAACTACGCGGTGGGGAACATCCCCGTTGGCAATACCAAGGTAATAGCCGAATATATCAGTGAACTGACCGGCGCTGATATGTATGAGATTACAACTCATAAATATGACAGTATGTCATACAAAACCTGCTGCGATGTGGCTCAAGAAGAACAAATCAACGATGAGCGTCCACCATTTGAGGGCAAGATAGTGCCGGGAGCAAAAAACAAAGAGCAGGCAAGAATTATTGACAATCCCACTCAGGCGGATTTTGACAACTATGATGTGGTCTTCATCGGCGGTCCTGTATGGTGGGGAACATATCCGCAAGTTATGTTCAGTTTCTTCGACACCTATGACCTTAACGGCAAAGTGATATGCCCTTTCACGACGCACGAGGGCAGCGGTTTGGGCAACTGCGTGGGCGACGTGCGAGCCAACTATCCGCACGCTGATATGAAAAAAGGATTCAGCATCTATGGTCACAATGTTGGCAATGGAAAAGCGGAAGTGGAACAATGGCTCAAAGAATTAGGTTTTTGACACAAATGCGCAACTTCATATCTTACGCATTATTGGCATTGCTGGCATGCTCCTGCGCTCGTGAGTCTGATAGTTTGGAATATGCCCTCGAACGACAGATGAGAACCTACCCGCAAAGCTGTCTGCAGGATATCTACAAGAGCTATTATCAGGACTTTTTCGGTTCGGAACACATGATTAGTGACACGGCATCAGTGCGCGCTTATCTTCGTCAGGAGATAGAAATGACCAAGCACGACAGTGTGCTAAATCCCTATTACGAGCCAACCGGCAGTGAGGGCAATTACGTGCGTATCTACCTGCGTTGCGTGATAGACAGCATAATTGACGAAGACGACCTTCTGACGTATTTTCTTGAAGCTTCGCAGCCTCGTGAGCCACAGAATATTACTTGGGAACAGCGTTGGGCAGAGATAATGAGCGCGGTGGCAAGAATTAAGTCACAGCCAGAGCAGTGGACACAAGACAGCGCAATGCTCAACGAGTACAGCCGCCACAACTACGCCGTGCGACACTCACAATTATACCGCGATACATATCATCCTCACTATCGTATTATCAGGCGCGAGACATTCGAGAAAAAACTGCGCGACAAAATGGAATAATACGGTAATAATAAGGTACTCACATTCGGAAAAGGAAAAAAAATTTTGCTTTTCGCTCATTTAATCGTACCTTTGCATAGTGCAATGAAGCGCCTTCACGTTTACATATTAAAGCAGTTTTTCAGCGTGTTTCTGCTCACGCTGTTGATATGCGTATTCATCCTGCTGATGCAGTTTGTATGGTCGCACATCAACGACCTTGTTGGTAAAGGTGTTGGTATCAGCGTATTAGCAGAGTTTTTCATATACGCTGCCGCCAGTGTTATTCCGCTGGCATTACCGTTGGCTATTTTGCTCGGCGCACTGATGACTTTCGGAAACCTTGCCGAAAAGGTGGAACTGACAGCCATGAAGGCTGCGGGTATCTCGCTGATTAATATCATGAAACCGCTGATAGTGGCTATTAGCCTAGTGAGCATAGGGGCTTTCGGATTTTCTAATAACGTGCTGCCTGTGTCGCAAGTAAAATTGTGGACACTGATATTCTCGCTACGCCAGAAGTCGCCTGAACTTGATATCCCTCTTGGTGAATTCTATTCGGGTATTGAGGGGTACCAGATTTACGTACGCGACAAGGATCGTAAGACAGGTCTGCTCAAAGACATGATGATATACGATTTTTCGGAAGGTTTTGAGGATGCCACAGTGATGGTAGCCGACTCAGGCCGCGTATATCTGTCCAACGACAACAAATATCTGCGTCTGAGCCTCTATAACGGCGAAAGTTTCGAGAACCTCAAAGGTCAACGCGTGTCAGGCTCCAACAAGATACCTTATCGCCGTGAGACGTTTAGCGAGAAACACCTGCTCATAGACTTTGACTCGGATTTCAGCCGTTTTGACGAGTCAATACTTCATGATCAATATGTTGCAAAAAACGCGAGCCAACTGGCTCATTCCGCCGATTCTGTGACGCTGATAGCCGACAGCATAGCCACCAAACAGAGCGAAGAAATGATTGCCACACACTACTTTAACCGCGAATATCCCACACTTGATGTTGCAAAGCCTTCGGCTAGGCTCATAGCACACAGCGATATAGAGAACCTCTATGAGACCCTCACACCCCAGCAGCGATATATGGCTATGACTTATGCCAGCGACAATGCCCGCAAGATGAACGACCAAGTCAAGTATAACCGCATCGTGCTCCATGACCCGCAGCAATATGTCCGGCGCCACAGGATCGAATGGCACCGTAAGTTTTCGCTATCGCTCGCGTGCCTGATATTCTTCTTCATAGGTGCTCCGCTCGGCGCCATCATCGGCAAGGGAGGATTGGGAGTACCTGTGGTGGTGTCAGTGGCGATGTTCATATTCTACTACATCATTGATAATTCGGGCTATAAACTAGCCCGTGACGCGCAATGGGACCCATGGCAGGGAATGTGGATTAGTACTGCTGTATTGCTGCCTATAGGCATTTTTCTGACATACAAAGCGGCGCACGACTCGGCTTTGTTCAATACCGACGCATGGCTCAAGATGTGGGAAAAGATGAAAAAGAAACTAATACGTAAAAAACAAGGATAACAAGATTATAATACCGATTTATAATGAACAAGATAGAAGAGGCAATAGCTGATTTTCGTGAAGGCAAATTCGTAATCGTAGTCGATGATGAGGATCGTGAGAATGAGGGTGACTTCATTACCGCGGCGCAATATATCACCCCTGACAAAGTTAATTTCATGCTCAAGAATGGTCGCGGTGTACTATGCGTTCCGCTACCCGAAGAGCGTTGCCAGCAATTAGAACTATATCCGCAAGTAGCTAATAACACCTCCATGCTCGGCACACCATTTACCATCATGGTAGATAAAATCGAGGGCTGCACTACGGGCGTATCAACTCACGACCGCGCAGCCACAATAGCAGCTCTTGCCGACCCCCACTCCACCGCCGATACTTTCGGACGTCCGGGACATATCAGCCCACTATACGCCAAGCACAAAGGCGTGCTGCAACGTGCGGGACATACTGAAGCGGCGATTGACCTATGCCGACTCGCGGGACTCACACCGGCCGCGGCACTGATAGAAATCATGAATGAGGACGGCACCATGGCACGTATGCCACAACTGGAGCTAATAGCCAAGGAACACCAATTATGCCTGATAAGCATCAAAGACCTCATAGCATACCGACTACAGCAAGAGTCCTTGGTTGAGAAAGGCGAAGAAGTACACCTGCCCACAGAATACGGCGACTTCCGACTGATACCTTTTCGCCAAATAAGCAACGGACTGGAACACGTGGCACTTATCAAAGGCGAGTGGCAGCATGACGAACCGGTATTGGTGCGAGTACACAGCTCATGCGTCACAGGCGATATTTTCGCAAGCCGGAGGTGCGAATGTGGTGAACAACTGCATAAAGCAATGCAGATGATAGATAAGGAGGGAAAGGGAATAATAGTATATATGAACCAAGAAGGTCGGGGCATAGGACTTATGAATAAAATCCGTGCCTATAAGCTTCAGGAAGAAGGCTATGACACAGTAGATGCCAACATACACCTTGGTTTCCGCGCCGACGAACGCGACTACGGAGTAGGAGCACAAATACTCAAAGAACTCGGGGTAAGCAATTTACGACTGATAACCAACAATCCTGTGAAACGCGTGGGGCTGGAGTCATACGGTCTGCATATCGTCGAAAATGTGCCGATAGAAATTACACCCAACCCTTACAATAAATTCTATCTTGAGACCAAGAAACTACGCATGGGACACCAACTCAACAAGTTATAGAGAACCGGCACTCCAGAATGAATAATACACAAGAGCCGCGACGCACGTCGCGGCTCTTGTCATCTTTTATACACCTTTATTTAGAAATTTACACGCTCAAGCATACGAGTCTGCACACCGCAGTACTTCTGCGTATCACAGAGGAAATCAATAATGTCACTATTAAAAGGCGATGTCATTTTCTCAATCCTACGGGCTATAAGAGTTTCGGCATCAAAAGTTTCCAGCAATTTTTCTTGCCACGACTGCTCCGCGGGATAACTCTCAACGACATAGTCATCCTCTATCTTACCCATAACAGCAGCATATTTGATAGCGTCATCAATTCCGCCTATGCTGTCAACAAGTCCTTGTTTGAGGGCTTCATTGCCTACCCACACACGTCCGCCGGCTATCTCAAAAATCTGCTCCTGGGTCATACCACGACCTTCTGCACAACGACGCGTGAAAAGATCATAGCCATAATTGATAGACTGCTGCACTAGGGCCTTCTCCTCATCGGTGGGCTGACCGCTAACAAGATTCTCATCAAGATTGGCATAACGACTCGTCTTAACATTATCATTCGTAACACCCACTTTATCAGCAAGTTTTTTATAGTTAGGAATCATGCCGAAAATACCTATGGAACCTGTCAGGGTGGTAGGTTGAGCAAAAATCTTGTCGGCTCCGCAAGAAATATAATAGCCACCAGATGCTGCATAATCACCCATGCTAACCACAACAGGCTTTTTATGTTTCAGCTGCTGAACGGCATACCATATCTGCTCACTGGCAAAAGCGCTGCCACCAGGCGAATTGACACGAAGCACAACGGCTTTAACATCATCATTATCAGCTACCTCGCCTAAAGTTTTAACAAATTTATTACCCACTATACCACTGGTGCCTTGGTCAACAATATCTCCCTCGGCATACACAACAGCAAGCTTGTTACTGCTTTTCTTACTCTTACCCTCTACGGATGTCATCTGCTTATGAGTCAAAATTTTATAGTCATCAGTACCTGTCGCCAACTTGAGAATGGAGTCCATGTCAGCCTCATAAACAAGTTTGTCAGCCAATTTGGCATCCAATAAAGCGTAAGCGGGTTTAAGGGAAATAGCACTGTCAGCTAACGCTTTCAGGCTATCACTCTCAAGATGTCTCGCTTGAGCCGTTTCAAAGCACATGACATTCCATAATTCATTGAGCATAACCTGATTTTGATAGCGATTATCATCACTCATGGCTGTCAACATAAAAGGTTCCACGGCAGACTTGAAATTGCCGACACGGAAAATCTGCATTTCTATCCCAAGGTTCTCCGAAAGTTTTTTGTAGAAGTTCACAGTCATTGACAAACCGTGCCAATCAATTGCTCCGTAGGGATTTACGAATATGCTATCAGCTGTTGAGGCAAGATAATAATTAGCCTGACCGTAACCATCGGCATAAGCTATGATAAACTTCCCACTCTGCTTAAAATCAAGTAAAGCATTGCGGAACTCACGCATAGAAGCCAAACCGCCACTCAACTGACCACCATGCAGATAAATACCATCAATCTTGTCATTCTCCTTGGCTTTCTTGA
>DGSV01000022.1:0-2651 GCA_002394025.1 Bacteroidales bacterium UBA4353
GCCGCACCGAGATACGCAACTTCGAGACCATAGTAGCCACCAAGGTGGCCGAGGCCAACCAAAGGCTCTATGTGGACTACGAAGGTCGATTCGTCGGTACAGGGCTCAAGAAAGACACCTTTGTGAGCAACTGTTCTGACCTTGACGACGTGATAGTAATCTTCCGTGACGGCAAGTACAAGATAGTGCATGTGGCTGACAAAGTTTCCGTGGTCAATGACAAGCCCTCGCAAAGCAACGAGATACTACATGTGGCGGTGTTCAAGAAGGCCGATACGCGCACTATCTACAATATCGTGTATCGCGATGGCAAAAATGGTCCATATTACATGAAGCGATGTGCCATAACAGGTCTCACGCGCGACAAGGAGTACGACCTGACGCGCGGTACCGCGGGGTCGAAAATAGTTTACTTCACCGCCAATCCCAATGGTGAAGCGGAGGTAATACGTACACTGCTCAAGCCCGCTTTCAAACTCAAGAAACTGGAGATAATAACCGACCTGTCAACCTTGGCTGTGAAAGGCAAGCAGAGTATGGGCAACCTGCTCACTAAATATGACGTTAAGCAGATAACTCTCAAGCAAAAAGGCGGATCAACACTGGGAGGATTGGAAGTCTGGTACGACCCCGATGTGCGACGCCTGAACTATGACGGCAGAGGACAATACCTCGGCGAGTTCCATAACGAGGATTCGATACTCGTTATCATGAATAATGGAGACTGTATATTCTCGAATTTCGACATCACCAACCACTACGACGACGGCATTCTTGTAATCGAAAAATACCGTGCCAACAAGGTATGGACAGCAGCCCTGTGGGATGCCGATCAGGGATACTACTACGGCAAGCGCTTCACCATAGACAAGAGTAATAAACCACAGAACCTCTTGGGGGAGAACAAGGATTCGCGACTTGTAGTCATCAATAGTCGAATGCATCCGTTGCTGCAGATAACTTTCGCCGATAGTGACGCGTGGCGCCAACCGGAAGAGGTGGATATGAACCTATTCATAGCCGTCAAAAGCCTCAAGGCAAAAGGCAAAAGGCTCACGACTTACAAAGTGGAGAAAATCACTGACATCTCCCCCGAAGACCCCGAAGAGATAGAAATTCCCAATACCACTGACGGCTTTGATGGCGCTGAGGACGGTCAGAATGACATCAATGTAGATGACATACCTATGGACATTACCGTGGCACTGCCCGACGAGCCCAAAGACCCTGACGATCCGCAGATGAGCCTGTTCTGAAAAAAATCGAAATAACGATGAAGTGATGAATCGAAACACCGATAATTCGACATATCGAAACATCGAAACATCGAAAAAAAAACAAATATTACAATTCATAATGACCTGCATAACATTACTTAGCGTAGTTCCTGTACGTAATCGTCCTTCGGAGTCCGCCGAAATGGTTACTCAGTTGCTGTTCGCACAAACGGCGGACGTTATCGAAGAGGCGAATTCATGGGTCAAGATACGCATTCATGCCGACGGTTACGAAGGCTACGCCGACCGCAAGATGGTATCCATGCTCAGCGATGACAACTACCAATCAGTGGTTTCAGCGCCTTATGCTGTAGTGTGCTATCCTGTTGCCATGGCAGTGAGCAATGCCAACAAAACCACTATCATGCTCACCGCCGGCACCCATTTGCCCAACTACAACAACGGCTCTTTCTCGTTGCTCGGTGTAGATTTCAGTATATCACCGGAATTGGTGGCGCTACATCCCGAATACAATAAAGAAAATATTAGCGCCAGTCTGCCTTACTTCCTGAATATCCCGTATCTGTGGGGTGGTAAGAACGCTTTTGGCATGGACTGCTCGGGCTTTACGCAGATTTTCTGCTCGCTATTCGGTATCAACCTTATGCGCGATGCTTCGCAACAAGCGCAACAGGGTGTTGTAGTCGGTTTTCTTGAAGAGGTTCAGACAGGTGACCTCGCATTCTTCGAAAATAACGACGGGAACATAGTACACGTGGGTATCCTGATAGATAGTCAGACAATAGTTCACTGCTCAGGACGCGTAAAGATAAACAGTATTGATGCGCACGGCATCCTCGCCGATGACCAAAAGAGTTATACACACCGACTGCGTGTCATCAAAAGGGTCAGAAAATAAATGCAAAAAAAATCGTAACTTTGCAAGTTCATTAAGAAAAAGATATATAGATAATACTTAACAATGAAAAATTTTGTAGAAGAGCTTAAATGGCGGGGTATGCTTCACAGCATTATTCCCGGCACCGAGGAACAACTTCAGAAAGAAATCACCACAGCCTATGTCGGCATAGACCCTACCGCCGATAGTCTGCATATCGGTCACTTATGTGGCATAATGATGCTGCGCCATCTGCAGCGTTGCGGTCATAAACCGATAGCCCTGATAGGTGGTGCTACGGGAATGATTGGTGACCCTTCCGGCAAATCACAAGAGCGTAACTTGCTCAACGAAGAGACGTTGCGTCATAACCAAGAATGCATAAAACGCCAACTGGCAAAATTTCTCGACTTTGAGAGTGATGCGCCCAACCGCGCCGAACTGGTCAATAACTATGATTGGATGAAGAATTATTCGTTCCTTGATTTTTCGCGTGAAGTTGGCAAACACATCACCGTAAACTACATGATGGCCAA
>DGSV01000022.1:2734-2953 GCA_002394025.1 Bacteroidales bacterium UBA4353
ACGGCGAGGCTCGCGACGGCTTGTCGTTCACAGAATTCACCTACCAGTTGCTTCAGGCATATGATTTTCTTCATCTGCTTCAAACCCATAACTGCAAGATGCAGATGGGAGGTGCCGACCAGTGGGGTAATATCACCACAGGCACCGAACTCATTCGCCGCACCAATGGTCAGGAAGTCTATGCGCTGACATGCCCGCTGATTACCAAAGCCGACGGCG
>DGSV01000080.1 GCA_002394025.1 Bacteroidales bacterium UBA4353
CTTATTTATATCCCGGGATATGAGTTGTGTAAACGGGAGTTTCGGAGGGTTGAGCCGCGAGTACATTTTTCAGTGCTTGGCAGTCGGATTGCAGTATTAGGTCATAGGCTATTCTGCCGACTTGCAGGGCGCCGTTTTCCTGTAGGTGTGTATTATCTTTTTTGCCGTCAGGTATGTCGCTATAAATACCTGGTTCCACGTGCATGAAGTATTTCTTGGTTTGTTCTACTCCCATATCCTGCAACCATTGTGTAGTAGCCGCGTTCATATCAAGTAGTGTAACTCCTGTGAAACGTGCCACGTCGCGCATGGCTTCCACATATCCTCCGTGTGCTTGTACCGGCACACCGTTGTGGTCATATTTGCGGCGTGCTATTGATGTTGCCAGTACCGGTATCGCGCCTTTAGCTTTTGTTTCCTTGACCATTCGTAGCAGATTGCTGCGGTAGTCGGTGATGCTTGCGAAGCGGTTAGGATCAGAACGTTTTGTGTCGTTATGTCCGAATTGTATGATTACTATATCGCCTTTGCTGAGTCTATCGAGTACCATATCCCAGCGTCCTTCGGTGATAAAGGAGTGAGTTGAACGTCCGTTGCGGGCGTAATTGGCAACCACGACCTTGGTGCTGTCGAGATATGTCGGGAACAGTTGTCCCCAACCGCGTTCAGGGCTCTCAACGAGTTTTTCCTTGTCAGCCATGGTGGAGTCGCCAACGAGGAATAGTGTTACGGGTTTGCGACGTGCTGCCGTAAAAAGGAGCATAGCGATGAGCAGCATTGAGAGTAGGGTAATGGACTTTTTCATTGTATTATGGGTTATTTATTTGTTATTTAATTAATTATATTGTCGGAGCGCTAATGCTGTATAGCTTATATTGTTGTTGAGAAGTTGTTCCGGCGTGCCTTCAAAAACTATATTTCCGCCTTGTTCTCCTCCTTCCGGTCCGAGGTCTATGATGTGGTCCGCGGCACGAATTATTTCGAGGTTATGTTCGACTACGACCGCAGTATGTCCGCGAGCAACGAGTGCGTTGATGGCTTTAAGCAGTGTGGCGATGTCATGGGTGTGAAGTCCTGTGGTGGGTTCGTCGAATATGAACATTGTTGGTTGGTCATTTTCGTTAGCGAGGAATGCCGCGAGTTTGAGTCGTTGTGCCTCGCCGCCTGATAGTGTGCTGCTGCTCTGTCCCAGTTTTACGTATCCTATGCCGACATCTTGCAGTGGTTTGAGGCGTGCCACGATACGTTTTTCGAGGCTTCCGTTGTTTTTGGAAAAGAATTCTATAGCCTGATTGACAGTCATCTCCAGTATGTCGTATATATTCACTCCGTGGTATGTTACTTCAAGGATGTCTTGTTTGAAGCGTTTGCCGTGGCAGTGTTCGCAGGTCATGGTGAGGTCTGCCATGAATTGCATGGGGATTGTTATCGTTCCCTCGCCTTCACATTCTTCGCAACGTCCGCCCGGGGTATTGAATGAGAACATTATGGGTCCGAAGCCCATTTGTTTTGCCAGTTGCTGTTGCGAGAACAGTGTTCGTATCAGGTCGTAGGCTTTGATGTATGTCACGGGGTTGGAGCGTGATGAGCGGCTGAGCATATTCTGGTCCACGAGTTCCACGGCGCGTATGCGGCTCATCTGTCCTTCGATGGCTGCCATGGCACCTGTCGTCTCGGCTCCGAAGCCGTAGTATTTTCTCAGTGCCGGGTAGAGTATCTGCTTGACGAGTGTTGACTTGCCGGAGCCCGAAGGTCCGCACACCACAGTGAGCACTCCGAGTGGGAAGGTGACGTCGATATTCTTGAGGTTGTTCTGACAGGCGCCGCGAACGATGATGGAATCCTGCCATTGGCGGTGATACTGCGGCAGGGGAATAGCCTTGTTATGGAAGAGATAGGCAAGGGTATAAGATTGGGGATATAGTTCCTGTATCTGTTCTTTGCTCAGCGTTATGAGTTTGCTCATCTCTTGTGCCACAATGAGTTGTCCTCCCGCTCTCCCTGCTTCGGGTCCTATGTCAATGAGGTAGTCTGCGGCGGCTATGATTTCGGGGTCGTGTTCTACAACGACCACAGTGTTGCCTATGTCGCGTAGTTGTCGGAATACGGATATGAGGCGTTGTGTATCTCTTTGGTGGAGTCCTATGCTTGGTTCGTCGAGCACGTAGAGTGAGCCCACGAGGCTGCTGCCCAATGCTGTGGCGAGGCTTATGCGTTGGCTCTCGCCACCACTCAGGGTGTTGCTCTGGCGGTTGAGGGTGAGGTAGCCAAGCCCCACGTCATTGAGATATTGCAGACGGTTGGTGATCTCGCGCAACAAGCGTTGTGCCGTTAGTCGCTCATGCTCGGTGAGTTGCAGGTCGCGAAACCATGGCAGTAATTGCTTGACGGGCATTTCTGTTATCTGGCGGATATTAAGACCTCCTACGCGGACGTACAAGGCCTCGCGACGCAGTCTCGAACCACTGCATTCAGGACATAATGTCTTGCCGCGGTAGCGCGAGAGCATAACACGGTATTGAATTTTCTCGTACTGCTTCGACTCAAGGTAGTGAAAAAACTCGTTAAGACCATGGAAGTATTCGTTTCCGGTCCAGATAAGTTGTTTCTGCTCAGTGGTGAGTTGATAGAAAGGGGTATGTACCGGGAAGTTGAATTTATGGGCGTTGGTGATGAGGTCTTGTAGCCATAGTCCCATTTTTTCGCCTCGCCAGCATGCTATCGCTTGTTCGTAGAGGCTCAGGCTCTTATCGGGCACCACAAGGTCAGGGTCTATGCCTATTATATTTCCGAATCCTGAACATTCGGGGCATGCTCCTAAGGGGTTATTGAAGTCGAAGAGATGTGTCGAAGGTTCGCGGAATGTTATGCCGTCCGCCTCGAAGCGTGATGAGAACACCTCATCGCGTTGTTCATCGCCCATGATGCGCAGCAGGCATTGCCCATCGCCCTCATAGAAGGCTGTTTCCACAGAGTCTGTGAAGCGATTAGCCGTGGACTGTTTGCCGTCAGCCACGATGCGGTCGATGACCAGATAGCATTCGCCATTGTGTATGCTACGGCTTATGGCATCGTAGTGGGGTGTTTTGCCGTCTATCAGTTCGCTGATGAGCCATGTCTGTCCCTGCTTGTCAATCACGCGCATAAAGCCTTGACTCTGCCAGATGAAAAGCTGTTCGCCCAATGTACGGTTGGCCTTGAGAGTGATATTGGTGAGTAGCATGACGCGGGTGCCTTGTGGCAGGCTCATCATGCGTGCCACGACATCCTGTGCCGTATGGCGTTTGACTTCCGTGCCTGACACTGGGGATATGGTGCGTCCTATTCTGGCGAAGAGCAGTTTGAGATAGTCGTATATTTCCGTAGATGTGCCTACCGTTGAGCGCGGGTTGCGGGTAGCCGTTTTTTGCTGTATGGCAATTGCCGGAGGTATGCCGCTAATGCTGTCAACCTCGGGCTTTTGCATCCTGCCGAGGAATTGCCGGGCATAGGCAGAAAGGCTTTGTACGTAGCGACGCTGCCCTTCGGCGTATAGGGTGTCGAAAGCCAGCGAGGACTTGCCGCTGCCACTCAAGCCGGTGATTACCACAAATTTATTTCGCGGTATGTCAACATTGATACCTTTGAGGTTATGCAGGCGGGCGCCTTTGATATGTATGGCTGAAAAATCCATTAGTGACAAAAATACGAAAAAAACTTTACATGACCAAATGTCGCTATTCGTATCTGAGGGCTTCTATGGGGTCAAGGTTTGCGGCTTTCTTGGCGGGGTAGTATCCGAAGAATATGCCTGTCACGGTGCATACGGCAAAGCTGAGCAGTACCGTCCAAACCTCGATTGCTATGGGCCATGAAGCGATATATTTTATGGCATAGCTGGCGCCAATGCCCAAAGCCACTCCTATTATGCCTCCCGTGACGGATATCATGATGGCTTCAATCAGGAATTGTGATAGTATATCCACGCCCCGCGCTCCCACGGACATACGCAGTCCTATCTCGCGCGTGCGTTCTGTGACGGAGACGTACATGATATTCATGATGCCTATGCCTCCCACCACGAGTGATATGCCGGCAATGCATGCCAGCAACACGGTGAGCAGGTCTGTGGTGCTGGTCATCATGGACGACAGTTCCTGCTGTGAAAAGACGTGGAAATCATTCTCGTCACCTTCTTTGATTTTATGGTTGTTTCGCAGTATGTCAGAGATTTCGGCTATTGCGCCGTCGGTGTCGTCTTCGGTAATCGCCGAGGCGAAGATGCCTTGCAGGTACGTCACCGCCAGCAGACGTTTCATCACCGTGGTATAAGGCGCGAGCACTATGGCGTCTTGGTCCTGCCCCATGGAGTTATAGCCTTTGGATTTTAGGACTCCTATGACACGCAATGGCGTGTTTTTGAAACGTATGACCTTGCCGATAGGGTCCTCGCCATTGGTGAAGAGGTTATCAACAATCGTTTTGCCTATGACGCATACTTTTGCCGACGACGCTATTTCGGCATCGCCGAATATGTCTCCGTCTTGCACCGTCAGCTGTCGTATGGTGAGGTATTCGGGGCTCACGCCGGTTACTGATGAGGGGTAGTTATTATTACCGTAGATGAACTGTCCGCTACTGCTCACGTTAGGGCTCACGGCGGAAAGCAGTGTTGTCTTATCGCGCAGGTCTTCATAGTCGGTGAGTTTCAGAGTCTGCATGGCTGACGGGTCTTGTCTTACGCCGCCGCGGCGGTCGGCTCCGGGGTTAATCATAATCATGTTGGACCCCATTTCGGCTATTTGGCTTTGGATGCTGCGTTTTGAGCCCTGACCGATGGCAAGCATGGTAATAACAGAGCCCACACCGATGATGATGCCCAGCATGGTGAGAAAGGCGCGCATCTTATTATTCGTCAGTGCGCCGATGGCTATCTTGATGAGGTTGATGAATGACATTGATAGATATTGTTACAGACTATTTGTACAGACTATTTGCATACTCCCGTGAGCAAAAGTTCAATCATATCCTGAACGTATTTAACCCGGCATGCCGGGTCCGCGACAAGTACCGCAAAGGCATATTTGTGTCCGCTGGGGCCTTGCGCATAGCCCGCATAGCTTTTGATATGACTTGTGGTGCCTGATTTGATATGCGCTTTGCCTTGCAGGGGCGTGTCGCGCAGAAAACCGCGTACTGTGCCTTCAACGCCGGCTTGGGGCAGCGAATTGAGGAATGTCTCCTTATAGCGGCTATTGGTCATATATGCCAACAAGTCCACGAGCGATACGGCGGAAAGTCTGTCAATGGGAGACAGACCGCTGCCGTCAACGATTTTGTTGTACTGCATACCGGCAACTCGTGAGCGCCAGTAGTTATTGATAACGTCAGAGGCGTTCTTGCGGCTTGATGTCTTGACACCTTTGGTGCCTATCAGGCGGAAGATATGTTCGGCATACATATTATCGCTTCGGAAGTTGGTATATGTGATAATGTCCGATAGCGGCATTGAAGAGTGGGTATGGAGCACTTCGTGCTTTGACGTATCCGCTATTTGTGTGTATGCCGCAGGTTTGCTGACGGTTATTCCTGTCGTTTTCAGTGCTTTGGTGAAGTCCGACGCCAACAACAGGGCAGGGTTGGGTATGTCGCCGCTGATGGAAAGCCGCGAACTTGATGTGCTGGCATTGCCGCTCAGGTAGCGTGTATTGCTCAGTGGCAGACCGCGTACGAAGATATCGGTAGTGGGCAGCTGTCCGGTGCAGGTTATGTTGTTCTCGAAACGGATGGAGTCGATTTGCGGACTGACCTTTTCCACTGTCACCGGTTTGCCCTCGCCATTGGCTACGAGAGTGATATTCATGCGGTTATCACAGTAGGCGATAGCGAATACTCCGGGAGCGTAGTAGTTGCCGATATCTTCCCAAATCCAGAAAGGATTGATGTATTCATCATCGAATGCGGAGATATCGGCTATCACGGCCCCGTCGATTTTCTTGATACCTTTCTCTTTGAGTTTCCGGCACCATGTGTTCAGGAAAGCGGTGTTACCCAACTGTTGACTACCAAGGCTGGGGTCGCCCGACCCTTTGATATAAACATTACCATGTAGCACTCCCGCGGCATCTATCTCACCATCGGTTTCGATGAGAGTTTTATAGCGATAGTCAGCGCCGAAAAGTTCCAGGGCTGTGGCTGTCGTGATTACTTTCATCACTGAGGCGCAGGGAGTGATGGCATCAGGGCGGTAGCTGGCCACGACCTTATTGGTTGTGAGGTCTTTGACCATCAGGCTTATGTTGGCATGTTTGAGCTCGGGATTTGCCATGAAGTGTTCTACGGCATTCTGAGCGCTTATTAGACAGGCAATGAGCAAAAATGTTGTCAGACAGAATTTTCTTATCATCAGTAACTTGTTTTTTTGTTTGATATTTCGTTATTTCGGTTTTTTGTTATTGGTTATTTTGTTGCCATTTGGCGATTACGTTTTGCGCTGCGTTTGCGTTGTGGCGCAGTGTATTGACGTCATTATAGGCAATGGCCAGGCTGCATGTCTGTTGCAGGGCTTTGATGTCATTTGCGGTAAGTTGGTAGCTGTATGTGTCTTCGCCGGATATGATGACTTTGATTTTGTCGGAGCCATGATTGTCGATGAATGTGAGCAGGTTCATGGCATCGTCGTTTTCGAATGCGAGGTATTCGTGCCCTTCGAAAATGTGTGGTGCTTTGATAGCCGTCACTTCGGTGTTAGCCTCGTCGTTAGCGGTGATTAGCAGGTTGGTATGGTTGAGTTTTTTGCTTCCGCAATATACGCTGCGCACGAATGGGTGTCCGTCTTCGCTGACAAAGGCTTGCAGAAAACTGCGCTGGCTATTATTCACGGAGCGCATAGCGGGCAGTATCAGGTTACCGTATTTCTGGTATGCGGTGTCTTTCTCGAGCGTAAAGGCTTGCAGTAGCGAGTCGAGTAGTTGTTCGGCATCGTTGAGCATAGCATCGTTATATTCCAGCGAGCGTTGTGCCTGCAGGTATGCTACACTATCTTTGAGGTGGCGTGCCTCACGGCGCATATTGACAAGTTTCGGAAATAGTATGTCAACGCTGTCAAGTGTCGTCAGGGCATTATTCCATTCGCCGTTATCGATTTGTTGGGTGCCTCGATTGATGTATGCGCGGGCTTGTTGTTCCTCGTTGGGTTGGCAGGATATTAATGCCAAGGCGATAACGCTACTCATGGCAAAGATGTGAATTCGGTTCATTTGATTTGATATTAATGGGTTATATAATTCTTGGTAGTTCAATGGTGAATGTTGTTTTGTTGCCATCGCAGTGGAAGTATATTTTTCCTCCCGATGCTTCCACGATGTGTTTGCTGATAGCCAGTCCCAGTCCGCTGCCTGTGCTTTTGGTGGTAAAGTTGGGCACGAAGATTTTGTCTCTGATGTCTTCAGGGACTCCTATGCCGTTGTCTATCACGTTGATTATCGCCCAATTCTTCGCCGTAGTCAGTGTTACCGTTATTTCGGGGTCCGGTTGCGCCGCGAGGGCTTGCAAAGCGTTTTTGAGCAGGTTATTGAGCACTTGTGTGATTTGCTCGGTGTCGGTGGTCACTATTACACCCTGTTGTTGTCCGAGGTAGTTGATGGGTATCTCGCGGATGTTAGCCTTGAAGAGGTTGACGACAGCGAAGAGTTTTTGAGCTACGTCAACCGTAGTGATATCCGGTTCCGGCATCTTGGCAAAGTCCGAGAAGCTTGTTGCGATATGGCTCAGGTTGTCGATTTGTTCGATGAGCAGTGGTGACGATTGATCGAAGTACTGACTGAAGCGTTCCGGGTCGATGTCTTTGAGGCGTTGCATCTGCTGTATGGTGAGGCGCATGGGCGTCAGCGGGTTTTTGATTTCATGGGCTACCTGACGTGCCATGGTTCTCCATGCCTCTTGGCGTTCAGCCTGTTTGAGTTGCTTGAGGCTGCTCTCAAGTTGGTCAACCATATTGTTGTAGTAGCCTATCAGTTGTCCGAATTCGTCTTTGTCGGCATAGTCTATCTTTTCGTTTTTATGTCCTATGGCAAAGTCCCGCATTTTGTCTGACACGAGTTTCAGCGGGCGTATGAGTTGTCTGCTGAGCCAGAACACCAGCAGTACCGAAAGCACGGCGATGGCGAGGTATATTGGCAGCAGGCGACTGAGCAGTGAGTCAACGGCATCATTGACTTCGTCGCTGGATATGAACAGCGGTACGGCGATATAACCTATCAGTTCATAGTCGCCGTTATAGAATTCCGTGTATGCCGAGAGGTATGACAATTCGGAAATTTTTTCGCTCATCAGGCATGTGGGTTTATCGGCGAAATAGGGTTTAGGCGCCATGTTATGACCTATGATGTGGTTTGCGAACAGGTCGGGCTGCGAGCTTCCGATGAGTCTGCCGAAGATGTCATAGACGTGTATGTCGGAGTGGTAGGCAAAGCTCAGGTCTTTGAGGCTGACGTTGAGCGACTGGGTATTGGTGGCGTCAAGTGTGGTGTTGAAGAAGTATGTCTCCTGCAGGAATTTCTGTATGTATGCTGCTTTTTGCGTGAGGTCGCGTCGTTGCTGGGCTTCGTAGGAGCGACGCGAGAAGTTGACCATAATGGCGTATATGATTACGAACGACGCTATGAGTACCATTCCGAAGAGCACCTGCAGCCGATCTGTAAGACGCATATCATGGCGGATATAGTGTCGGAACAGGATGTATATGGCATAGGCGACGTAGATGCTGAAAAAGAGCAGAATAAGCAGGTAATAGGTTCGTATTTTCCGCGCACGGGTATTGTCGCCGTCGTGGGATAGGGAGCGGTAGGAGAAACTGTCGGAAAAGCGTGTATTGCTGTTTTGGGCCTCATCGGCGGGTGACAAATCCTTGTGGCTCAAACCAAACAACCGGCGCCCCGAAGCATCGAAAATAGAGTAGGCATTGTTGTCACCCGACGATATCGAATAACTCTTGTCAAGAAATAGGAAAGGTGCAAAAAATACGTTTTGCAGCTCTTGATTTTCAAATGGATAGCGATGCTTTAAGGGTACTATGGTCAGCACTGCGAAATTCTTGACAGAGGTCCACAGGCATAGTGCCTGAACATTGTTGAGGTCTTGGAAAAACCATTGGTTGAAGGTATTCATGCGCACGTCGGATACGGCAAGGGTGTTGTCGGTCCAAAAGCAGAGCCCTGTCTCGTTGAAGATGTATATCACACAATGCTGATTGTCGGTATTGATATGTCGCACCGAGTCAGGTGTGGCGCTGTTGAGTACGTCATGGAATGTGTTTGTCAACGTCTCGGCCGCCTTGCATTGTTGGCTGACAACTTTTTGCAGCCGTTTGCCGCGACTCTCCAGACTAGTGCATGACAGGGTCGCTATGCTGACCAATAGCAGGATTATATGTGTTAGGTATGACCTCAAGTTATTGTTTTTTAGTCTCCTTATAGTCTCGTACGAAATATACGGGTCTTTGTTTGACTTCGTTGAAAACTCTGGCGAGGTATTCGCCGATGATACCGATGGTTAGCAGTTGCACTCCGCCAAGAAACAGAATAACCGTCATCAGTGTGGGATATCCTGCCACGGGGTCGCCGAATAGCAACGCCTTGACGAAAACATAGACCATATATATGAATGCGAGCAGTGATACGAGCACTCCAACAAGTGTTGCGAGGCGGAGAGGTGCCGTGGTATATGACGTAATCCCTTCCATGGCGAGGGCAAAAAGCTTGCCGAAATTAAAACTTGACTTGCCTTGCGTCCTGTCGTTGCGGTCAAATTCCACTGCCGTTTTCCGAAATCCTATGTATGTGAACAGGCCTTTGGTGTAACGTCCTGACTCTCGCAGTTTGCGCATAGCCTCAATGCATTTGCGGTCCAGCAGTCGAAAGTCTCCCACATTGGGCAGAATATCAATTTTAGTGGAGCCTTGCAGAATGCGATAGAATGTCAGCGAGAGTTGTTTGCGGAGCCATGACTCACGCCCCCGCGATTTACGGCGAGCATAAACATCGTCGTAGCCTTCACGCCATTTTAGTACCATGTCTTTGATGACCGAAGGAGGGTCTTGCAGGTCGGCGTCCATGATTATCATGGCGTCGCCGGTGGCGTAATCGAAACCGGCAAGCATGGCGTTTTCTTTACCGAAGTTGCGCGACAAATCGACGTACGCCACGTCATCGCGCTCGTTATGAAGCGCTTCCAGTATGCTTAAGGTGCCGTCGGTGCTGCCGTCGTTGACAAATAGATATTCCCATTGGTAGTCGGGCATATCACTTTTGGCGATGTCAAGGGCCTGAATGAGAGGCGCTATGTTGTCCTGCTCGTTATAGGCTGGTATAAGAATGGTGATTTTCATATCTTTATGCGCTAATAACAATGTCTTTGGGTTCTAAATTCCTGTAGTCAAAGATGTTGAGCACTTCTTGTGCCGTCATAGGTGTCATATATGGTGTGATATGGCTTTTATAGGCAATCATGCCAATAATCTGCTGCGGAGTGTAATGTTCTTTGAGCACTCCGAGGTGGAGGCTTTCATCGCGCTTTGAGAGTCGTTGACCGTGCTCGTTGATTAAGAGCGGCAGATGGGCATAATGCTGCGTTGGCAGCCCAAGGGTTGTAGCGATAGCCATTTGCTGATGTGCCGAGAGTAGCAGGTCGCGTCCTCGGACCACTTGTTGTATGCCACAGAGCGCGTCGTCAATGGTCACCGCGAGTTGATAGGCGAATGCTCCGTCGGCCCGGCGTATGATGATATCGCCACATTGCTGTCTTAGGTTTGCCCGTTGTTCGCCGTAAATCAGGTCTGTATAGGTGCTTTGCCTATCTGGCATAATCATTCTCCACGCCGGTTTGCGCCGGGTCATCATGCTTGCTACGTCTGCCGGTGTGAGTGCTCGGCACGTGCCGGCATATACGATGCGGTTGTCGGTCTGGTGCGGCGCCTGGGTTGCCATGATGTCGGCCCGTGTGCAGAAACAGGGATATACAAGTTCGAGGCGCGTGAGCCGATCGTAATAGTACTCGTAGATGGCTTTGCGGCGGCTTTGGTAGAGGACATCTCCGTCCCACGTGAGTCCGAGCCATTCAAGGTCGCGCAATATCTGGTCGGCATAGTGCTCACTGCTACGCTCGGGATCCAAATCCTCAATACGCAACAACCACGCACTGCCCTGACTTTTAGCGAAAAGCCACGACAGCAATGCCGCATAAACATTCCCCAGATGCATACGCCCTGTGGGACTTGGCGCAAAACGTCCGGTCATAAGATACCTGTCAACTAATTCTACGCAAAGTTACAGTTTTTTTGCGTATTAGGCAAATGGTAGTTGTTGTTGAAAAAACAAGGATTGAAGAACAAGGATTAATGGGCAGTCGCCCCGGATTTTATGAATACGAGTGCTGTGTTTGTGTGAAAATCATGATATGCCACATGGCTATCGTGGGGCTATTCTACTGTTAGTCTGGCGAATTTTTCGAGCATGGTTTTTTTGCCGCCTTCGTCGAACATGATTTCTATCTTAACATTGTCGTTTTCGGTATAGATATCTGTTATTGTTCCTTTGCCGAATACCGCATGGCATACTCTCATGCCAGCCGTAAATGACGATTGTGCCTGTTGTCTGTTGCCTTTGACGTATGCCGAGCCAACGGGTGTTTTATTGATTTGCCGCGTAGCGGGTGTGTATGTTGTTGAGGTTTGTGAGGGAAATGGTGAGTGACTGTCACCTATGTTGTTCCATGTATCAAGCTCGTCTTCGAAGTCATAATCGTAGCGTCCGCTGTATTGCCTTGTGAAACTTTGCTTTCGGAACAGGTGCTGAGGTTTGTCAATGTATTTGTCATCTATCTCGCTCAGGAACCGGCTGGGCACGCAGAATGTCGTTTTGCCGTTACGAAAGCGCTGTGCCGCAAATCCGAGGTAGCAATATTTCTTGGCACGTGTTATAGCCACGTAGAACAGGCGTCGTTCTTCCTCCACATCATCCTCGCTTTGTGACATATCAGAAGGAAATAGTCCTTCTTCGAGTCCGAGCACGAATATGACGTCATATTCCAGTCCTTTGGCGGCATGGATGGTCATCATGGTTACTTTTTCGCTTTGGTCGTCTTCTTTGTCGTCTTGGTCTGTTTGCAGCGCTACTGTTGATAGGAAGTCGCTAAGCAGAATAGTCTGCTCGTCGTTGATTTGTCGTTGTTGTTCTTCGAATTCATGAATGCCGGTGAGCAGTTCCTGCAGGTTTTCGTGTCGTGAGATGCCTTCCGGCGTGTCATCTGCGGCGGCATCAGCCATAAGTCCGCTATGTTCAAGGATGTTTTTGGCTACGTTATAGGCGTCATTGGTGCGCATATCCTCTATGGCATTGTTGATGAGTTGCGTGAATGCCGCGAGTTTCTTGTGAGTTCCGGCATTGACGTCGAGGTGGTATTGCATAGGGTTGAGCAATACGTGCCAAGCCGGTACGTCATATTGCCGTGCAGCCAGTAGTATCTTGTTGACGGTCGTAGGTCCTATGCCTCGTGCCGGCACGTTGATGATGCGTGTGAGGCTTTCTTCATCGCGGTTGTTGACCAGCAGACGCATATATGCCAGCGCGTCCTTGATTTCGCGTCGTTGGTAGAAACTATGTCCGCCATAGACGCGGTAGGGGATATTATATTTGCGCAACACCTGTTCCAGTACACGGCTCTGGGCATTAGTGCGATAGAGCATGGCTATGTTTTCGAGGTTGATGTCGCGGCGTTGAAGCTTAACGATATTCCGGGCTGTGAGTTCGGCTTCTTCCGTATCGGTGTCGGCCTTGAGGATATGCAGCACTTCGCCGTCATTGCCCATGGAATATACCTGCTTGGGTATCTGGTTTTTATTATGACTTATCAAACTATTGGCGGCGCTGACTATATTTTGTGTGCTACGATAGTTCTGTTCCAGTTTATAGAGTTTCGATTCGGGGTATTGCTGCTGGAAGTTGAGGATGTTGTAGATGTTAGCGCCCCGGAAACTATATATGCTTTGCGCGTCATCGCCCACAACGCATATGCGGTGGTGCAGTTCGGCGAGCTTGCGCACTATGAGGTACTGCGAGAAGTTGGTGTCCTGATACTCGTCAACAAGTATGAATTGGAATATTTCCTGGTATTTGCGCAGTATGTCGGGGAAGTCGCGCAGCAGCACGTTGGTGTTGTATAGCAGGTCGTCGAAGTCCATAGCGTTCGAGGCTTTGAGCCTTTTGTTGTATTCGGCGTAAATTTCTGCCATTCTATAGAGTCGTGCCTGTTGATCACGTTGTGTGATGTCGTGGTCGGTGGAGTATTTGCGCGGTGATATGAGAGCGTTTTTCGCAGCTGAAATTCTGTTGTATAATGTGCTCGCTTTGTAGAGTTTGTCGTCGAGTTTGAGGTCTTTGACGATACGTTTGAGCAGGTTTTTTGTGTCATCGGTGTCGTAGATGGTGAAGTCTCGTGTATATCCCATGTTTTGAGCCTCAACGCGCAGTATGCGGCTGCAGATATGGTGAAAAGTTCCCATCCACAGGTAGTGGGTATGTCTTCCCGGTAGCAGTTGCTCTATGCGCGACTGCATTTCACGCGCCGCTTTGTTGGTAAATGTCAGCGCAAGGATGTTGCCGGGTTTCATGCCCTGCTCGATGAGGTAGGCTATTTTGTATGTCAGCACGCGTGTCTTGCCCGAACCGGCTCCGGCGATAACAAGCGACGGACCTGTGATGTCTCGTACGGCTTGGGCTTGACTATCATTGAGTTGTGAGAAAATATCTGTTGTCATCACTATTTAGCTATTAACGCGCATCCGCTGATGATTAGCAGCACTCCTATCCATTGCGCCACTCTGACATTTTCGTGGAATATGACTGTGGCGCACAGCATACCGAATACGTATGTCAGGCTTGATAGCGGATATGCTATTGAGAAGGGGTAATTCTTGAGAAGGTACATCCACAGCAGACTTGCCAAAGTGAATGTTATGCCGCTTGCCAGTAGCCACCAGTTGGTGAGTAGTGAGCGCACGAATGTCCATGAGGCTGTTACGTGGCCCATGATATGCAGGGCATGCTTGAGGAGCACTTGGGCGGCGCAGAGCAGGATGCTCTGGGTGAGAGTTATGGTAATCAGGCGTATCATTGTTCGATAATTATGTCATCTTGCGGCGTCTCCTCTTCATTATCATCATCAAAAGTGATAACAGGTCTGGAGGTCTCTTCGCTGGTTTGTTCTATGTCTTGTATTCTGTTCAGTTCAGTCCTTTGGGCTTTACTGATACACATGATAGTTCCCAGTCCGAATCCCATGCTCAACGCAGAGTTGCCACCTACGGATATGAAAGGCAGCGGCTGTCCGGTAGCAGGCATGATGTCCAGCACGCAGATGATGCTGATCAGAGCCTGCAGGGCTATAAACAGTCCGCAACTGAGCGCTACGAGTGACATATAGTCGTCATAACTTTTTTTGACTATATACCCCACGCGGTTGAGCAGAAACATATATAGCGACAGGGTCACGAGAATGCCTATCCATCCCCATTCCTCGACTATGATGGCGAACACGCAGTCGGCATTGGCTACGGGCAGCACGTCGCGCTCAAGACTTTTGCCCGGACCGGTACCTATAATGCCGGCACCGTTGGCGATGGATATCTTGCAGTATTTGAGCTGTGCCGTTTTAGGGTCTGATTTGATGTTATATTTTATCTCGTCGGGTTCGTCCTTGATGAAGCGGTCAACACGTCCCGCTACGGTAGCCAATCGCCATGGCAGTTGTACTCCGGCATGGCGCAGACCCACCAGACTCCACACTCCTATCGCACCGACAATAACCGCCGCAACGATGCCGAAAATGATTTGGCGTGTGTAGAGCCCTGACACAAAGACCATCATTACCGCCGTTGCCAAATACATCATGGCTGTTGAAGTGTGGTAGGGAATCACGGTGATTATTGCCGCTATCGTAGCCACGGCGTATTTGATCTTCAAATTCTTGCGTCGTTCGGTGTCTTCGGTATGCAGGAAATCGATGATGATAATGGCGAGGTAGAGTATCAGTGTGAATTTGATATACTCGTCAGGCTGCAGGTCCATGGGAAAACCAGGTACGTGGATGGTGCGGTACACACCGTGGATGTTGTTGACCCTTATGCCGGGCACGAAGCACAGGATTTGGGTGAAGATGCTAATCCAAAATAGTGCGGGGGATATGTTGCGCAATACACGGACAGGCATGAATTGCATGAAAAATATCACTACGAGCCCCATGAGGAGTTTTGTCATGTGGCTTATCCACGGCGAGTAGAAGGTTGCGGCTTTGTACACGTCTTGGCTATTGCTCGAAAAACTCACTATGGCACTGACCAAGAGGAACATGCCGTAGCATATCCATAGTCCTTTGTCAGTTTTGTTGACTTGTGTGAGGTCTGTTTTTATCATGTCAGTTGCGATACTTGTTGTTTGAATTGCCTTCCTCGGTCTTCATAGCTGCTGAATAGGTCGAAGCTTGCGCAGCAGGGGCTTAGTAGCACGGTATCTCCTGTTCTGGCGGCATGGTAGGCTTTGCTCACGGCGTCGGCGATATTGTCGGTGTCGATGATGTTGATGCCACATCCCGCGAAGTGCTGCCTGAGGGGTTCGTTATTGATGCCCATGAATACCAAAGTATGTACTTTTTGGTGTATGAGGTTGTCGATTTGCGTATAATCATTGCCTTTATCCTTACCCCCAAGGATGAGCACTACGGGTGTTGTCATGCTCTCAAGGGCATAGTAGCAACTATCGACATTGGTGGCCTTGCTGTCGTTGACAAATCGTACACCATTGATGGTGGTCACGGGCTCTAAGCGATGTTCTATGGCTTGGAATGTTGCCAAGGCTGATTTTATCTTGTCTTGTCCAATACCTGTTTTCAGTGCCGCGATGACCGCTGCCGTAGCGTTGTAGAGGTTGTGGCGTCCTTGCAGTGTCATGGTTTTGGCGATGTCGAAATCGGCATAGGAGTGCTTGTCGTCAAAGGGCAGGGCTGTCGCCGAACAGGGGTGTTCGGCGAGCATTTGCCGGATTACCGGGTCGTCAGCCCAATAGATGAAATAGTCCTCGGCGGTCTGATTTTGTGTTATGCGCATCTTGGCGCGGGCATAGTTCATAAAGTTATGATCATAGCGGTCGAGGTGGTCGGGGGTGATGTTGAGAAGTATGGCTATGTGAGCGTGGAATTGGTACATGCCATCAAGTTGAAAACTTGATAGTTCGAGAACGTAGTACTGTCTGTCGTGCAGTGCCACCTGTCTGGCAAGGCTCTTACCGATGTTACCGCCCAAGCCCACGTCAAGTCCGGCACTGTCAAGGATATGGTAGAGTAGCGATGTGGTGGTGGTTTTGCCGTTGGAGCCTGTCACGCACAGAAATGTGGCGTGTGAATGCCGTGCCGCGAATTCTATTTCCGAAATTACCGGTGTGCCTTGTTTGCGCAGAGCCACTATCAGCGGCGCCGTGTCGGGAATGCCGGGACTTTTGATGACCTCATCGGCACCGAGTATCACGTCCGTGCTATGATGTCCCTGCTCATAGGCTATGCCATAGTGCTCGAGTTCCGATATGTAGTTTTGTTTGATGCTTCCCTTGTCCGATACGAACACTTGGCATCCTGTTTTTTTAGCCAGTATGGCGGAGCCTACACCGCTCTCGCCTGCTCCGAGAATGACTATCTTCTTCATTATCTGATTTTTAGTGTTATGATTGTCAGTGCGGCAAGCAGCAGTCCTATAATCCAGAAACGCACTACGAGTTTAGTTTCCGGTACTTCTTTCGCGGGCTTTTGTATGTAGGCGTCTATCTTTCCGGCGTCGTGTTGGAAATGGTGGTGCAGGGGCGTCATTTTGAAGATACGTTTTGGCGTGCCATATTTTTTTCTGGTATATTTGAAGTATGCCGTTTGAATTATTACTGACAGGCTTTCCATGACGAATATGCCGCAGAGTATCGGTAGCAGTAATTCTTTGCGTATGATAATTGCAAATACGGCTATGATACCGCCCAGTGTCAGCGAACCGGTGTCCCCCATAAATACCTGTGCCGGAGCTGTGTTGTACCATAGGAAACCTATCGTGGCTCCGATGAATATGGCGGCGAAAATTGACATCTCGCCCACACCGCTGATATACATGATGTTGAAGAATGAGGCGAACTTGGTGTTGCCGCTCACCCATGCAATAACGCCCAATGCCGCGCCAATGATTGCGCAGGTACCTGTTGCCAGACCATCAAGGCCATCGGTGAGATTGGCGCCGTTGCTCACTGCGGTAACGATAAACACGCACGCAAAAACAAAGAATACCCAACCAAGAAAATCCTTATACTCGCCAGCCCAACGGAAAGGTGCGGCATAGTTGAAGTTATGGTTCTTGACGAAGGGTATGGTGGTGTCTGTGGCTTTGATGGACGACTGACGATATGTTATTTCCTGCTTGTCGTTGGTGAAGTTCTGACGAATGGTAACATCAGGGTGTGCCCACATCACTATGCCCACTACCAGACCAACAATGACCTGTCCCACAATCTTATAGCGACCATTGAGCCCTTCTTTGTTATGCTTAAAGACTTTGATATAGTCGTCTGCAAAGCCCAATATGCCCAGAGTTATGATGGTGAAAATCATAAGCCACACATAGACATTGGTTAGATCGCCGAGCAGGATAATAGGTAGCAGCAACGAGATGATGATTATTATGCCACCCATGGTGGGGGTATTTTTCTTTTTTTCTTCGCCTTCTACACCGAGCTTACGAACCGTTTCGCCTATCTGGTGACGACGCAGGAAGTCGATAATCTTGTCCCCGACTAATGTGGCTGTCAGTATTGAAATGATGAAGCCCAGGGCTGCCCGGAATGAGATGTAGTCGAACAGGCGCAGTCCCGGAAAATCGTAATGTAATGAGAGGTAATGAAAAAGATGATATAACA
>DGSV01000120.1 GCA_002394025.1 Bacteroidales bacterium UBA4353
AGAAAAATAGAGAAAAGATTTACGATTTGACAATTTACTATTTGACTATTGATTTAGTGATTGAGTAATTTAGTCAAGGAGTGCGGATGCCACTCCTCCCCTGCCGAAGGGCAATCCGAGTCAAAAACTCCTCCCCTGCCGAATGAAGGGGTGAAGAAAAATTTGCAATATCTCCGCAAATTTTTCGATGAAAAGCACAGTGTGCTTTTCTGAACTCCTTAATCCGGTGCCCGCAGGGCGGAGGGGTAACAGTCATTTAATATTACTGCCTAATCAACTACCTTGATGACTATAATAGATTTTGTTCTTCGTTCAATAAATCACATGGATATGAAAAAAATTCTCAATATAATCCTGATCTCTTGTCTCTCGCTGCTTTTTGTCGGCTGCAAGGATGACGAACCGCAAAAACCGTCTATATTCATTGACGACACATCCGAAAACGCCATCACAGCGGACTTCGACAAATGGCTCGTGGAGACATATACAAAACGCTATAACGTTGACTTCCAGTATAAACTCGTTGACAGCAATACCGACGAGTCATACAACCTCTCGCCAACGGACTACGAACGCTCCAAGGAACTCGCGCACGTCATCAACTACCTATGGTTCGATGTTTACTCCAAGGTCGTTTACGATGACTTCCTCAAACTCTACGGACCGCGCATCATCATGCTCGTGGGCAGTTATGCAGTCAACGCCAGCAACCACACTATCACTCTCGGTACTGCCGAAGGTGGTATCAAGGTTACGCTCTATGGTATGAACGAACTCAAGATGAACGATATCAATATGCTCAACGAGTTCATATTCGAAACAATGCACCATGAGTTCTCGCATATTCTGCACCAGACAAAGGTCTATCCCAAAGAGTTCGAACAACTCACTCCCGGCTCTTATAGCCCCACAGGATGGCAAAACCGCACCGACAAGGAAGCACGCCAAATGGGCTTTGTGGGAGCATACGCCTCAAGCCAGCCCCGCGAGGATTTCGTGGAAACAATAGCTCGCTACATCACCAACGATGATGAAGGATGGGAAAAAATTCTCGCTGATGCCAGACAAGGCGAAGTAACAAAGGGTGTTACCGGCGAAGACATGATACTCCAGAAATGGGAAATAGCGCGAACATGGCTCGCCGACAAATGGCAGATATCTCTTGAAGACCTCCGAGCCGAAGTGCAATTAAGACAAAAGAACCTTATTCCGCACTATCAGGACATCCTTAATGACGACTTCTCTTTCCTTGACGAACAACGTCAAAACAATTGAAGACAGCCAAACTGATGAACAATCGGAGATTAACTAACAACGAACAACAGTACATCACATCATGAAGCATACAGCAAAATATCTCATACTATTGACGGCTTTGGCTCTCGTCACCATATCATGCAAGCGAACCGAAGATGACATCTTCTCCGAAAACCCGGTGACGCGACTCAACAACTACGCCTCAGAAACATATAGCCAACTCGTCGCAGCATCTAACGGTTGGGAAGTGCTCTATTTCATGGAACCTTCGTCAGCAGGATACGCCATAATTATGAAATTCAACGAAGACGGCACAGTTAAAATGGCTACAAAAAATCCTGTCTCATCCAACAACAAGTATGTTACTGACGAAAGCCTCTGGGAACTTATCAAAGAATCCGGTGCCATAATCTCGTTCCCGACATGGAACGATGTCATGCATGCCTTCTCTGACCCAAAATCTGATGGAATAGGGCTAGGTGGCGACTATGAATTTGTTGTCAAAGAACACTCCAATAGTTATATGCGTGTCACAGGACGCAAAAACGGCGCGCAGATATTTATGTATCCACTGCCGGCAGACCTCGCGTGGGAAGACTACTTCGCGCAAATTGATGCCACTAACGACCGTATGTTCACCGGCAACAATGAGATACTCTTCAACCTTGTGCGCAATGGCGAAAAACAACCCGTGCGCTTCGAAGACAACTACTTCGGATGGTCGGTAGGTGACACAGCAGCCTATATCTACGGATTTATCACAACTCCGCGAGGCATATCGTTCTATTATCAAGATGGTATCGAAGTCGGAGACAAACTGGCGCAAGACTTCGTCTTCAACGACGAAAACACGCGGCTCACCTGCATCAATGAGGGCATTGACGCGTACTTCGAAGCCTACTACACTGCTGCCGAATTCCTCAAATTCAAACTCGGAGAATATGCCGCATGGAAAGTTGACAATAACGACCTGGGAGCGGAAACAAAAACAGCGCTCGACGACTTCGTAACGACTATAGCCAACAGTTCCACGCAGGAAAACCAGAAAAGACGTATCACGGAATTTAGGCTCAAACAAAACAAAAGCAAACAATATCAGATTGAAATAGTATATCGCATCGCCAATGACATCAAGTCTGCCTTCGTCAATGTTGACATTGTTTTTGACGGCGAAAAGATGACTCTGACATACCTCAGTGCTGACGATAACGCACAAGCACTCTTCAAACGTTCAGCAGCCAATGACCTTGATGCCGGTATCCAAAATTTCAAAAATATATTTGAAGGTACATACACGCTGCAGTCTGCCATGGGAGGAACTCTCAATATGTCTGCTATAAGACTGACAGACATCAATAACAGCAACAGAAACCTTAGAGTGAATTTATAAATCATTAAATATCCATCACTATGAAGAAAGCATTTTTACTACTTATTCTAGCCGCAAGCGTAACGTTCTCGTTTGCGCAACATGTTGAGCATAGCACCATTGCCCAACAAAAACAATTTGCTAAACCAGCAGTTAAAAAGCAGTCTAAAATAAATCCGCAAGCAACTTCTGTGGTAAAGTTTGACGCTAAACACAATGCTATCGTAAACCCACTGCTCCTCAAAGATGCCAAACAGGCTCTCGCTGGCAAAAGATTTCGTCACAACATTCCCGTTGTTACCCAAACGGACACGCTGATTGCTGGTTATGCGCGCCCTGAAGGCTCACTCTATCTCGGATTCGACAAACTCGGCTACGGACTACATTTCAACTATCCGACTCTTGTAGGTTCTTGGCTCAATGGAGTGGACGCATGGACATATTATAACACATCATACTCCAACAGCCCACTCACATATACTTGGGATACCTATTGGAATGATGCCGCACAGTACTATGAGGAACAAATCGCTAACAGCACATCAATAGCCGAAAGCGATAAAGAAGGCTATCGCAAACACTATCACACTTACGCTCGCATAGGTGGCAAACAACAAATCGTTGACGACAACTTCGTTGATTCTATACCTGCTCAAGAGTTCACACCTTGGGGTTATGGTTACACCACACTGCGCCCCGTGCTCATCGCAAGCAACGGAACACTCGCCGACACTTTCGCCATCAATATGTTCTATCCGCAAGGTGAAGACCTCTATGAAACAACCATCGACCCCGAAACGGGAACCTCAGTTGATGTTATGGTTGAAGATCCTGAGACCGGAGAACAAGTGCACAAACTCAAAACCGTGTATGACGTGATGCTCGAAAACGGCTCTATAACAAGCGGAGACATAAACCCATTTGAAATACTTGACGCTGATGGATTCTGGCCTCTGACAGCACTACCTGCATTCTACCTCTTTGATGAGTATAACTCAAGCTTTGAACCCAATACATATTCCAACTATGGTATGTATCAGTTCACAAGTAGAGACCGCTCAACATGGGGATACAACTATGGCTCTAACGAACAACTCTACTACAAATTTGATAACCTTGGTCAATATGCAGGCATAGACTCTATCAAACCGGAAATCATCGTTGTGGCTTTCGATAAACCTATGTCACCGCTCTATGTGCATGACATCACACTGCCTATCTTTGCCTTTGACGACGAGGGAAAACTTACAAAACCTGTATTCAACCAAATCAATATTGACATCTTCGATTCTGAATTCAATGTGCTGACATCAACCTCAGCAACTCTTGCCGATACCACAACAAGCCGCTTTGGAGGACAAATGCTGCATTTCGCCATTAAAGAAACTGACGATTATGGCGAGATACTCTCTGAAGGTATCACCCTCAGCGATGAATTCTATGTCCGCATCACCGGACATACCGAAGAAGGCAATAATGTCGGTATCCTCTCAGGTTATGAACCCTACGAGTTACTTGGTGTTACGCAAATTTTCACATCGGGAGATGAAACTTCTTATTGCCTCAATGATTGGAGCCCGATGGTTATTCTCAATGGTAACTTCATGACACTGCAATCTACCGAAGAAAGCCTCGAAAACGGACAACTTGACGAAGTAGTCGAAATAGAAATGGTTCAAGAAAGCGATGGCTATTACTATGGTTATGCTCCCAATCCTGACTATCCGGCTAATTCAAACTACCAATACTCATTGCTTGGATTCTATGCCAGCTACATACCCGTGGATACTCTTGCCAACAATGCCTACACCTATGACATATCAATGCCCGAAAACTATGATATAGACTTCGAAATAGATAATGAAGGCTACGTATTCTGGAACGACTATCACTATGCGAATGTATATATCGTATCTCTCAACGGACAATTCCAAGCGGGTGACGAAATCAAGATATCAAAATACGGACGTTCAATCACCTTCCGCGTTACCAATAGCTCAGAAGGCTCTGCCATCAAGAATGTGTCAGAAAGCGGAAACGCGCGTGTTGACCAATATAACGGCAACTTCCGTCTGACTTATACCAACGACTTCGACCGCGTTGAAATGATTGCTGCCAACGGACAGGTTGTTGCTAAACACAACCTCCCGCAAGGCGGAAATTATTCCATCAATGCCGAAGCAATGCCTAACGGAGTGTATATGTTCCGCCTTTCAGGCAAAAACGCCACAGAAATTCTCAGAGCTGTTAAGTAAAGTCTCTAACATACATTAACATACCTCAAAAGCACGGACCTTGGAGCCGTGCTTTTGTCGTATAGCCTATTTTTCGTAACTTTGCCACGCAATGACTAATAACACTCACAACCTAATCCAGCAACGCAACTCCAATATGGAGCTGCTCAGAATCATTTGTATGCTGCTCATCGTGGCACACCACTTCATAGTACACGGATTTATAGTAAACCTCGAAGCCCTCAACACCACAATGACAACTGACAGAGTTATAGGCACCGCACTGAACTCTATTCACGTCAGTATCAACTGCTTCATACTCATATCAGGATATTTCGGGATACATTTTCGACTCCGTTCACTACTCAAACTCTATCTCACTATGCTCTTCTTTGCAGTGGGCTATTATCTGCTCACTGTCGCACTCGGCGACAAAACTTTCCTCTGGAGCCAACTGGGATACGTCAGCAGAACATTCAGCCACGGACCTTGGTGGTTCATGGTCAGATACTTCTACCTGTTTATGCTCGCACCACTCATCAACTATGCCATACAAAATATTGACAAACGAACATTCCTGACAATACTGCTCATGATGACTTTCGTCAATGTCGTCACAGGTTATTCAGGTCATTCCCTGAACAACTTATCAGGCAACAGCACAGCGCATTTCATCTTTGTTTATTGCATCGGACGATACATAAAAATCTATGCCAACCCCAAGAAAGAACACCGATGGCATTACCTCGCCATAGCAATTCTCTGTATGGCACTCATCATCGCGGCATCAATCATCAACAAGTGGTACTACAACTTCACAATCCCCAACCTACGACTTATGTACCACAATAACCCCCTCAACCTCATAGCCTCAATAGCCTTCTTTCTCTTCTTCTGCACCATCAACTTCCGCTCGCGAGCCGTCAACTGGATAGCCTCAGGCGTTCTCGCGGCATATCTGCTACAAGACAACTCTATGTATATAAGTAAGCAATATATCTACGGAACAGTAAAAAGCTGGTGGCAAGGCATCATCGGTGCCGACTCCTGGTGGGGACTCAATTACGACCTCAGATGGCTGCAATTTACAATACTCGTTATTGCCTTTTTGCTCATAGCGGTACTTATCGACAAACTATTCCGATTTGCTTTTCTTAACCCATTAATGACCATCTACGATAAAGCCGAACCGCGCTTCAAAATCGTCAGACAACAAATCATTAATTGGCTCAATACAAAAATTTAATAGAATAGCGCTCTCAGTATGGCCCAGCCGTGGCGTGTCCAAGTGTCCTGCCTCCTGCCTCCTGCCTCCTGATTCTAAATAATGAAAACAATAATACGCAAAATATTCCTCATACCAGTCTATTTCTACCGGGCATGCATCAGCCCGCTGCTGCCGCCATCATGCCGCTATACACCTACCTGTTCACAATATATGGTTGAGGCGGTACTCAAATACGGCATTTTTCGAGGTACATGGCTCGGAATTAAACGTATATTGAGGTGCCACCCTTGGGGAGGAAGCGGATACGACCCGGTACCATAACAATTATGCCGCACGGAAATATGCGTCAATTAATCAGCATATTACTCATCTCGCTCGAACTACTTTGCCATGCGCAAGTAGCAGATACTGTGCGTATCAGGCAGATATCAGAAAACGCCGACAGCATTAATAACGCGGTACTCACGCTCTCATTGCTTGATGCCTTGCATAAACAGAAAAAAGAATTGTTAGCCGCAGATACTTCAAAAACCACACTCAACCCATTTCAACTCAGTTTTGCAGACTCTGTACGCATAGCAAGCCATGTACAACTCCATGCCGCCACCAACCCTATGCTACTGCCACTATACCTCCCAATGTTAGATGATGACAGTGACAGCACAGACATCATAAGAAACCTGCGACGAACTACTATCCGGCATATCGCAACACGAAATCCCAAACTCATCAATGGTACCGAAAGACAACTAATTGCTTTAGCACAACAAATGCGCGACACGCCTATCAAACAAAAAGGCAAAACACTCATCAAAGTAATGCCACAACAATTTGAAGCCGTGCACACCGACCTGCCAAACGCTCTATGGACTAAAAGACTCAGAATACAACTGCAACTCACACAAAACTACGCTACTAAAAACTGGTATAAAGGCGCAGCCAACAGCATCGCGCTTCTCAGCGATGTCAAAGGACATATCACCTATGATAACAACCTGCGAATCAGTTGGAAAAACGAACTCGAATGGAGAAGCGGAGTCAGCACCGTCAGCGGTGATACACTACGAAAAGTAGCCGTCACAGACGACATGCTACGTATCAAATCAACATTCGCGTACAAAGCCATAAAAAAACTATACTACTCAGCCTATGTAGAAATGCAGACACAACTCTTCAGAACATACACAGGAACTGGCAGCCCTAAACTCAAAGCAACATTCTTTAACCCCTTGCGAATCAATGCCGGCATCGGACTTGAGTACAAACCAACAAAAAATATAACACTCAACGTGGCACCTGCGGCACTCAAATACGTCTTCGTGGGAGATACGGCTAAAGTCGAACCTACACAATACGGAATAGCGAAAGGAAAAAAACAACTCGCGGAATTCGGCTCCACGATACTCTTTAACTGGCATTACAGACCAATCTACGAAATAGAACTGGATACAAGACTCTTTTTCTACACTAACTACCACGCTGTGGAAATAGAACTCGAAATCAATGCCAATTTCATCATCAACCAATACCTCTCTGCGGTAGTTACCATCTACCCCAGATTCGATAATACCGTAAAACCAACAGCCGGCAACAGCCACTGGCAATTCAAAGAATACATAAGCGTAGGCTTCTCCCACGTTTTCTGACCAGTGTCCCTTTTCCCGTGTCAGTGTTCGTGTCTTTGTTCTGTGTCTTAGTTCGTGTCTTAGTTCGGTGGCGGCGCATAATTGCGCCGCTCCTTTTGTCGTGCGCCGTCCTGTTTTCGTGTTTTCGTGTTTTTTTTCGTGTCGCTTCTTTTGCCGTTTGCCGTTCTGTTTTCGAGTCCGTGTTTTTTCCCGTTTCGTCCGTGCTCGTTTGCTCTCCCTGCCTCGTTTCCGTGTGTTTTTCTAGTGCCTGTGCTCGTGTCTTTGTTCGGTGGCGGCGCATAATTGCGCCGCTCCTTTTGTTGTGTGCTGTCTTTTTTTTTCGTCCGTGCTCGTTTGCTTCCCCTTTCTGTGTTAGTGCTTTTGTTCGTGTTTTTGTTCGGTGGCGGCGCATAATTGCGCCGCTAAATCCCTCTTGGCAAAAAAAAAAGTAAAAAAATCCATCATGTCGCTTGTCGTTTAAAAAAAATGTCGTACCTTTGCAGCCGCAAACGGGACGAGGGGGCATGTGAGCCCCGCGAAATAGTTCCTCAAACGAGCCTTCGGGAAGTTTCCCGCAGTGTTATGGTTTGGTTTTGGCGACAAAATCAAATTTTTTTGCGGAAAAATTTTGGTATATCAAAAAAAAGGCGTACCTTTGCATTCCCTGCGGTTGAGAAACGGTGTGTTTCTGTGGAGTTCCTTATCGGGACGTGACCGCGCATATCGCCGAAAGAGTTTGTTCCGTACGAGTTAGTGATACAGTATGGATATTAAACAGAGCTAGAATCGGCAAGTGATCTTTGAGAGAAATGATACAAATGTAGTACAAGAAGAGGCATTATATAATATATAGTGTTATAATAATGACTCCTGTCAAGAAACAAGAGACTACGATAGAGCGGAAAAGTCCGGTCAGCGATTAAATTATTACAACGAAGAGTTTGATCC
>DGSV01000029.1 GCA_002394025.1 Bacteroidales bacterium UBA4353
GCCCGAAGGGCGGAGGGGTAGAAAACATGGCAGAAACAATGGTAGAAAACATGACCGAAACAGAGCTGCCGATAACAAGCACCTCGCCACGTATGTGGTTGGGCATACATATCGCCGACGCACTGATATTCACGGCATACTACCTTGTGCTGCGCTACTTTACCGACTCGCCGCTGCCGGTTTGCGATGCGCTGACAACGGCATTGAGCATCACCGCGACATGGATGCTGGCGCAGAAAAAGATAGAATACTGGCTCGTGTTTGTATGCGTGGACGCTTTCTCTGCTATGCTCTACGCCTACCGGGGTCTCTACCCCTCCGCGATGCTTTTCATCATATATACCACAATGGCGGTCATAGGCTACCGCAAATGGAAACAAGAACTTGAAACATACCAACAACAACTTGATACGACAATTTAGATATTATCTGATAGTACTCGCGAGCCTACTTACGCTCCACATATCCGCAGCCAACAAGGTACGGATTTTCGGCTATGTCATGGACGAGTTCAATAAAGGCATAGAACTCGCCGACGTCTTTGTTATGGGCACCACACAGGGCACCACAACCAACAAGAATGGCTACTTCAACCTCGAACTCTCTGTCACAGATTCCGTATCGCTGCGTTTCAGCATGGTGGGCTACGTGACTATCATAAACACCTTGCTCGAAAGCCACATACCCTCTGACGGCATAGTACAGATGACAGTTGTCATGCCCACAGACATCACCATGCTTGATGCCGTGGAAGTCACCGGCCATAACATTCAGACCAGTCAAATGGAGGCTCTCGACGCCCGCGCCATACGCCTCATGCCCGATGCCACGGGGGGCAGCATAGAAAGCCTGCTGGTGACATTCGCCGGAGTGACGCAAACCAACGAACTGAGCTCGCAGTACAGCGTGAGAGGTGGTAACTTCGATGAGAACAGCGTGTATGTCAACGGTATAGAAGTCTATCGCCCGCAACTGATACGCGCCGGACAGCAAGAGGGTTTGAGCTTCGTAAATCCTAATATGGTGGATCAGTTGCAATTCGCAGCAGGAGGTTTCGACGCCACCTATGCCGACAAATCATCGTCAATACTCGATATCACCTATAAAAAACCGCAACGAACCGAGGGGGTTATAGACGTCAGCCTATTGGGAGCTTCAGCATATTTCGGTGCAGGAAACGAACGCTTCACACAAATGCATGGCATTAGATACAAAACTAACCAATATATGCTCGGCAGCCTCGACACCAAAGGGACGTATCGCCCAAACTTCCTTGATTATCAAACGTATATGACATGGCAGCTTGATAAGAATCGTAAATGGGAACTGGCGCTACTGGGTAACTACTCACAAAACATCTACAAATTCATCCCCACTGAAAGCAGTTCGGCTTTCGGCACCTTCAGCTCCTCACGACAGCTCACGACATATTTCGATGGTCAGGAACAAGACGTCTTTCGTACGGCCTTTGCAGCTCTGCAACTCAACTATCGTCCTAACCGCGAATTGCGCTTCGGCATCGACATCTCAGGCTACTACAGCCACGAGCGCGAACGCTACGACATCACAGGACAGTATATCCTCACCGATTCGCCACAAGACAACAGTCAGCAAACAACAACTCTGGGCGTTGGCACCTACCACCAGCATGCCCGTAACCAACTTCGGCTGGCAGTGGTCAATGTGGCGCATAGCGGGCAATGGAAACGCGGCGAGAACACACTGCGCTGGGGCATAGGATGGCAAGGGCAATATATCAACGACCGCATCGGCGAATGGCAACTCCGCGACTCGGCAGGATATAGCCTGCCACAGAGCGATAGAGCACTGCTCATGTACTATAATATGCATTCCGACGCCAATATGCATAGCAACCGCATGCTGGCATATATCAATAACAGCCACCGCTTTATCACCGACCATGGCAACCTCTACCTCAACACCGGAGTGCGTGCCAACTATTGGGATTTCACCGGTGAGTTCATAGCCTCGCCACGCGCCTCACTGACATATCTGCCGACACGCAAACGCGACTTCGCACTACGACTTGCCACGGGACTCTACTACCAGACTCCATTCTATAAAGAACTCCGCGACACACTCACCGATGCCATGGGCGTCACACGCATGGCGCTCAACGACAATCTCAAGTCGCAACGTTCAGTACACGCCATCATAGGCGCCGACTACTACTTCCGAGCCTTCGGCAGACCCTTCAAACTCACGGCGGAAGCCTATTATAAATATGCCGACCGCGTCATATCATACACCATTGATAATGTCCAGATCCGATACTCGGGGCGAAACGATGCCGTGGCATACACCACAGGCGTGGACCTAAAACTCTATGGAGAACTGGTTCCCGGAGCCGATTCTTGGATTTCACTTTCATATATGCGCAGCCGTGAAAACCTGCTCAACGACAACCGAGGGTGGATACCACGCCCCAACGAACAGCAGTATAGCATTTCGGTGTTCTTCCAAGACTATATGCCACGACACCCCGAATACCGACTGCACCTCAAATTCATCTGGGCACAAGGATTTCCCTTCGGACCACCAAGAAACCAAGAACTTCGTGCCGCGGCACGAAGCCGTGACTACAGACGCGTAGACTTAGGCGTGAGTCGCACGTTCTCTGACAAAACAGATAAATTCATGCGCAAACCATCGGCAAGGCATATCGACTACTGGACACTACAGATAGACCTCTTCAACCTGCTCAACCTGCGCAATGTGGACTCATACTACTGGATCACGGACATCTATGCCAACCAGTATGCCGTACCCAACTATCTCACGGGATTCCTATTCAACTTCCGCATAAGCGTGGGATTTAGGTAATTTTCCATGTGCAATTTATTTGGTTATTGCGTTATTGGTTATCCCACAACAGGGAAAATGTTATGGCTCCGCAGCGACATGATATCGCGGCGGAGTCCTTCAATTATATCAAACATTCAAACAGCGCCAAATCAGGCATTAAAGCAATTATGAAAAAAAATTGCTCATTTTGCTTTGTAATTCAGAAAAAAGTCGTACCTTTGTCCTCGGGTAAGTCCTACACGACCAGCTCCCTCCGAACCCCCCCAGAGCTTGACCGCAGCAAGGGTAAGAGGTCGTAGCGGTGCGATGTAGTAAGCTTACCCTTTTTTTGATTTAAGAAACCAGATAAAATAGAAGCACAAGAAGAGTTAGACTTGTCTCTCTGCGCTAAAAAGGAAACTAACTCCAAGAACCAAATAATTAAATAGTAAAATAATTAAATAATTAAATGCCAGCAGCTATGGAAGAAAAGACTCGTTATACCGATGAGGAGTTAGCAGAGTTCAAAGCCCTCATCCTTGAGAAGTTAGAACGTGCCGAGCAGGACTATGCCCGTCTGCGCACTGCCATGATGAACGATCATAATGATGGTTCGGACACAGCGCCGACATTCAAGGTTCTCGAAGAAGGCGCCAACACCCTGCGTAAGGAGGAGAACGCCGCCCTGGCAGCTCACCAACTCAAATTCATTCAAAAACTCAAAGCGGCTCTTGTACGTATCGAAAACAAAACATACGGCATTTGTCGCATAACGGGCAAACTCATTCCCGCGGCGCGACTCAGAGCCGTACCTCACGCCACAACTACTGTAGACGCGAAAATTAACGAAAAATGACATCACAGACAAAAAAAAGTATATTGGTATGCGCAATAATAGCGCTTATAGTACTTCTTGACCAAAGCCTGAAAATATTCATACACAGCTATTTCGACCTCTACCAAAGCGTTGAGATAACGCCTTGGTTCGTATTATGCTACGTCGAGAACAATGGTATGGCATTCGGTGTAGAATGGTTTTCAAAACTTGCGCTGACATTATTCCGCATCATCGCCGTAGGAGCCCTCGGATGGTATATTCATAGTCTGATTAAACATAACTGGCGCACGAGCTACTTGGTGATGTTGGCACTGATAACCGCCGGAGCCGTGGGCAACATCATCGACTGCATGTTCTATGGCATCATTTGGGACTACGCGCCTTTTATGTACGGCAAAGTGATAGATATGCTTTATTTTCCGCTGATACACAACAGCGCAGGAGAAGTGATATTCTTCCGACCGGTATTCAACATCGCCGACACTGCCATCACAACAGCAATATTCATAGTGCTGCTATTCTTCCGCCACGACTTCAACAACTCATTTGAAGCCATCAAAACACCACCAACGGAGTCCATGCAAGACCAACAGGAGCAAACAACCGATACCCTGGAGCAACAAGATGAGGAGCAAAACGACGGGAAGCAAAACGATGAGAAGCAACAAGATGAGTAAGAAGCACTTATATATCATCATACTACTCGCCATACTCACCCTAACAGCGTGTAAGAACAGCTATACATACTATATTGGCAATGAGCAGATGGAGGACATTCTCTATGATATGCACCGTACCGAGGGTATCATTCAGGTCAAAGGGGGACTGATAAACAGCACAGAAGGGCAAGCCTATTATGCCAACACACTCGCCAAACATGGTATCACCCCTGCGGAATTTGACAGCGCTATAGCGTGGTACACAGCACACCCCGAAAGTTTCATACGAATTTACGGACACGTTGCCGAACGAACCGAGCGGGAGAAAAAACGACTGCAGACAGCCGCCGAAAAATATCCCTACGTGAGCATGATATGGCAATCACCACTACCACGTTGGGGCTATAGACCTTATCAACTCGAACATAACGTCAACGGCAAACCAACACCCGTCGAACAAAAGATATTAGGACCTGTTAAATAAGACATTATCAAGACTTATGCATAGTAAGCAAGAACAGATAGAAGCCTTTTCGGAACTTGTGGACATCGTCTGGCGTCTGCGCCGCGAATGCCCATGGGACAGAAAACAGACATTCGACAGCCTGCGCACACTGACCATCGAAGAAGTCTATGAACTGGCAAACGCGATAACAAAACGCGATGACAAGGACACCTGTAAGGAACTCGGCGATGTACTGCTGCACATACTTTTCTATGCCCGTATGGGCGAGGAACAGCAGACATTCGACTTCGGAGACGTATGCGACAAACTAAAAGAAAAACTTATATTCCGCCACCCGCATATCTTCTCAGGAGTAGAAGTACATGACGCTGAAGACGTGTCGAGACTTTGGGAACAAGTTAAACTCAAAGAAAAAGGAGGTAACAAAAGTGTGCTCGCCGGAGTTCCCGAAGCCCTGCCGGCACTCATCAAAGCCCAACGCATACAAGACAAAGCGGCACATGCCGGCTTCGATTGGGAAGAAGCACATCAAGTATGGGACAAAGTTAACGAGGAAATGGCGGAAGTCAAGACAGAAATCGACAATAACAACAACGACAAGATAGAAGCCGAATTCGGAGACCTGCTTTTTGCCGTTATCAATGCCGCAAGACTCTATGGCGTAAATCCGGAAAACGCATTGGAACGTACCAACAGAAAATTCATACAACGCTTCAACTACCTTGAGCAGCAAGCCCATGAACACGGGCAAGACCTCAAGAACATGACTCTGGAACAAATGGAGCAATACTGGCAAGAAGCGAAGAAAAATTTAAGTATTTAAGTATTTACGATTAGGTCAAGGGAGAAGTTTTTGACAACAGCAAAATAATCCAACCAGAAGTAACTAATATATGCGCCGAGTATTAACATTAGCATTGATTGCATTGACAATCATGGCCGCCAATGCGCAAGTATCGCCCGACAGCGTCAGTTCGACATACCGCAAGGGTGTCTTTCACACACATATCACACGTCATGTCAATGCCGGCATTGAGCAAACAAATCAGATGCTCGACAGCCTGATATCACAATTTCAGATTAACCCCGAAATGCTTTATGATTGGGCATTGGAAGGCACAGGACAGCAACATGACGGTACGGAAAAAGATGATGTGATACTTATCCTGCGCAGCACAACATATAACCCCAAAGCTCACCGCAGCGTAATGATTTTTGATGTTGATGTGCCGGCTTTCAAACGCATCAAGGATATCACCATAGAATCTATTATTACATCCGAAAAACCTAATCACGACATACGGCACATCAATGTTGATATGTACACAAGTCTCGTGCTTAAACATGCTCATGGCATACTCACTGCCAAACAGATAGCACCCGGACAATGCGTACTGCAAATGGATGTGGACATAAAATTCGGATGGTTCTTCAACCTGTTCATAACCCAGAAAAAATACAAAGCGCTTGCCGAATTCCGACTTGTGAAATTCATCGATAACCTCAAGTACTGCGCGTCACACCCCACAACATTCATCGGCGTCAAAACAGGTGGTCCGAGAAAGAAATAAAGAGAACAAGATATCCTCCCCTCCCACTCTCCTTAGAAAAAAAGAAAACTGAATAATATATGTCCATTCTCGAACAATTACAAGGTATTGAACATAAATACGAAGAACTACAAACCCAGATTAGTGACCCTGCCGTCATTGCCGATATGCCTCGCTACGTACGTCTCAATCGCGAATATCGCGAACTGGAACGTATCGTAGCTGCCAGTAAGCGCTATAAAGCCCTGCTTGACGGCATTGCCGAAGCCCGCGAACTTCTCACCGGCAATGATGATGAGTTGCGAGATATGGCTAAGCAGGAACTAGCGGACCTCGAGCCACAACTTACTCCCATGGAGGACGAGATACGTCTGCTGCTCATACCGGCAGACCCCGAAGACAGTAAAAACGTCGTGATGGAAATACGAGGCGGCACGGGAGGTGATGAAGCGGCACTATTCGCCGGAGACCTATTTCGTATGTATAGCAAATACTGTGAGATACGAGGCTGGCAAATCAGCGTGTCAAGTTTTACGGAAGGTACTGCGGGAGGCTACAAAGAAATAATATTCACCGTGAGCGGAGAACAAGTCTATGGCACACTGAAATACGAATCCGGCGTACATCGCGTGCAGCGTGTGCCTGTAACTGAAACTCAGGGACGAGTTCATACATCTGCTGCTACGGTGGCTGTACTGCCCGAAGCGGACGAATTTGACGTGCATATCAATGAGGGTGAAATTAAATGGGAAACATTCCGCAGTGGAGGTGCCGGAGGTCAGAACGTCAACA
>DGSV01000041.1 GCA_002394025.1 Bacteroidales bacterium UBA4353
TCGTCTTTGCAACTTTTGGCTGCAAAGTTACTGTTTTTTTTTGAATTATGTAAGGTTCTTACATAAAAAAACGTCCAGGAGGACGCTTTTATGAAATTTATTAAAAATGGTACTTAGTTCCTTGGTACTTGTCTTTAGGCTTTGCCTTCCCAGCCGCCGCGGTGGAGTAGGTAGCGACAGCCGTTCAATTCCATGCTGGCTTCTCCGTCAAGACATAGAGCATGCGTCAGATAGCCTTGCATTCGGGCTTGTTGTTCCGTGTCGAATGTATGACTTACTATTACATTTTGCATCATGTATGTTGGCGTTTTCTTACCCTCAAAATTATCAATAAATATACGTTACATCTATTTTAATGCTAAATACTTCACTTAAACCGATTAATGAAATTTAGGTGATATATTTTATTGTGTATCTCAAAAAAAAGTCGTATTTTTGCATTATTTACGTTACAACTTTGCTGAAGGGTCACAAAACATTATACGAGATAGGCCCCCGACTCGTGCAGATTGGTCACCGGCAGATAATCAATCCGAACGAAACCGATGCTTTTACAGAACACATATAATCCCTCTGCTTACGCCATGACAAGCGCTCATGGCTCGGCATTAGTGGTGTATGCGCGCAAGTTAGCGGAAAAACTGCTGCAGATATTTTTGATAAGAAGACTTTTATAACCGGCGAGCATGATAGCGATATCACGTATTGCCCTTTTTTTACCCGTGCGTCAGATAAGACGCAAGTTTTGAATACTTTTAATACTTTATTAATTATATGGTACAAGATTTGTATATCTTAATGATTACAGCCGGTATCGTCAGTTTGCTGTTCAAACTTCTTAAACAACCGGTTGTGCTTGGCTACATCGTAGCAGGAATTTTGGTAGGTCCTCATCTTTTTGGCGAAAATCTCGTGAGTCATGAGAATGTTGAGACTTGGGGCAATATAGGTGTGTTGTTTGTGCTTTTCTGCATAGGTCTTGAGTTTAGACTCAAAAATCTTTTCGAGAGTGGCAAGGTTGCGCTTGTTGGTGCCGCAACGATAATAGGTGGTATGCTATTATTAGGTTTTGGTGTAGGATTATCTGCCGAATTGAACACCATGAATTCACTTTTTTTGGCTGCCATGCTGTGTATGTCTTCCACTACCATAGTCATGAAGGCCGTTGATGAAGCGGGGTTGAGCAAAGCGCGGTTCGTCAAGGGCGCAACCAGCATCCTGATTTTCGAGGATATAGTGGCAGTGGTGCTGATGGTGTTGCTCTCCAGTGTAGCCGTGAAGAATAGTTTTGAAGGGTCGGTATTGCTGGAGAAAGTCGGTGTGCTTGCCATAACGCTTGTTATATGGTTTGTTGTGGGAATACTTATTATTCCGACCCTGCTTCGCAAAGTTCGCAAGCATCTTAATGACGAGATACTTATTATAATTTCATTGGGTTTGTGCTTGGGCATGGTGCTAACCGCCGAAGAAGCCGGTTTCAGCAGTGCCTTGGGCGCTTTCGTGATGGGTATGATATTGGCAGAAACCAAGGAGGCTCACAGAATCGAAAAACTCATGGCTCCACTCAAGTATGTTTTTGCTGCGATTTTCTTTGTGTCGGTAGGTATGATGATTGACCCCGTATCGTTAGTTGAGTATTGGTCATCAATAATATATGTTGCAGTGGTAATTATTGTCGGCATGATAGTTTTCGGAACCCTCGGTTGCTGGTGGGGTGGTGAGACGCTTCATGATGCCATGCTCACTGGTTTTTCGTTCGTGCAAATAGGTGAATTCTCGTTCATCATAGCCGCATTGGGTAGCAAGTTAGGGGTTACGGATCCTGTGATATATCCTATCATAGTTGCCGCCTCGGTGTTTACCACCTTCCTCACTCCATATATCATGAAAGCCGCTACGCCGTGTTATAATTTCATATATAACCATGCCTCGGAAAGTTTGCGTGCCAAGATAGACCGTCGCGAAAAGGAAGTAGAGCAAGCTGAGCAGACTGCTGCAAGGGACACCGACAGCAATGCGCCATCATCTGCCGACAAGGTTCGTAATGCTGTCAAGCACACGCTGATAACGAAGCATATAGTGAACCTGTTCCTCAAAAATATGAGTGAGAATAATGAGACTGAAAAAGAAAAATAAGATAATTAAAACAACTAAATATATGAAATCGAAACATTTTGTTCTCTTTGTACTTTTTGCTTTGTCTCTTTGTACCTTTGTTGGTTGTGTCAAGGAGCCTGAAGCGCAGCACACCAGTTATGAAACTCTAACCCTGTCGCGCGAGACGGTGACTGCTCCTGTGAGTTGGAGCGCCGCCATTCGCGGTACGGGCGATGTGTCAATAGTGTCACGTTGTGAGGGTACGCTTGATGAGATACGTGTCAAAGATGGTCAGCGTGTCAAGAAGGGCGATGTGCTCTTTGTGATAGACAGCCGTAATGCGCAGAATGTGTTAGCTCACGCCCGCGCTGATTTGCAAACCGCGATTGCCTATCGTGAGAATGCGCGACTTGAGGCTGAGAGCAACAAGGACTTGGCTGCGCAAGGCATTATCAGTGACTATCTGTTGAAGAGGAGCCTGAATGACCTTCAGTCAGCAGAAGCCCAAGTGGCGCAGGCTAACGTCGCGGTGCGCGATGCCGAACTATTGCTGAGTTACTGCACTATCAAAAGCCCTGTAGATGGTTTGGTAGGTAATGTTCTTCCTCATGTGGGAGATGTGATAGCTGAGGGTATGATGCTCACGCGTGTTGCCGGAGTGAGCGAGATGGAAGCCAGTTTTTCGCTCACAGAAAGTCAGATACACGCTCTTGTGAGCGAATTGGGCTCATTGGAAGAGATTCTCAAGGTGGCTCCGCCGCTCACGTTGCGCTTCAAAGACGGCAGCGAATATGAACATCAAGGGCATGTGACGAGCCTTTCGGGAATGGTGGACCGTCAGACGGGTTCCGTAACATGTTATGCCACATTCCCCAATCCACAAGGCGAGTTATTCTCAGGAATGCAAGGTTCGGTGGTGATGCCGGTTGAGTGGGCCGATGTGATGCTTGTGCCGCTAACAGCGATAGTACGCATACAAAATAAGGTTTTGGTCTATAAAGTCGGAGCCGATAGTTTAGCAACAGGAGCCCTTGTTGAGATAGAGGAATTGGGTGATGGCGAGAGGGCGGTAATCCTTTCAGGTGCCGAAGTGGGTGAGACGATAGTTGCCAAAGGCGCCGCCAACGTACATGAAAATGACCGCGTAATATGGTAATGCTATGAGTAAGGGAAATATATTTGTAGATAGAAGAGTGATGGCAGTGTGCATATCGCTGCTGATAGCTTTGATTGGTTTTATATGCCTCAAGACGTTGCCTATTGAACAGTATCCTGACATAGCGCCTCCGACGGTGATGATTACAACCTCATATTCCGGCGCCGATGCCAATACGGTGATGAAATCCGTTGTGATGCCTATCGAGGAGGCGGTAAACGGCGTGGAGAACATGGCGTATATGACCTCCGAGGCTTCGGCAACTGGTGACGTCAGTATCAATGTCTTTTTCAAGC
>DGSV01000105.1:0-5006 GCA_002394025.1 Bacteroidales bacterium UBA4353
TGGCATAGATATTCGGGAAGTGGTGTTTTGTCTCTTCGGGGTCCTTATGCGTAACATCAAGGCATACGTGATCCAAAGCATGGATTTTCATCTCATTGTCAATAGCTCTGGCCACTATGTCACGCGGAGCCAGCGAGAGACGTTCGTCATACTTTTGCATGAATTCCTCACCCGATGGCAAACGCAGTATTCCTCCGTAGCCACGCATGGCCTCGGTGATGAGGTATGCCGGATGCGTCTCGGCGGGATTATAGAGTGCCGTGGGGTGGAACTGCACGAATTCCATGTCTTGTATCTTACCCTTGGCGCGGTGAACCATGGCTATGCCATCACCGGTAGCGATATTGGGATTAGTGGTGGTGAGGTACACGGCTCCCGTGCCGCCCGTTGCCATCAAAGTAACCTTGGAAAGATAGGTGTCAATCTTCTGCGTGTCGGGATTCAGGATATAGGCTCCGTAACATTCAAGGTCAGGAGTGCGGTGCGTGACGCGCACTCCAAGATGGTGCTGAGTAATAATTTCTACGGCGAAATGATTCTCGAAGATGTCTATGTTAGGATGTTGGCGCACAGCAGCCATAAGCCCGCGCTGTATCTCGGCGCCCGTGTCATCGGCATGGTGCAGGATACGGAACTCGCTATGCCCGCCTTCGCGATGCAGGTCAAAAGTGCCGTCAGCCTTGCGATCAAAATTCACGCCCCACTCCACAAGCTGACGTATCTGAGCCGGAGCCTCGGTAACGACCTTGCGGACTGCTTCAGGGTCCGAGATATAGTCGCCGGCTATCATGGTGTCGCTGATATGTTTCTCAAAATCATCAACTTCGAGGTTGGTAACCGATGCCACACCGCCTTGAGCGAATTTGGTATTGGCCTCGTCAAGAGTGGTCTTACAAACAAGGGCCACTTTACCTCTATGCGCCACTTTAAGAGCATAACTCATACCGGCTATTCCGGCACCTATAACAAGAAAATCATAATGATAAGTCATGATAGTATTCTGATAATTAATTATTTAATGATTTAACTTTTTTACAATTCACTATTTCTGTCCTCTCTCTGCTGTCACTAATCCACAAAGTTACGAAAAAAAATGATAAAGACATTAAAATAGTAGTGCTGATGTTAACAGAAACGCTTTACAGCGCCATTTGCGGAAAAAAATCCTTAATTAGCGGCATAAGTCTTTGTCGTATGGGATAAAATTGCTAACTTTGCAAGATATTAAGCACACGAGTGAACACTCGTTTTGTTGAAAATTTGAAATAACAGCAATATAATTTTATGTCAAACAAGATTTCCCTCAAGCGCGGTCTGGACATATCCATTTCCGGCTGCGCGAGTCAGAAAGTGGTTGATGTGGCTCTGGGTAGCGAATTTTCGGTCCTACCGGCTCATTACCACGGACTCACCCCAAAGGTTGTGGTGCATGAGGGCGACATCGTCAAAGCCGGTGATGCTTTGTTTCACGACAAGAAGTTCGAGTCGCTGAACGTGGTATCGCCCGTGAGCGGTGTTGTCAAAGCCGTAGTGCGTGGCGAGCGCCGTAAGGTTCTCAGTATCAACATCACAGCTGATGTTCAGCAAGATTACAAGACTTTTGACACAGCACTTGATGTCAAAACTCTTTTGCTTCAAAGTGGTCTATGGTCGCTGCTGCGTCAACGTCCCTATGATGTTATTGCCGACCCCTGCAAGGACATCCGCGATGTTTTCGTATCGGCATTTGACAGCGCGCCTCTCGCGCCCGACTACAACTTTACACTACAAGGTCAACAGAAAGAACTACAGGCAGGTTTTGACGCGCTCGCCAAACTGACCGGCAAGAAGGTACACCTCTCCGTCAGCGCACGTCATGAGCAAAGCACGTTCAACAACATGAACAATGTTGAGTATCACACCTTCGACGGTCCCCACCCCGCAGGCAATGTCAGCGTACAAATCAACCACATAGCCCCCGTGAACAAGGGCGAAACGGTGGTTGTCGTCAACATCGCCGATGTGGCTCTCATCGGGCGACTAATGCTCACCGGAAAGGTGGATATGCACCGCGTGATAGCCCTAACAGGTCCTGAAGTAAAAAATCCACAATACTATAATTATATTTCAGGCGCCGCACTTGATAATATCGTCAAGGACAATGTCAGCACCGATAAGCCACTACGCTGCATCGCCGGCAACGTATTGAGCGGTCAGAAGTTGGATCAGGGTGAGACACTATCGCCTTTCGCCTACCAGATTTCGGTCATCGACGATGGTAGCGAGACGCACGAGATATTGGGCTGGGCTATGCCTCGTATCCATAAATTCTCGACAACACGTCTCTTCCTCGCGCCACTGACAAACTTTATCAGCAAAACTTTCCATTACGATTGGGACGCTCGCATGCTGGGCGGCAGACGTGCCATTATCATGTCCGGCGAATACGACAAGATGCTACCCATGGACATCTATGCCGAATATCTTATTAAAGCCATGATAGCCGGCAATATCGACAAGATGGAAGCCCTTGGTGCCTACGAAGTGGCGCCCGAAGACTTCGCACTGGCGGAATTCGCATGCACATCCAAGATGCCTCTGCAAGCCATCGTACGTCAGGCGCTGGACAATATGCGTAAAGAACTTGAATAAATAAACATGAGTGTTATGAAAATACATGAAATAGTAGAAAAAATAGAGCCCTCATTCAACGAAGGAGGCAAACTCCATGCCTTCCATTCGCTCTTCGACGGCTTCAAGACGTTCCTGCTGGTGCCCAATACCACCGCTAAAAAGTTAGGAGCGCAAATTCATGACGCCACAGACTCGAAACGCACCATGATAATGGTGGTGCTCGCCCTGGTGCCGGCTATGCTCTTCGGCATGTATAACGTGGGTTATCAGCACTTCCTTGCCACAGGTCAGCAAGCAGGTTTCTGGGAGACATTCGCATTCGGACTGCTAGCCGTGCTGCCGCTAATCATTGTGAGCTATGTAGTAGGTCTGGGCATAGAATTCACTGTGGCACAATGGAAACACGAGGAAATACAAGAAGGCTTTCTCGTTACGGGATTCATCATTCCCCTGATAGTACCTATCGACACACCGCTATGGATGGTGGCTGTGGCTACGGCATTTGCAGTGATATTCGCCAAAGAAGTTTTCGGCGGCACAGGCTATAACATATTCAACGTGGCGCTAATCACCCGTGCTTTCCTATTCTTCGCCTACCCCACCAAGATGTCCGGCGATCAGGTATTTGTCCGCACCGACGGCACATGGGGTTGGAACGGCGGAATGCCGACTGTTGACGCCTATTCGGGAGCCACACCTCTCGGACAGGTGGGCACAGCACAAAGCGCCGACATTACGCTTCATAATATCGTGGGCTCGGATATGTCGCTCATTGATGCCCTTAACGGACTCTACCCCGGCTCAGTAGGCGAGACATGCGTATGGGCTATAGCACTCGGAGCATGCCTGCTGCTGATAACGGGCGTTGCAAGCTGGAAAACAATGTGCAGTGTATTCGTAGGAGGCGCTGTCACGGCACTGCTCTTTAACCACTTCGGACCTGACACGGCTGCGGCGCACCTGCCATGGTATATGCACCTCACGCTCGGCGGATTCTGCTTTGGAGCGGTATTTATGGCTACTGACCCCGTGACTTCGGCACGCACAGAAACAGGTAAATACATCTACGGACTGCTCATAGGCATGATGGCTATCGTGATACGCGTTCTTAACCCCGGATACCCCGAGGGAATGATGCTCGCCATACTGCTCATGAATGCCTTCGCACCGCTCATCGACTACTGCGTGGTGCAACGCAACATCAGCCGCAGACAACAACGTTTAACAACTAAATAACAACCAACACTATGGAACAAAAACAATTGAACACTAACAGCAATGTGTACACCATAGTGTATGCCATTGTGATGGTCGTCATCGTCGCTCTGCTCTTGGCATTCACCTCGGGTTCCCTGAAAAGTCGCCAAGACGCCAATGTAGCGCTCGATAAGCAGAAACAAATACTCAGCGCTCTCAACGTGGACCTCAAAGGTCAAGACGCCGCACAGCTCTACGACCAGATTGTTGAAGACGGCGTAATACTCAACAGCAAAGGCGCCACACTCGTCACCGACAAAGACCAAGCCTTCCGCCTCGACATCAAGAAGCAGGCTGCCATGCCTCTCGAAGAACGCCAGTTACCGGTATTTATCGCCAAGGTTGATAACACCACAAAATATGTATTCCCCGTGACAGGCGCGGGACTATGGGGAGGTATCTGGGGCTACATAGCTCTTGATGAAGACCTCAACACTATCTATGGCGCGTATTTCAACCACGAAAGCGAAACCCCGGGATTGGGAGCTGAAATCAAGAACCCTAAATTCCAACAGCAATTCGCGGGCAAGCACATCTTAAACGAGAACGGCGAGTTCGTCAGCGTAGCAATCACCAAAAATGGAGCTCCCGCAGAAGGTCAGGAACACATCGACGCCCTATCAGGTGCAACGATAACATCAAAAGGTGTAGAAACTATGCTACTCAACAGCCTCGGACAGTACAAAGCTTTCCTGACACACAGCGTTCAAAATGCTGATGAGCAAGCAGAAGAGCCTATGATGGAATATATAGAAACAATAGAACAACCTAACCTTTAATCACAGCGACTATGAAATTATCAGATAAAACCAAAGAAGTACTATTAGGCCCATTGAGCCTCAATAACCCTGTCATAGTGCAGGTTCTTGGTATCTGCTCGGCATTGGCGGTAACGGCGCAACTCGAACCGGCAATAGTGATGGGTATCTCGGTGACCATCATCGTGGCGTTGAGCAACGTTGTAATATCATTGCTGCGCAACACAATACCTATGCGTATCCGTATCATCGTACAACTTGTTGTGGTGGCAGCCTTGGTGACAATCGTGAGCGAAATCCTCAAAGCTTTCGCATACGACGTAAGCGTACAACTATCAGTCTATATCGGACTTATCATCACCAACTGCATCCTCATGG
>DGSV01000105.1:5051-5701 GCA_002394025.1 Bacteroidales bacterium UBA4353
TCATGGGACGCCTCGAGGCCTTCGCTATGAGCAACGGACCTTGGGACTCATTCCTTGACGGCGTGGGTAATGGATTGGGCTATGCGATAATACTTATCATCGTGGCTTTCTTCCGCGAACTATTCGGAGCCGGAAGCCTGTTCGGAATACAGATTTTGGGCTACATACCCGGATATGTCAATAACGGACTTATGCTCATGCCACCCATGGCGCTAATCATCGTGGGATGCATAATATGGGTTCATCGTTCAATCAATAAAGATCTGCAATAACTATGGAACATACACTGACATTATTTTTCCGCTCGATATTTGTGGATAACATGATATTCGCGTTCTTCCTTGGCATGTGCTCATACCTTGCCGTGTCAAAGAACGTGAAGACAAGTCTGGGACTCGGCGCCGCGGTAACTTTCGTGTTGCTCGTAACCCTGCCCGTCAACTACCTGCTCTACCAGTACGTACTTCGCGAAGGAGCCTTGGCATGGCTCGGCGAAAGTTTTGCCACAGTGAACCTGAGCTACCTGAGCTTTATACTCTTCATAGCCGTGATAGCCGCCATAGTGCAGATAGTGGAGATGTTCGTTGAGAAATTCAGCCCCTCGCTCTATGCCTCACTGGGTATTTTCCTGCCCCTGATAGCCGTCAACT
>DGSV01000033.1 GCA_002394025.1 Bacteroidales bacterium UBA4353
ATGAAAAGCACTGTGTGCTTTTCAGCGCTCGGCTGCGCAGCAGACGCTTTTAAGCGAAGCGCAAAAGAACACCTTAATCCGGTGGCACGCAGTGCCGGAGGGGCAGAAGAAGTGGCAGTTAAGCCCTTCTGCCATCGCCACTTCCACAGCCCATAGACCGACACGCCGAGGTAGTAGAACTGCAAGGTCATATCGGCATAGAACTTGCCGTGGAAAAACACCGCGATATACAGTGCTGAACTTATTATTCCCCAAATCCATAGTTCCTGTTTGCCTGGTATGGCATAGAGCAGATATATCAGGCTGCATAGCGTGCCGAGTAGTTCGACCCAATGGGTGGTGATGTATGTCAGAACGTCGTTGAGCACTATAGATATATATTATCGGGATATGTGATGTCTATCAGTGCCAATCCCTGAGCCGGCGCCGATGTTCCTGCCCTGCCTCGCTCGCGGGCTATGATGATGTTCTCAAAGTCCTGCACCGTGATTTTGCCTCGCCCCACATCAAGCAGGGTGCCAACCACAGCGCGAACCATATTGCGCAGAAAACGATTGGCGGTGATGTGGAATGTCAAGGTGTGCTCATCGCTGTGCTGCCACCGCGCCTCGGTGACATGGCAGTCATTGGTTTTGACGTCGGTATGCAGTTTGCTGAACGATGTCATATCGGTGTGTCGGAGTAGCGCCTCGGCGGCTTGGTTCATGGCTGTGATGTCGAGGCGGTATTCGATTCGTGCCGCGGTGAGCAGTCGCATAGGGTCTTTGCGTTGCACGATAGTATAGCGATATCTGCGGTTGAGTGCCGAAAAGCGCGCATGGGCTTCGTCGGTGACGCGGCGAATGTCGTGAACGGCAATGTCGGGTGGTAGCAGGCTGTTAAGTCCGCGTATAACGCCGGCGATATTGATGCCGCTTGCTGTGTCGAAATGCGCTATCATCACTTCGCCGTGTACTCCGGCATCGGTGCGACCGGCACCGACAATGCTCGTCGTGCTTCGCAGCAAGGTAGTCAGAGCTTCTTCGATAAGCTGCTGAACACTAATGCCGTTGGGCTGACGCTGCCAACCGCAGTAGTGGGTGCCGAGGTAACTTATTTCAAGGAAGTAGCGCATTGGAAAATATCTTTGTCGGCATCATATATTGGCGAAGTCACTCCCAACAGATTCAGCACACTATGAAATACGCTGTGTTGGTCCACTTCCCGTTCGGGGTTTTTGATGGTGCGGAAGCCGGGCGAGGTCCATACGATGAAAGGTATCATATATTGTTCGCGCGGAGCGATACTCATCGGCACGCCATGCATGAATAGTCCGTTTTCGCCCAGCGATTCACCGTGGTCCGAGACGAAGAGCATCGCCGTGTGGCGGTTGGTGATGGTGCGTAGTGTGTCTATCAGGTCGGCGAGCAGGTGGTCAGTATAGATGATGGTATTGTCATAAGCATTGACGAGTCCCGCGATGTTCTCTTTGCCTTCTTCTACGGATTTGCATACCGGTGTGAAAAGTTCGAAGCGTGGAGGATATTGTGTGTCGTAGCGCGGACCGTGACTGGTGCTTGTATGCAGAACTATGAGCACTTTATTATTACCGCTGCCGACTATGCGCTGTTTGATACCGGCAAAGAGTACACCGTCGTAATGTGGTTCGCAATCGGGGTATTGTTGCTCAAGTTCCTGCCGTGTGACATATTCGTTGATATGCACCGGTGGCTCTCCCCAGTTGGATGTTCTCCATGCCACGTCGGCTCCGGTGCGGAAGAGGTAGTTGGGCAGTATTTCGTAGAGTGCCGACTGATCGGCATACTCCAATATGCTTTTGACTCCCGCCGTGGTATATGTGGCACATGAGCGTGCAGGCAGTGCCGTGACATCGGTCATGGCGCTCAGGCGTGGGGTGGTATTTTTGCCGTAGCCGTAGAGTGCGAAGTTGGCGCTGCGTGCCGATTCGCCGATAACAAGCACCACGGCAGTGCTGTCAGCGTCAGCAAAGGTTGCGTCGGGCAGCAGAATTTCCTGAGCGTTGGCTTCGTGTTGCTGCGAGAGTATGCGACAACTATTAACAATATATGACCACGGCATGAGTAGTCCGCCAAGTTCCGTGTCGTACTGACCTATCCATAGGAATTGGTTGAAATTAAGCAATACCAGCGCCAAAGATGTACCAAGTGCCGATGCTGCACTGATACCCAGTTGTTTCCAATGTCCGTAGTCAATCTTTTGCCATAGCACATAGACGGCCGGCACTATGCCGAGGATGATGATTGTGGCGAAGAGCGGCACAGTGAAGTAACCCGAAGCCTCGCTATAGCGCGTGTTGAAAACATTACCCATCATGCTGCCGTCCATCAGTGTGTTATATACCACTACGAAGTAGAGGCATGTGGCGTTGAAGATATGGGTGACGGCTATGAGTACACGTCCTACATAGCGTAGCAGAAAAGTCACAAGATAGCACACGAGGAAGTTCAGCGCAAGCATAATCGCCGCAAGGCTCGCGATGAATACTATACGGCGTACAAGAGGTAGCTCGGAATGGCTACTTACAAATAGGTAGAAAGGTATGTTATAGGTAATTAGCGTCAGGGCACTCATCAGTAGTGAGAAGTGCCACAGGCGCATAGGTATGCCAAGGTAGTTACGCATGATGGTTAATTAGTTGCAGAATACATTTTGCCGCCCTCTGCGAGCCTCCGCTGTCGCCCGTGAGGTCTCTTACTTGCCGGTATCCGTTGAGAACCGTGCTTCTGTAGGTGTCATCGGTGAGCAGACGGTCAATTTCGTGGCGCACATTGCTTGTCGTGAAATCTGCTGCCACCAGTTCGCGCACGACCTGGCTGCCGGCTACGATATTAACAAGTGAGACGTATTTGGTTTTTATTATCAAAGGTTTGACGAGTGATGCTAAATGTGGCAGCGCGATGTTGTACACCACTACCTGCGGGCATCCTATTAGTGCCGTTTCCAACGTCGCGGTGCCTGAGTTGACTATGGCAGCCAATGCGTTGTCAAGCAACGAATAAGTGTCATCAAAGATCACTTTGCAGTTAGGCGCCAATGTTTGATATAGTTGCCCGGGCTGTCCGGGAGCTCCGGCGATAAGCACATGGTGCGTGTCAAGCAGGTGACGGCAGGCGTTGAGCATAGTTGGCAGGCAGCCTTTGATTTCTTGTGTCCTGCTGCCGGGTAGCAGGGCTATGATAGGTCGCTGGTCAAGTTCATGGCGCTGACGAAAAGTGGCGCCATGACCCGTAGCGCGCCATTGCTCAATGGCATCGCATAAGGGGTTACCGACGTAGTAGGCGGGCGAGTAACCACGGGAGCGGTAGTATTCCTGCTCGAAAGGCAGGATAAGAAGCATGGCATCAACATAACGCTTGATAGAGCGTATGCGGTAACTCTTCCAAGCCCAGAGTTTTGGAGATATATAATAGAAGACCTTGGTGGGTAGTCCGCGGTCTTTGCAGTAGCGTGCCACCTTGAGGTTAAAACTAGGATAGTCAACCAGTATCAGTGCATCGGGGCGTTCGTGGTCAAGAAAGTCATAAGCGGCGTGGAGATTAGAGGCTATCTTCGACAAGTGAGTTATGACATTAATAACCCCCATGAAAGCCATATCGCGGTAGTGGCGAAGCAGCGTGGCTCCGGCATCACGACACAAATCACCTCCCATCGCCGTAAAGCGTGACGAGGGGTCCATAGCATTTATGGAACGGATCAGGTTTGCGGCATGAAGATCACCGGAAGCCTCACCGGCTATCACAAAATAGTTCATCGATTTGAAGTAAATGCTAAATGCTACATAGACAAGAACAGACTGGCAAGCATATAAGGCATAGCGCCAATCAGCAGACCTTTACTTAGTCGCCACATGTCTATCTGGTAGAACACGAATATGAATGCCAGATTAGGGAATACAGATACCAATAGTAACTTGTTGAGTACCGTGCCTTGCGCAAATTGCAGTGTTTGCAGGGCATACCAGAGGTTCATACGTTCGATGTATGCCCATGCGAAAAGTCCTGGTATCAGCAGACCTGTCACGATGCCTATCCAGTAACTGTCATATTTCTCCTGCCAGTCGCTCATAGTTGCCAGTTGATTTTTTCCATTTCGGCGAGGTATTCATGTGCCGTCATATCTATCTTGACGGGGCAGATGGATATGAAACCATTCTGTACGGCAGCCTCATCAGTGTCCGCGGCATCAGGCTCATGGTTGAAAAATTCGCCCGTAAGCCAATAGTAGTCGCGCCCGGTGGGGTCCACACGTTTCTCGAATTCCTTGCCCCAATGTCCATCGCATTGACGGGTGAGGACTACACCCTTGATTGCCCCTTCAGGAGCGTTGATATTGAAGCAGATACCTTTAGGAGGATTCAGCTCTATCAACTTTCTTACGATAGGTTCTATATAAGGTTCAAGATAGCACAAAGGCGTATTCCAATTGTGGTTGCATTGCGAGAAACCGATGCTCAGTATGCCGTTCTCGCAACCTTCCAGCACACAACCCATAGTACCCGAATAGAGTATCGCGGTAGAGGTGTTTGCGCCGTGGTTTATTCCTGCGACGAGCAGGTCTGGCTTTTCGTCTGCAAAGAACTCATGCAACGCTAGTTTGACACAGTCAGTAGGTGTGCCGCTGCAAACGTAACGCCTCAGCCCCGGCTCTTCGCTGACCTTGTCCATGCGGAGCGGTTTGCCGATTGTGAAAGCACTACTCTGACCGCTGCGACCGCTGTCGGGAGCTACGACAGTGACATCGCCAAAACGACGCATAATGGTGGTTAACAACTCAATACCGGGGCTCATAAAGCCGTCATCATTACTAATCAATATTTTCATGCTAATGATTCTTGGGGAAGATACTTCTTCAACGCACGCTCAACGCCCACTTTCCAGCTATTGATACTTTCGCTATCAAGTTCCAGGCTGCTAACCATTTTTATCACCTGCTCAATAGGCATGCCGTAACGCAGTACACCGCTGATGAGTTTGGCATAGTTCCAAAATTCCTTGTCGAACTTATAGGACAAACCCTCTATAGTGGTCTTGTAGCCACGGGTGTTGATATACTGAAAGTCGTAGCGCTTATTGCCTTGTTCATCAACGGATTTGATAATACGACCCTTGGATACCGACTTGGGAACAAGAAGACCGTCGTCATCGTTAGCAAGACCCGTGAAAATTTCGTAGGGTCTGCCGCCAAGCAAACCTACGAAGGCTATCCACTTATCCTTGTTGTTCTGAAAACGAACAATGTCACACTCCAACACCTGAGGGCGCTTGAGAACACGGTTATCGAGCAGGATAGTGGCGCGACAATCCTTGTCGGTGAGCTGCACAATCTTGCCGTTGAGGTCACGAAGTGATACACTCCAACTCTCAATCTGATACTGATCGTTATCAACAGATAAGGATTGGGGCAAGGTCAACTTAACGTCAATTGTATTTTCCATCGTTATTATTTAAGAAAATCAAGTGCAATATTACGAAAAAAAAGCGAC
>DGSV01000112.1 GCA_002394025.1 Bacteroidales bacterium UBA4353
GGTCATACATGGAATAGACCATATTAACTTCGTCAGCGGCAAAAACTTTTTCGATAAGGAAATCATGGCGTATTCGCGCTGTGTCATAACTTTTGGCATCAAGAGGATGCGCGGCATAACGAATTTCGTAGTTAGTTTTCATACTTGTTTAGATATGTTAAGGAATTAATTGGCACGATTTATGTCGTTACAAAATTACGTTTATTTTTCGAGATTTACAAGATTATGGAAAAAAACTTGGTTAAAAAAATAACAATATTACTAATTCTATTATGCACTTGTTATGCAGTCAGGTGCCAGAATGTCGTTGGCAGGGTATTCGATGAGCGTGGTGAGAGTGTTCCTTACGCCTCTGTATATCTTCGAGAGTACCCCGCTATTGGAACTGTAACGGACCTTGATGGTCGTTTCAGCCTTGATGTTGAGAAGCACCGTACCGCCCATCTTGAGGTATCGTTTTTGGGTTATGCCGTTGAGAGCCGTGAGGTTCGTAAATGGCTCACTGACAGTCTTATTATTCATCTTCGCGAGCAGCCGATAACTCTTGATCAGCTTGTAAAGACCCAAAAGGCATTGAAGACTAAACGGCAGAAACGCAAATCCATGGAGCAATTGTTGCGTCAGGTAGGCACCCGCATGGATGTTGATTTTCCTGACAAGGCTGTCAAGTATCATGTTGTGAGTGACGCCAAGGTGTATTCCGATGAAGAATTGATGGTTTTCGAGCAGATGATAGGCAATGTCGTAGAGATGCCTGGTAAGGGTAAGAACGGCAAGGACACGATACAGTTCTATGGTGAGTTAGCAAAACGATATTTTGACCGCGAAGCCGAGGATAAGTATCACAATGCCAACATTCCTAAGGTACGAAAAAAAAATCAGCAGCGACTTAATAATTTTGTGTCGCGCGTAGATTCGGGCACTGTTGTTCACCGTTTTCTGTGGGGTGGTAATGTGCGCTATTATTTCCGTCGTTTTGCTGAACATCCCAAACGCTGGGCGTTGTCGCGCGAGAACGAGAGTCGTTCGGTTCTTACCTATACAGAAACACATAATTTCTTGGGTATAGTAAAGATAGAACTCATCGTAAACTATACCATAGATAACGCCACATGCCAGTTAATAGGCATCGCCGAGAGCATGAAAGGTAATGTGCGCATACCATTTGGTTACAAACTTGACAGCGATATGCTGTCGTGGCTCAATATCGTAAATATCAATGAGGAGGCGATAGAGAAGTTCCGTTTGAAATATATTGATGTTGACGTTAAGCGTAATGAACTTTTCACGCTTTCTGACGATAAGCCCACGACCGTCAGGGAACGTAACTACCGCGCAAAGATTATGATGCGCGACACTAAGGATCAGACGATAAACATGCGTTCTGATGGAACCGTGAAGGTTGTTGACGTGCAATTGGATGGTGTTAAACCTTATAGTGCCAAACAGCTCAACAAACCCGTCAAGCGCCAATATACCAGCGCAAAATAAGCCGTCCGGTGTTTATACGGGGCATATTTTGTTGCTTTTTATTATCAGGACATTCTCATCGAGAAGTGTCCTGATATTTTCTGTGAGTGACTCCTTGTCGAACTGTGGCATTGCCAGCAATAATTCGGACAATGTTGTGCCTTGTGTTTGGGTTATGATGTTCATGATTTTCGCTTTCAAATTGTCATCATTGTCACTTTCGGCATGTTCCAAAAGGCAGACATCGCATTTGCCGCAAGGTTTAGCATCTTCGTCGCCGAAATAGTTTACCAGCAGTTGCGCACGACATATCGTTGTTTGCGTGGCATAGGCTATGACAGCCTCTATACCTTTTGTAAAATGCGCTAATCGGTCTTCATACGCCGCTCGAGTAATGTAAATTTCTTCTTTCGGCATACGTATCTGATTGAGCGTAATGTATGGTGTTTGGCGGTGTGGCACATATTTGATTACGTACAATCGTGAGAGCGACAATAGTGTTTCGGCAGCCTGCTGTGTGCTAATACCTATGGCTTTTGCCAGCTTTGTTTCGTCAATTGGTGCCAAGTCCGCAAAGACCCCTGTTGTTGTGCGCAGGATATAGTTGAGTACCTTATCCTGTAATGTTGTGAGTTCGATGTCGTACAAGCTATCACGAGGCACTATGACCTGCACGCGTGTAGGGACATTAACTTCCTCGGACAGTGTCAGATATCCGCTGAGTTCAAGTATATGCAGCGCTGAAAAAGTTTGCAGAATAGGCAGTTTGCGCTTCATACAGAACTCGGTAATATTGAAGGCATAGGTTGTGTCCTGTCCCGTGCCTATTGCAATTTTGTAATATAGGCACAAGACTTCATACACTCTTTTTATAAAATCCTTATCCGGGAATGAGTTGGGAACACGTGCTTTAAGTCTTGGCACGTCACGTTTTGTATCGAGCATAGCAATGGCTTCAGCATTATTGCCATCTCTGCCAGCCCTACCTGCTTCTTGGAAATATTCCTCAAGAGTGCTAGGGAACGCCCAATGCACGACAAGCCTGACATCAGGTTTGTCTATTCCCATTCCGAATGCATTGGTAGCCACCATCACCCTCGCCTGAGCGGCTAACCACGAGCGTTGGTTGTTGTGTCTCTGTTCGCTACGCATACCGGCATGGTATGGCAAAGCCGTGATACCTGAATCGACGAGGAACTTTGCAATCTGGTTGGTCAGAACACGATTGCGCACATAAACAATGGCGCTACCGCTGCGAGCACGAAGTATCTTGAGCAGTTCACTACCCTTGTCCTCTGTATGGCATACTGAATAAATCAGATTAGGTCGCTGAAAACCGCTTTTGAGGACGTTTTCGGCTGTGAAATGTAGTTGTTGCTGTATATCCTTGACTACTCGCGCTGTTGCCGTAGCTGTGAGCGCCAGCACTGTGGCTTGCGGCAACACATCACGCAGGGTTCCTATTTGCAGGTAGGCTGGTCGGAAGTCATAACCCCACTGGGAAATGCAGTGGGCTTCGTCAACAACAATTAAACTTACTGTGACTTGTTGTATTTTATCAAGAAAAGTCCTTGTTTGGAGTCTTTCGGGCGAGACATAGAGAAACCGGTAGTCGCCAAGTACGCAATTATCAAGTTGCTGTTGTATCTCCCTTGCAGTCATACCCATATATACCGCAGTGGCTTTTATACCCTTGTCGCGCAAGTGCGCCACTTGGTCTTTCATGAGTGCTATCAGCGGTGTGACGACTATGCATAGTCCTCCAAGGGCTAATGCCGGCACTTGGAATGTAAGGCTTTTGCCGCCTCCCGTGGGCATAAGTCCCAAGGTGTCCTTTCCTGCAAGGACACTATGTATGATATCAAGCTGCAGAGGGCGGAACGAGTCGTAGCCCCAAACGCGGCGCAGAATGTCATATAAACGGTCGTCGGTAATCACAAACACAAAGGTAATGAAATAATCGTGAAAAGACAAATCTTTCGTGGGAGGCAGGAGTGGCTGCGCACGGAAATGAATTACTCAATGACACAATAGTAAGAAGTAAGAAGTAAGGAGTAAGGAGTAGAGACATTAGATTTGACTCGGCATGTCCCCCTGTAGCGGTACACGCCGCAGCGTGTCCGTACTTGAAAATAGCTCAATTACAAAAATTACTAAATAAATAACTAAATAGTAAATGGTTAAATAGTAAATGGTCAGTAAGGAGTAAGGAGTAAGAAGTTGAGACATTAGATTTGACTCGGCGTGTCCACATACGATATGCATCCATTATCATTCTGTAGCGGTACACGCAGCAGCGTGTCCGTACTTGAAAATAGCTCAATTACAAAAATGACTAAATCAATAACTAAATAGTAAATGGTTAAATAGTAAATGATTCTTACCCCTCCGCCCTGCGGGCACCTCCCCTTCCAAAGGCAGGGGAGGAGTTTTTGACTCGGTAGCGGTACACGCAGCAGCGTGTCCGTACTTGAAAATAGCTCAATTACAAAAATGACTAAATCAATAACTAAATAGTAAATGGTTAAATAGTAAATGCGTGTTACCCCTCCGCCCTACGGGCACCTCCCCTTCCAAAGGCAGGGGAGGAGTGGCTGTGCACACAAATACCAAATTTCTAAATGATATAATCAATAAATGATATAATCAATGGCTAAATAGTAAATTGGAAAATAGTAAAAAAGTCATCACCTTGCGCGGGATGGCGCAGGGTGATGACTTTGATGTTTATTGATAGTTTGTTGTTACTCCTGTTTTTTGAGTTGGTCGTCAGTTACGTTGTCGGCAGTGCCCATGATAACGAATTCGACACGACGGTTATTCTGTCGTCCTTCTTCAGTTTCGTTGGTATCGATAGGTTCTGACTCGCCTTTGCCTTCATATTCGAGTCTGTCTTGCGCGATACCGCGGTCAATCATAGACTGCATAACAGACAGTGCACGTCCTTCAGAAAGCATTTGGTTAGCTCTGTCAGAGCCTACGTTATCGGTATGTCCGACGATCTTGACGCGGAGCTCGGGATTGCTGTCGAGGAATTCATATAGTTCCTGCAGGCTTGGTTCCGACTCGGGCAGGATTTCCGTCTTGGCAGTAGCGAAGAAGAGGTTCTTGATGACGAACTTGCGTCCTTCTACGATGCGCTGCAGTTGCAGGCGGAGCGGTTCTTCTTCTTTTTCGAAAGTCATCTTTTGTTCGAAAGGCATATATCCTGACTTATTAGCCTGCACCTTATACGTTCCAGGCAGCAGCGTTGTCTTGAATTCGCCGGCTTCTGATGCGTCGCCCTCGAAGAGTTTCTTGGTGCCGTCCTCATTGAAAATGACAACTTGCGCTACGAGCGGTTGTGCCGTTTCGGAGTCTACGACACTACCATGCAGTTTGGGTTTGGGTGCGGGCTTGGGCTTGGGTTTGGGTGCCGGTTTTGGTTTGGGTGCCGGTTTTGGTTTGACAACCTTTGGTGCGAATTCATAGAGCACAGCAAACTTGACGCCCACAAGCAGGTTATTGAGTTTTGATGATATGCCTTTATCACCAAATGCGGGGTTAAGACCTGCGACACCGGCGTTGTTGACTGCCACGAGTCTGTCAGCGGCTCCGCCATCAGGCACGTCAAACTGGTTTTTGGCTTGGTCGTTGATGTCGAGCAATCCGTAGTCGGCGAATACGGACAGGCGGTAGCGCAGTCCGTCGGCAAACGTACGACGTTTGGGTTTGCGTCCTTTCTGGCGCGGGTCGGGTTTCTTCATGAGCCATTCGTCGAGGCTGATACCAAATTCAGCGCTGAGCATGACTTGCGGCAGTTTGAAGCCGAGGTCACGTTTTTTTGCATCAAAGGTATTGTTTCTGACAAGGGGCAGTTCACCAAAAATCTCAGTGTCGTTCCATGCGCTGTTATAGTCAACAGAAGCCTTGGTAACCTTGCCCATGACGGGGATACCTATCTTGGTACCCGCGAGGAAGAACCATCTATCCCACTGACCACCGGCGAGGATTGGCACTGTAACCATTCCGAGCAGCTGTTTTTCAGCCATATTGGAGAAGTTGTAGCGCACGTTGCCTGCTACACTCTGACTTTCCCCTGCACCGAGGATATTGACACCTTGTACTTGTCCAGGGAATTCTGAAGTGAAGTCGTTGACTTTGAGTTTCGAGCTATAGATATCAAAGCCCACTCCTGCATCGAACAGGAAGTGTTTGTACTTCAACTCATAGAAGAGAGCCAAGCCACCACCTACTCCGCCTACGGGTTTTGTAAAGTCGGATTTATAGAGCAGGTTACTATAGCCTATGTCGCCCCAAAGACCGATACGATGGACAGGTTTTACCTTTTCGGCAGGAGCAGGAGCAGGATTTTGAGCGGGAGCTGTTTCTTGCGCAAAGAGAGTTGTTGAAGCAAGAAGAACAGCCGCTAAAAGTGCAAATATATTTTTTGTTTTCATGATGTTTACTTTTAATTTACTCGATATACTTATTCTTATTGCTTAACATTATTTTACAATGATCTTGAATGTAGCTTTTCTGCCGTCTTGAGCTCTAAGGTTGAGGATATAGAGTCCCGGTACAGCCGGTGTGGCTATGTTATTAGCACCCGCTACAAGTTTCATGCTGTTCATGCGCACACCCTGAGCAGATGTCATATCGGCATCTACGGGAGCTTCAACATCGGGGTTAACATTAACTTGCAGTGGTCCGTTATCACCATTAGCCGATACTTGAGAAGCAGTGATGGTTGCCAAAGTGTTGAGTTCTGACAGTCCGCCCTCGGGAGTGATGGGGCATGTGAAGACTTGTGTACCGTCGGCTTTGTCAATACGCAGATAGTAGGGCTTGTTTTGCAGGGCTTCGTTGAGGTAGTACTGCGTGGCGCCTTCGATGGGTGCTCCGTCGCGGAACCACTGGAATGTGGCGTCCTTGTATTCCTGCTTGAAATCCTGGGATGAAGTTACTGTACCGCTTTCGCCTAATTCATCTTTGTGCGAGCGCAGCACGAGGAAGTCTCCACCTCTCTGCGCCAGCATGTCGGGCACGCCGTTGGTAACATCGAAGTAGAGGTTGGCCTCAGACATGGCGCTACGCGAGCCGCAGTTGTCGTTAGATGTAAATTTGATGTACAGATGCGCGCGATGCACTCCTCCGCCCTCGTACATGTGGTTAACGGTTTCTCCGTTATCCGTTTCCACGATCGGGGTGCCGTCGCCGAAGTCCCAGCGTATGATTTCCGTATCGTAGTTGAGGTCAGCGACGAAAGGTATCTCGCCGTCCTGGCATATCTGCTGCACTTCACCTTCTTTCACCACTACTCCGTTGATTGTTACGCTTTTCTCAAGGGCTATAGCAGAACCACCGGCGCTGTATCCGTATGATTCTTTTTCCTTGAAGCCATAAACATGTGCTGTAAATCCGGCGTCAGCCTTGAGGGTGTGGGTGCCGTCAGAGATTTTGCGGCGCAGGTAGCTCAGTGAGGGATTGCCGGCAAGGGGTTTCCAAGTGTATGTGGAGTCAACGCCATTTACGATGTCTTCGTCATCAAGTGTTACGTTAGCGGTGTTAGCTGTTGACGTAACGATGTTGAGGAAGTGGTCCATGGATTTGTACGTAGCGAAAGTTATCTGGTCGATTTGCTGTTCGATGGGGTTCATCCATATCATTGCAGGGTCTCCGTTGCAATACTTGCCCTGTGGGTAGTCGTAGCGGTTAGAAACCATATAGAGGTGCACAGCTGCCGGGCATGATGTTTCCACGTAGCAGTTAGTGCCTTCTATGAGTGGTATGCCATTATCTTGTATGGGATTATTATTCTTGTCTTTTACGGCTGTTCCGAGTTCGAACTCAAAGAAATGTCGCGGGTTTTCGGCGAAGTTGAAAGTGTGCACGAGGTTTCCGTTAACGCGCACTTCAGTGCCGTCGTAGAGCGCCAGCACGCGCACTTTATCTTTCTTGCGGTTTATGACCTTGGTGCCGCTCAGCGAGTCTCCTGATGTTGTCTGTGAGGCTACAACGGGGAACTGTCTGCCCCAATAAACTGTTGGGTAAGCCTGTGAGTAGATGTGGTCGCGGTCTCTGGCTCCTTCGCCATCAATCATGCCGATGTTGGTGTGGGGGTTGCCGTTGAAGACAGCGATTTTTTTGCCGTCGCGGGCGCGGACATAGGTTCCTGTGAGGTCAGCGTCAAGACCGTGTCCGTAATGCGGAGAGCAGTTTTTGTCTCCTGACCATACGTAGAACACGTCACCGGCGTTCATCACCGGCGTGTGCAGAGTATCGACATCAGCCCATGGTGTGCCTTCCGGGGTGTCGGCATAGGGCCATGCATGAACGTCGGAGCGTCCCCAGTTATATGTTTGCGCTGTTGGCACGAAGTCAACGATGGTGTTGTCTTCAGTAGCCACGATGGCGAAATGGCTACCTTGGAATTTGTCTTCGTGGTCTTCAGGGCGGTAGCAAGCTACTACATATTCGTCGCGCAGGATGTATGTCGGAAGCACGTTAGCCACGTCAAAAGACTTTTCTCGCCAGTTAGCGGCGAACACGCTGATGTCCTTGTCAGAAGTGATGTGCAGCGCACGCTGTTTGACAACTTCGTCCTCGTCAGTGCCTACGTAGCAGTCATTTTTGTGGTCTTCACCATTACCAAGCAGATAAACTGTTTCCAGTCCGCCGGCAGGCACGTCCACCTCATGAACATAGCCTGTTGTAGGATTTTCAATCTTGACGTGTGTTGCCTCACGCGCCGAAATGTTGATGGAAAGTTCGGTAGGATTGTCAGCGTCGGAACGCATGAACGTCATCCAGAAATCAGTGCCTAACGTTGAGGCTGTCTGCTGTGCCGCGATGGTGGCTGGAAACACCGCGAGAAGCAGCAGGAAAAACTGGGTTAAGATTTTTCTCATGGGTTATAGTTGTTTTTTGATTTGATTACGCTATTTTCATGGATATAATTTTCAAAATGCAAAAATAATAGTCTGCGCTGACATAGCAGACTATTATTTGCTATTTTTTGTGGAAAAATTGTCATCTGTCAAATGAATTGACTATCTGATAGCTTTTTGTCAAGTTTTTTTCTGCCCTCACAATCGGCAGGATATTCGTCTTTACGTTCCTGGTTCATGGGAAACCATCCCCGCTCGACGCGTTTTTTTTGCTGATATACCTCGAGTATGCTCCAGAAACAACTGAAGCCCACCACACCAATTATCGATGCTCCGATGATGTTGTCAATAAAAAGGCTCCAGACGAGCGCCAAAACACCGACGATGGCAAAACCAATCCACGACTTGGTTCCGAGATAATATTCAGCTTTGATTACCAAAGGGTGAAAACACCCTATGGTAAAGAAAGTTGCCAGTCCTATGATAATTCCTGTTACAGACAATTTTTTATTAGTTTAATAGTTTAGGAGTAAGGAGTAAGAAGTAAGACAATAGATTTGACGCAGTAACGGGACACGCCGCGGCGTGTCCGTACATTCCGTACGTGATAAAGCCTTACGAAATTAGTATCGCCATTACCAGATTGACACTCTGTTTTCCGGTGCCACATACATGGGTGATGTTTGGTCAATATTGAAAGCGTCATACCATGCCTGGATATGTGGTAGTGCTCCGTTGACGCGCCAGCGTCCAAGGCTATGCGGGTCGTTAGTGGTGCGGTTACGTATTTCCTCGTCACGAATATTTCCTGCCCACACATTAGCATAAGCTATAAAGAAACGCTGTTCCGGTGTCAGTCCGTTCAGTGTCGGCAGCGGGTTATCTTTTGTGGCGTTTTTGAAAGCCTGGAATGCTATCTGCAAACCTCCGTGGTCAGCGATATTTTCACCGAGAGTGAGGTCTCCGTTGCCATGCAATCCCGGGAGCACTTCTATAGCGCTGAAGAAGTCCGCCATGACGCGCGTGCGCTCTTGGAAGTTTTTCTTGTCGTCTGCCGTCCACCAGTTGGCGAAATTGCCGTCCTTGTCGAACTGCGCTCCCTGGTCGTCGAAGCCGTGCGTCATCTCATGACCTATTACAACTCCTATTGCTCCGTAGTTAAACGCGTCATCGGCATTCATGTCGAAGAATGGGTATTGGAGAATTCCCGCGGGGAATGTTATCTCATTGGTTGTCGGATTGTAGTATGCGTTGACGGTTTGGGGTGTCATATACCAGCGGTCGCGGTCAACGGGTTTATCGACGAAACTGAAGTCATAATCTTGTTCGAATTTCGCCGCCCGTTGCATATTTTCGTGGTATGACAGTTCGGGATCAATATCAAGAGCTGAATAGTCGCGCCATTTATCGGGATATCCGATTTTAACATAGAAAGCATCGAGTTTTTCATGTGCCCGTTGTTTAGTGCTATCAGACATCCATGTAAGGTTGTCGATGCGTTGTCCGAGAGCCACTTGCAGGTTTTTTACGAGTTGCAGCATACGTTCTTTAGCTTCCGGTGGAAAATACTTAGCCACGTACATTTCTCCTACGGCTTCTCCCAGAGTTCCACCTACCGCGCTTACGGCACGTTTCCAACGTGGTGTTGGGTCTTCACGACCGCTGAGCACTTTGCCGTAAAACTCAAAGTTCTGCATATAAATTTCGTCGCTCAATTCACTGGCGCTACCGTCGATGGCTTGCCATACGAATAATGTTCGCAGGTCCGCAATGCTTTCCTCATCAATCATTCGACCGGCTTCTTGCAGGTGTTCTATCTGACCGACAGAAATATTATTGGTTTTGACTCCCAGAGCGTCAAGGAATTCATGCCAATCGACTTGTGGCACAAGTTCTTGCAGTTCATCGATTGTCATCTTGTTATAGTTGGCTTCGGGGTCACGAAGTTCTACTTTTGATTTAGCAGCTTTGGCAAGACGCGTTTCGAGTCTGAGTACCGTTTCTGCCGCTTTGGCAGCGTCAGGTTCGGAATATCCGAGCAGTTGGAACATTTTGCCTACATGCTGCTGATATTTCGTACGTATGTCCACCATTGCCGAATCTTGGCTCAGGTAGTAGTCTTTATCTCCGAGTGCATAGCCACCTTGCGCAGTCTGCAGCAGGTTTACCTTGCTGTTCATTATGTCGGCATCAACATACATTCCCCACAGACCGCAATAGAGGTCCTCGCCGAAAAAGCGGCTTATGTCCTTGCGTTCGAGGGCGTTGATTTTTTGCAGTTCGGGCTGAAGAGGTTCTATGCCCATCTCATTACGTCGGGTACTGTCCATGGCGAGGTTATAGAGGTCACCAATTTTCTGCTCTATGCTACCACGTTTTTTGTCCTTTTTTTCCGCGAGTTCAGTAATGAGTTCGTTGAGTTGTTTACGGTTATTTTCCGCAAGGGCGTCAAAGCTGCCATAGCGTGAATACTCACCTGTGAGTGGATGTGCGTCCATCCAACCTCCACAGGCATATCTGTAGAAATCTACTGTGCGATCCACCGTAGTATCCATATTGGCAAGGTCAATGCCCATGCCGAGTTGCTTAGTTTCTTGAGATTTGTTGCAAGCCATAAAAGTGCATGCCAGCGCCATGAGCGCAAGGTGTTTGATTTTCATTAATTATTTGATTTTAATTTTACTATCGGGGTTATTAATTTCCTGTATTATTAAGGCATAATAACTATATGCAAAGTTACGAAAATATTCCGAAATACTAAAACTCGTTAGGCATGGCTTTGATTCCTGATGGTGTCATGAGTCCTCTGGTTATGAGTTGTCGGCAGCGTTCGATGTTGAGTTGCGTCCAATGGCTGTTGCGCCTCCTTGGTGATATGCGTTGCGCGAGTCTGCCATCGGGCAAACGTTTGAGTGTTGAATCTATCCACCCAAAACACAGAGCTTCCTCAACGACATCAATATAAGGTAGCTGCGGCATATCGTTCTTGGGCTTGAAGCGATATATTGTCACCCATACATCACTGGTTGTAAGGTGATTATCGGCGAGCCATGAACGTAATTCAGCTCGCGAGGTACATTCTAAAAGAAGGGTGATTTGCATTGAGGGGCTTATGTTACGAAATCAAGATAGTTATCGGGAGTAATCGTGTACATTTCCGTATTGGGACAACAATGCCGAAGTCTATGTGGCTTCGGCATTATCAAGAGATGATTATTGATAGTCTTGTATGAGCCGTACAGGCAGTCCGACATTTATGAAGTTAAACATTTCGGAATATCCTTTTTCTGTTACCAGGGTGACCATAGCGAAGTATCTGTCGCCAGAGCCTCCCCAGCCTTCCCACATATCATAGAATGTTGCGAGCCAGTATTCGGGATAAGTTCCTACATCGGTAACTTTTTTTCCTTCGCGGTAAGCGCTGCAGGGAAAGAACACTACGCCTTTGTCTTGCATCAGTTTCCATTGTTCGACAGTATAAATGTTGTCGTTGTATGAACTTCCGTTAGGTGTAAAGTTTACTGTCGCCGGTGCTTTATAGTAGTCGTCGGGCAGCAGTATGAATCCTTTTCTGCCGTTTACTGTTGCTAATCCTCGTAGGTTCTCTGCATTTGTGCGGTGCGGTGCTGCAATTACATTTCCGTCGCAGTCTTTTGTAACACCGACGACATACCTCCATTCGCTACGTGTCATGGTTCGCCAAAGGTTAGCCTTGTTTCCACCATTGCTGATAGCGCAATATACTCCCCAGTCGCGATACGAGTCGCTGATGTCCGACTGCCCGTTATAGCGATAGTCTTTACTTGTTTTTGATGTTTCGGTAGGCTGCAATGAGAAACCGCTTGTTCCCCAACCGAAGAGGTCTATCCATCCGTTATAAGTAGCTGAGATATTACCATTTGACGCTCCTATAATATCGTATTGGTTATCAGCGAACTTCCATTTTTTTTGTGCGGGATTATACTGCAGGTTTCCTTTTGAGAATCGAATTTTTTTGTTATTGCCTACGGAATATGCCGCCCATAGAGTTCCTTGTGGCGATGTTGGCACTACCTCTTGCTCGGGTTGTTGTGGGTCAGGGGTTGCCTGGGATGGGTTTCTGACGATTTGTATTGATACCTTGTGTGTAGAGTTTTGAATAGTTATCTGTCCGCTACCGAATTTTGTGCTGGTGCTGACATCGACCTTCATTGTCGATTTTCCTTTGGAGCCCGATTTCGGTGACAAGGTGACAAAATCCATATTACTGGTAGCGGTCCATGATGACGAAGAGTTAACCGTGATGTCATATTTGCCTCCCTGCCCTTGAATGAATATCGGTGTAGCAGAAAGATAGGTGTCTAATGAAGTGTCTGCTTTTCTGACAATTGTGAGGGTTGCCGTGTATGCCCCGGAAGTAAAAATCACTTCCGCCTGTTCTTGTGTACCGGCTTCAACAGTTACCAAGACTACATTGCCCCCTTCTCCGCTTTCCGGCGATAGTGTTATCCATGATGCTTCGCTACTTGCTTTCCACGCCGCATCACACTCAATTATTACGGAAAAAGTACCACTTTGGATTGTTTTGTAGTCTATCGACAATTTGATTTCCGCCCCAGATTTTTTAGGGTCGTCTTTGTCCTTACAGCCTGAAAAGACCAGTGCCGCGAGAGCGATAAAGATTGTTAGAAAACGTTTCATACTTGTATGTGTTTTTATGTTTTATGCGCCAAAGTTACAAATAATTTTTTATTATCACAAACAGGCTATACTCAGCGCATTACTTTGCGTGTCAGTTTTCCTTGCCGAATGATATACACACCTTTAGGCAGGCTATTGAAATCAGCATTGACTTTTGCTCCGAGCGCATTGAATATTTCCATAGGCGCATTGAAGTCGATATTTTTATCGGCAATGACGTCCGTGATAGCGTCAGATGGGTTGCATGCCGAGCCCACGGTATATGTGAGTCGTTGTGTGAATGCCACGTGCAGGGCATAGGCTATTTTGACAAGAATGGTAACTTCTTCGCCTTCGTTATATCCTGACAGTGTATAGCTCGCCACTTGCCCCGCCCATTGCATTTGATGTTCGTTCATGGTACCATTTTCGTGGAATTCAAAGAGATAAGGGGCTGCCATTCCCACCCATTGTTCGAGAAACTCCACAGTAATTTTCACTCCTTGTGGAGTTGTTTCCATCTTCCAGTCATAGCCTCGTTCAAATGATGTTGCCGCCGCATCATGTTCTGTGTAGAAAACGTCATGTTGCGTGCTGTGTCCCGAGCAGGCAGCGGCAGTGCCTTGTTGGCAGTTGTCACCGACGCTATACGCGAAACGTTTAGTAAAGATATCGCCTCCCGCCACGAGGAATTTGACAACGAAAGACACCGCCTGTCCTTGTGAATAACCTTGCAGGGTATATGTTGCAGTTTTACCATTTAAAGTCATCTGGTATTCTGCAAAGCCGTTATTGGTGCGGTCGAAAAGATATGCCGCCCCCATTCCCTCAAAGTCATCGAGGCTTGTAACACTGATTTGTATTCCTCCGGCAACTGTCTGAAAATCCCATGAATAGCCGTTTGTCCATTCTTTGCAGTGGTCAGTGGAATAGTATTCGCCATCCTGAGTATTTCCCGTTCCTGTACATTGTGCTTGTGCGGCAAATGGCATTGTCAATAACGCGATAAGAATAATGTAGATTTTTTTCATAACAATAGTTTTTTAGGGTTATTTCATATAGCACAAAGATAACATATTTTTCTTGAATACACAAAAAACGGGCACCCAAAGGCACCCGTTTTTCTGTTTATAGTTGCTATGGTTTACTTCACTATTTTCAGTATTGCTTTGTTAGCGCGTACCATATAAACTCCGTTAGCCATAGCGTTCATGTCGAGGTCTGACGTGGTGTCTGCAACTTTCTGACCATTGACATTGAATACTTCCATGCGTACGTTGTTTTGGTTGTAGAGCATTCCGTTGAAGTAGCGTATTCCTGTATTCTGTATCATGTCAAGAGCTGTTTCACTGCCTGCAACCTTATAGAGCAGGATATTGTCGAGAGCGAAGTTAGCCATTGACGGTGTTACAAGGCCGAATTGGAATACTTTCGCGAGATTAGCGGTGGGGAACACGTCGGCAATGACGAGGTCAACTACTGACCATCCGGCAGGTACGTTGATAGGTTGTGAGTTGAGGTCAATATTCTGGTTGGCATCGTTATGCGTGACTAATTTGAATACGATAGTTCCTGCTTCTTGTGCCCAGAAGTCGAAGTAGATATGCGTCATTTCTGAGCCGTCGAAGTCAACGATTTGCGCGCCGGTTAAGCCGTCAGCCGGAGCGTCCTGATAGAGTTGTACCTCATTGCCATCGATATTGACAATGCTGAAGCGCGCTCCGTGGTACCATCCGTTACCGAATGACCAAGCCGGATTTGGAGCCGGATATGCGCCTGAGAATATGTTGATGACATCTTCCGGAGCAAAGGTAGGCTCGGCAGGTGCAGTCCAAGGACGAGTGTTGTCGGCAGAGGTTGATGCGCTTACTAAAATATTATTGTTTGATTCGTTATTATTGAGGTCAACAGCCATGATCATGAAGTTATAGTCCGTTGACATATTTAGGTTGCTGATGGTTATATTGCCATCAACAGCCTGCAGGGTGAGGTCTATGCCATTAGCGGCGTCAGTAACATGATACGAGGCGACTGCAAAATTATCGGTAGCGCTCACAGCGATAACAATAGAATTATGGTTTGCGCTGACCAGTGTAGCAGATGACATCTCAGGTGCTTCGTCGTCCACGATATTTACCGCCGTTCCATAAACTTCAAATTCCCATATTGAGACGCCATACGCGAAGCCAAACGTTGCCGTGCGTGCGAGGAATTTGACAAAGCGTCCTTGCGCATTATCGAATGTATAAACATTTACAGCGCTTTCGTCGGCGCCACCGGTATGGTTAGGTTCTACGTTATATGCGCCTATTTCTGTCCATGTTTGGGCGTCCAAGGATGTATAGAGAGAGTAGTCGATAGGAGCCGCGTTTTCGAACCATATTTTGATGGTGCTGATGTCATACACCGCTCCGAGGTCAACAAAAATCCAGTCTTGTGAATTTTCGCCGGTTGCGTCGTGCGTAGCACCGTTAGAGCCCCAACGTGAGCCATAGTTTCCGTCCACAGCTTCTGCAGCTGGGGTTGCTGAAAAGCCTGCCACAACGGGCTTATTGAGCGCAAGGTTTACGTCAGGCTCGGGTTCTACCGCCTGATCATAAACGACTTCAAATCCGTAGATATTGATACCGCTGGCTTGTGAATAGAGGTAGATAGTTGCCGGTTCTGTGCCTTCATAGTGGTATGAGCCTTTTGCCACATTGCTGCCGTTAGCCCCTGAGAATGTGGGTGGTGCTGCTATTTGCGCGGCATGAACGGCTTCTGCTGCCGTGCCCGCAAATTCATTAATATCGACATTGATATAGCGGTCGGAACCGGAGCTGCTGCCTGAAAGCAGGTAGAGATTGATAGTGCAGGCACCCTTTACGTTAGCTTTCATGACACGGAAGTTCTTATTTCCTGTGCCGTTGAGTTTCAGACGATGTGTGAAGTTGTGGTCCTCACCATCTTCTTTGTACTTTTTATTGTTGGCGTCAACGGTAACATGTTTTTTGTCCTTATTGTCTTCACCGACAGAGTCTCCGGCAAGCACAATAAGTTTTCCGAAGGTTGTATTTTGCTTGTAATCGGCAGCTTCTGTATCGCTCCAAGTGATGAATGCGTCTTCTTCAAATACCGGTTCAGCCACAACCGGTTCACTGCCTTCAGAACAAATGTCCGCGAGGTTAACGGTCATTTGTTGTGTCATCCAGCGTCCGGGCCATCCGGCATAAGACCAGAGGACTTCGAGCGTGAGTTCTGATGTTCCATCAGGCACGGTATAATTCACAGACAATGATGATTGAGAGTCGGCAGCATTATCAACGTCCGTTCCTGCCGAGAGAGCCATAGGATTAATAAGAATAAAGTCTATGTCGCTATGTGCTGTATTTTCGGGGTCTGCGGCTATGGTGAACGTGATAGTGCCGTCACCATTATCCTGTACCGAGAAGAGCGCAAGAGACTCAGTATTGGCATTGGCTTTAGGTGTTGAACCATAAGGCAGATCATGCCAAAGCTGTTTGCTGCACCATTCTGATTGTGCGAATACCGTCACCACTGACAGCATCAGAGCAAACGAGAAAGTAAATAATTTTTTCATAATGAAGTAGATTTTAGGAATTAGATTTTATGCAAATTTAATTATTTTTTTTTACTTTTCAATGTATTGTAATCTTTTTTGAACGGGTTAAACATCTGCTGTCCGGCGCCACCCATACCTCGTAATCAGCAGGGTCTGTAGTGCGGTAATATTCAGCGGTTTTGCCTTTCCATTTCTCGTGCCAGTAAGCAAGGTCGTCGGGTGTCAGCTTGAATTCTACGGTAACACTCTCCCCTGATTTTATCATTATTTTCCTGAATCCTTTGAGTTCCTTAACCGGTCTGGCGAGTTCTCCTGACATTTGGTGGACATAGAGCTGCGGGACTTCCATGGCATCATATTTCCCAGTATTAGTGATTGAGCACTTCACAGAGAACTCCTGTCTTTCGGTTCCTGAGTCATGGTTCTTGCCTACCGACTCCACGATATCCACTTCGCCATATTCGAAAGTTGTGTAACTCAGTCCATAACCGAAATGGAACAAAGGTTGGTCACCAACTTCAAGATGATAACTTGACTGTCCTATCGAAAATTGCGGGCATCCGATGGGTATGTCATTGATAAGCATTGGTGTTGTAGCCGGTCGTCCGGTATTAAGTCTATTATAGTACATGGGCACCTGTCCTACCATCTGCGGCATAGTCATTGGCAAATGTCCTGATGGGACAACATCACCGGCAATAACACTAAGCAGTGCCGGTCCCGCCATAGTTCCTCCGTGATATGCGTAGAGTACAGCTGCTGCTTTTTCCACTTCATTGCCAATAGTAAGCGGTCTGCCCGCCATAACAATCATTACTGCAGGTTTGCCTGTTTTTGCCAGCTCCTCCATCATGCGGCATTGTGCTCCCGGCAGGTTTATGTCGGCACGGCACCTTGCCTCCCCTGAAAGGATGGCCTCCTCGCCGCAAAAATATAGTATAGCATCGACATTTTTGGCAGCTTTCACGGCACGCTCAATGCCTTCGCCAGAAGTATCGCGGCTATAGGTAAGTCCCGGTTCATAAGCGACACTGAAACGGCTATCCTGCTTGAAAGCCATCAGTGGTGTGACGCTATGTTCGGGTTCTCCATCAAAAATCCAAGTTCCCAATTGTTCTTTCTTGGCATCGGCGAGCGGTCCGCAGATAAGAATATTTACCTTATTGTCGTTATTAACAAGCGGCAGAATGCCGTTATTTTTGAGTAGTACGGCGCTTTCTTGCGCTGTTTTCAGAGCTGTATCGAGTGCTTTCTGCGAGTAATATTCTGGTGTTTCTGTTGTTGCGTAAGGTTGATTGAAAAGTCCGAGCCGGAATTTGAGTCTCAGTATGTTACGCACCATATCATCAATACGTTTCCGGTCTATCGCTCCCTTATCGAGCAATTGCTGTGCGTATTTTTCGTAGAGGTGTCCTTCCATATCTATCTCCATCTGCGCTTGATAACACCTTATTGCGGCTTCCTGTTTGTCGGCACAGAGACCGTGAGGTATCAAGTCGGAACCTGATCCCCAATCAGATATCAGTACCCCGTCGTAGTTCCACTCGTTGCGCAGGATATCAATATTGAGATGTTGATTGGCTGATGACGGCAATCCGTTCAGAGCATTGAAAGAACACATCATGGTCATTGCTCCTGCCTCGGCACAAGCCTTAAAAGGTGGCAGATAGACGTCCCGTAGTAGTATTTCAGGTATCCACGTAGTGTTGTAGTCCCTGCCGGACTCTGAAGCTCCATAGCCGGCAAAATGTTTTGCGCAAGCAGCCAAACCATTGATTATTTGGTCACTGTCGTTAATTGGATTATTAGCACATGAAAACTGGTATCCCCGCACCGTGGCAGCTCCCATTACTTCAGTGAGATATGTGTCTTCTCCATATCCTTCTGCCAGTCTTCCCCATCGAGCGTCGCGAGCTATGTCAACCATTGGCGAGAATGTTAGCCTAATGCCGGTCTGCACCGTTTCCTCGGCCGTCATGCGAGCCCCTTGTTCCACAAGCTGTGGATTCCACGTAGCTGCTTGTCCGATGGGTATTGGCAGTATAGTCTTGAAACCGTGAATTACATCACGGCAAAACAGCAGTGGAATTCCTAACCTACTCTCTTCCATAGCGATACGCTGCAGGCGATTGACTTCTTTCGGGTCTGCCACATTAAGTAGCGAGCCAACTTGTCCTGCACGTATTTGCGCTTCCTTATCGGCGTTCATCCATCCCTCAAGTTGGTTCATCTGACCTATTTTTTCCTCAAAAGTCATCAAGGCGAGCAACGAATCCACTTTTTGACTTAAGGGATCTGCAGCTGTCTTGCCGGTGCATGCAGCAAATACCGCAACAGCAAGAATGAGAACATATTTTAATATTTTCCTAACTATCATCTTATTTTCGGTCAATTACAAATTATTAAACACGGTCTTTTGTAGTGAGTTATGCACAACGACAGAGTAACATTCGATACTACGGAACAAATTGGTCAATGCTGTTTTTCAGACTTTAATGCGAAGAGTGAGCAAGGAATTGGCAGGTAGTTGCACTTGTGCCGAATAGTCGCCGACACACATCGGCAAAGTCATGCTCTGCTTGTTGGAATTGAGGACGGTTATTGTGATAATTTTTTGCGCATTGCGCGTAGCGAGCAAATACACTCCTTCCATTTCACATTTTGAGCTGAGCACGACATCGCCCGGCCGTATAGTACGGCTCATTTGTTTAAGGACATAGAAGCAAGGTGTGTAATAGACCGTACCGGACTGATAGTCAACCATAACTTCTGCGGCACAGTGGTTGAAGACATGTGTTGGTCCTCCGATACTGTCAAGTACTATATTCCAGTCCACGAAACCTGTCATCCAATGGTTCATGCCTTCAATAATATATTTGGCATAGCGGTGTACCGGTGCGTATTTTGGATGCCATTCTGGCCAGAAAGGAGTGCTGTATGCCCAATCGGTAGCATTATCATTCCACCAGAAATCGTCATTTAAGAACCATCCTGACTCTTTGAAGCCCACAGGGTCTGTAACCCCAGCCCAAGGGTCCCGCCCGAGGTTATCGACGCAACCTTCGGTATGGAACAAAATCTTATCAGGATAGAGGTTATGAATAGAATCAAGGTGCTCCGGAAAACATGATACTGTACTTCCGTACCAATGCAGTGCCATACCGGCGGTGTAACGTCGTGCCGCGCTGTCACCATATATGGCATCAACATAGGGGTTCATTTCAAAGGTGTTTTGGTCAAATCCAAGAATTTTAACATTTTGGAAGCCATTTTCAGCAAGAGTAGGACCAAGGTATTTGCCGATAAATTCAGCTTCTTGTGCCGGCGGGAAGTCCATGCTTTCCCATGACCCGTCATTGCCCATTGGCTCATTTTCCGGCGTAACAGCCCAAAACTCAATGCCTTCATTGCGATATGCCGCGAGATACCTGACAAAATAGTCGGCAAAAGTCTGATAATATTCTATGCGCAGTGAACCTCCGCGCCTGTTTTCTTTGTCATAGAATTTGCCGTTATCTTTCATCCATGCCGGTGCTGTCCAAGGACTACCAATAAGGTGTAAGATGTTGTCGGTCTGCTGTCTCTTGATGTCAGCCACTTCAGTGATAAGGTGATAGAGATCAAATTGCTCATCAACGATTTGCGGATATTTTTCTTTTGAAAAGCCTTTTTTGTCTTCTTTGAGAGAGAAATTCTCCAATGCGGTATCACCCTCAACGTCGTCGAGGCTGTAAAATCCCTCGAGTGTAAAATCCGAAGCGCCTATCATAGTCCTCGCCGCTGAAAAGTTGGCTCCACTATCGGAAAAGAGCTCGCGCAGAACGGCATACCGCGTTTCCTTTGGCAGACATGCCAGCACAAAGGCCGAAGATTCGGTCATTGAACCACCTATGCCATCTATTGTCTGCTTCTCGTGATTTACATCCACAAAAGCCGCGTATGACAATGTGTTAGTTGTAAAAGTTACTGCGGGTTGCACGGCACATTTCTCGCCTGACGCAGCGGTGAGAAGCACTTCTGAAGTCGTAATACTTGACGTGCATGCCGTGACAAACAATGGGAATAGAAGAAGAAGCTTTTTCATCATGGGTTCAAGAAAAATGGGTTGTCGTTCTACGGAGATGGACAGAAGATTAGGTCCTTTTATTGAGAATGAAATATCAAAATCCACTTAATGTTCAGAAAATCCGGAGATGTGAGGCGGAAGATTTGAAAAATTCTGATGGGTCGAAAGTATTCGGAGATTCGGAAATTCGGAGATTCGGAAATGAGACAGTAATTCTTTTATTCTTTTGGTTGGAATTGGTATTTGATTGTTTTCACTTTTCCACTACGGCTGAATATCAGAGTCGCGATGTCTCCCGGTATCACACTGCCCTCGACGTGGCATGATGTTCCGTCAGCGAATTCAATAGCTATTTGTGGTTCTTGGTCAGACAAAAAGTACTCAAACATCACGGCACAATAGGTAAAATCGAGCTTGTCATCAATAAAATCAACTCGCTGTATCATAGTCGGAACTATATGTATCTCACCATTGATAACCTCTATTCCGAGTTCGAAAAAGCGGTTTATGATGTCTTCTTTGACTTGTCCTGTCATTCCCGGTTGTTGCACTCCCGCCATTGATGGCGTATGAGAATATGCGTCAAATGGGAAAGAACCATACTGCTGTGGCGTTTTGTGCGAGCCTATACCATCGCGAATTGCCCGATAGTGTTTTTTAAGTCGTTGAAGGACTTCAGGTTCTTGTGTTTGTCTGATATTTTCGCCAACAGCGAGTAGCAGTTTTGACACCATGTGCCAGTAGATACACCCGAGTCCTTCGTATTTATAGAACGTGCCACTGCGACCGGTGAAGGCATGATGATGGAATGTTTGTTCGTAAATATCAGCGAGTTGACGGTGTTCTTCTCCATTGAGTACTATACCATATTTGTCAACAGCCCGGAACATAAAGTCGGCATTATTGAAATCGGCATTGAAATGCACACCTCCTATGTCATCAACATCGACTATAATTCCTTTATGCTCTTTGAGCAGCCGTTGAATGACGGGTTGTTTAGCAAGTTCGGGGCATATATTATTCTTTTCGAGGAATGACGGGCGGCGTCTGTTTGGATAGAGCATATAACTGTTTTGATCGGGTCTGTAAAGGTCCGAGGTCCGCATACTATCAAGCAGTTCAGCGACTTGTGTGGCTTTGATGGTTCCTGAACTGAGCACCGCCACTTGCCCTTCGAGCATTGGATAGAGGGTTTCGACACTGATTTTTTGTTCAGAGAATTGGACGAGGTTATAGGCATTGTAAAGTCCGTCGGGACGTTTATTGGCATTGATAGAATGGTCGATGAAACGCAGCGTAAGGTCGAAAAACTCATTCAGCGCCCCTTGACTGACATTGACGATCGTTGTACTATAACCTTGATATGCTTTGTTGCGATAATGCTCCGCGGCACGTCCTACTATTTCCGTGAAGCGATAACGTTCCTCATCAGTGAAATGCTTATTGAGACAATGTTTTGTCAGTCTCATGGCTTCCATTATTTCCATAACAAACTTCTCCACATCCGCTGATATGCGATATTGCCCCATAGCGGCAAAGAGTTCTTTGATGAAGTTCACGTACCGCCTCATATAACATAATGTTACCATTGACGCGCCATAGCCCACAAGGGCGTTATTGGCATCATTCCATTCGGGTCGCAGGGTGTTCATCCATATTCCCGCTGCGGGTATGAAGTTTCCGAGTTTGGCGAGTAGCGGTATGAGCAGTTTTTCCGCCATTGTGGCAAGTTGCACGCCACCCTCGGCATCGCGTACTAATCTTGCGTCTTCACCATAAGTTGGTATTGCAGCGAAGATAGCATTGTGTAATTCAGCATCGAAGCGTATAGAGTTTTTAGGGTCACGGACTATCTCGTCAAATGTTTTGAGACGATACGGCACATTGGCGAAAGCGAATATCGCTTCGTTGAGCAAATCCCGCAGTGCTTGTGGATTATGATGGTATGAAAGTTCGAGAAGTTTGAGCAGATAAATAATCTGATGATCACCCCAATAGCCGATATTAGACCACGGGTTATCGGGTTCTATAACCTCCCAGTCTATGCCTTCGGACGTTATCTTATAAGGATTGTAGCCATCGATCGTTGTGGCATTGAGGAACTTAGCTATTATTCCGTTGATATATAGCGGATAAGACAGTGATAGCGCTTCCCAGTTTTGGAATATGTCGCGCCAATTGCCTTGATAGGAAATTATGCGTTTGCCGTTCTGATCGTTGACACGAATATTGAACAGATTCCATGGCCGTGAGGGGTCTCCGTGCCTTCGACTGAACGTGAGAGGCAGATATTCGAGAGCCAAACGGTGCAGTTGTTTATCGCGCGTATTAATGACAAGACTAAGCAGGTCGGCATATTGTATCTGTTCGGGCAAAGCGTGCAGCACAGCGTCGTTGCGAACAGCCACTTCTCTATTGAAAAGCCTGACGTGATTGGCAAAAGCTTTACCATTAATCTCATAGTCATCGCAATAGAAACCGCCACGCATTGTGTTAAACAAAGTATTAGCGAAATGTCGTGCGTCGTTATGTTCATCAGCAGTATGCTGAAAACCATCGTTTTGCCCTACTATGTCACATAGAGTTTGCCGGCTATGAGCCATACCTGCCTCGATGTCTTGCGCAAGATTGTCCTGACTGAGCATATTTATCATGCGTCTGACTTGCACTGCGTCCTTTGCCACATCCGCCACAAAATACCATGTGCGCTGTTCTCCGGCTTGAAAATCTAATTTAGCATGAGCAAAAATAGCACCTCTTACTCCTTTACTCTCTGTTTCGGGCACTATACCGGCTCCGGTGCGAAAATTGCGTAATTGCCTTGAGCTGAGCAAGTAATCGGCTTCGGGAAGAGACACGCAATAAACTGTATTGCAGCGTAATGACTCGCTGGGTTCGGCACGGTCCACCAGTATGGCTTCCATACGGAAAAGAACGAGTGAGGTGTCTTCGACGAGTTCTGTTTTTTTATATCCATCAACGAGTGTTGAATAGGTATTTTGTGTGAGATGGTCCACACCTGCCGGAAGCACATTCTGCAGACCATCAATAAGTTCCACGCTGCAAGTTTTCAGGGATGTATTGATCAGTGTCGCTTTACGCACCCAACCATGGCGGTCAGAAGCGCACCAGAGATACTTGAAAGTCAACGAGAGGTCGATGTTCGTTTCAGTAAATAGCAGTTTATTGCCGATGGTATTTTTTGCTATTGTTCTGCGCAGATGATAGAGCCCCTGCTGCCGTTCGCTGAAAGGTTCCCAGAGAAAAGTATTACCTTCCCTCGTAGCGCGAATGATGGTCTTGGGGCCTGTCATTTCATACTGCTCGGTAATTTTATCGTCAGTATAATACGGGAACAAAGCTTTGTCGGGGCTTTGTCTACCACAAGTCAGTCCTCCTGTACTAGAGACATACATCCACAAATCGGTATCCGATGCCAAACTGATAAAGAAAGGCTGCATAGTGTCGTAATCGGCTATCTGATAGAATTTTTCGCCATCGATATCCACAAAACGCCCCTCGGCTTGACGAGCAGGTTCTACAATTTTATTTTTTCCTAAGTACATTATTGACTGTGTGTTAGTTACTGTATGTTAATCATTTTCTATTTCCACTCTGCGGTCGGCAAGTTCTTGCTTCATTTCCTCCATAGTCTGTGCGTCAAGTCCATAGAATATCATCACCAGCGCGCACGAGGCGTACAGCACTCCCGGTATGACGCTCACCAGTAGTCTTATTCCAAGCATAGCGCTATCGCTCTGCACGTCGGCATTGGCTACGAAATGCGTCACGCCGAGTATCCAGCTTGCCGCGGCAGCTCCTATCGCCCAGCCTAATTTCTGCGCCAGTACAGATGCCGAAAAACATAAGCCTGTAGTGCGGCGGTTAAATTTCCATTCGCCATAGTCGGCAACATCCGCAAGCATAGTCCACAGCAATGGTACGGCAGGAGCATAAGCCATCTTGGCAAGGACATTAAAAGTATAAACAAGCAATAAGTTATCGCCGGCGACATATATCAGCGCGAAGAAAATTCCTGACAGGACCGAGGACATGATATACACGGTTTTGTTACCAAAACGTTTTGCCAAAGGCTTTGATGCCGGTAAAGCCACTATTAGTGCCACAGTGCCTACGATATTGAATAGCTGCACGTTTTCGGCATCAGCGATGTAATACTTGAAATAGTATGCTATTGCGGCATTCTGCATGGCAAACATAATGAATGACACTATACCAACGATAGTGAGCACTATCCATGCCTTATTCATGAATAGGTACTTGAAATCGGTTAGCACATTATTATCTTGTTTTTTGGGTTCTGGTACCCGTTCCTTGGTGGTAAAGAAAGTTATCAGGAAAAATATGACGCTGAGCACTCCGAACAGCATGACGGTGATTTGATAGCCCTGCGCCTGATTGACAGAGTCACCTTGTTGACCCAAAGCGCCAAAGAACGATACGAGATATAATGCAGCTCCGGTTACAATAAACTGCCCTATATAGGCTGAGATAAAACGATATGTATTCAATGACGCCCGCTCATTGCTATCATCGGTCATCACGGCACTTAGGGAGCTATAAGGCAGATTAACGAAAGCGTATGCGGTTCTCAACAGCAGACATGTTATCATAGCATAGGCGAATTTACCACTCATGGTAAAGTCGGGCGTTGTGAATGCCAACACTGCCAGTATGGCATAGGGCACGGCACCAAATAGCAGGTAGGGACGGAATTTGCCCCAACGAGTGTTAGTGCGATCGCTGATAACACCGACAACGGGGTCCATCACGGCATCCCAAATACTACCCACGAACATTATCACACCTGCCAAATATGGGGTAAGACCATAAATGTCGGTGTAAAATATCAACAGCCAGAAACCTACAAGGTCCCACACAAAGTGCGAGGCTGTATCACCAAGGCTATAACCTAGTTTTTCTTTTACTGAGAGTTTCATAAAATTGATAAAAGATAAAAGACCGCTCGCTTACGCTCGCTATTAGACAATAGACACTGCTTACGGATTAATATTATTTTCTTCTGTTTTTTCTAACGAATTATACGAACTTCTGTATTTCAATAATTATGTCATTGAGCCAGACACTCTATTGTTTATAGACTCTAATGTAGTCCACGAACATTTTGACCGGTGTTCCGTCAGCGGGCAATGCCGTAACACGTTGGAATGCCGGGTCATCTGCTGTAATCACTTCCGGATATTTCTCGGCAGAGGGCATATCGGGGAAAAATCCGCCTACCGAGAGGTTGAGCACAAAATAAAACGGGTGTCTGAAATAGCGTCCGGGTTTGTTTCTGCCATTACTTTTGAGTTCAAGATAGAAGTAGGGTTTTGCATCGGGGTACTTATCGTTGTCAAGATACATGGCTATATGCTTTTCATCCCATATCACCGTCCAGAGGTGGAAATCGCCCTGTACATCGTATGGAGCAGTAAACATTCCTGCCGTATTGGGGTATTTACCATTATTGAAACTCTCGCCCCAATGTGCCGCCCCGTTGAAGAAACGGCTTTGAGTACCGTTCTTGATACCGTTGACATGTCCCATTTCGCAAATATCTATCTCTCCGCATTTGGGCCACACGACACGTCCTTGTCGTTTTAATTCTTTGATTTTTTTGTCTATATCGTCATTGTCACCGAGATTTGTAGCGAGGTTATTTCCCAACATCCAGAACGCCGGCCAAAGTCCGTCAGCAGTCTTTGGGAATGCTATCCGAGCTTCTATCTTACCATACTTCACTGTGACCTTGTCTTGCGTATTAAGCCGTGCCGATGTTGCCGGTCTGCCTCTGTAGTTTTCGCGTTGAGCTTTGATTACAAGGCAACTATCTCCGGTGACAGGATGTTTTTCGATAGATGCGTTGCGAGGTGTGTAGTACTGCAATTCGGCATTGCCCCCGCCACGTGAGTTATCCTCCAAATTCCATGAGGCGGTATCTATAGTAATGCCGTTGAACTCGTCATGCCACACAAGCTTCCACTGCTCCTGCCCATAAATCGCAAAAGCACATAACAGCGATAATATCAGCGACTTAATTCTCATAGAAATAACAATTATTTAGTGATTGAACAGCACTTTGTCAGCCCTCATAGTGCCGTCGGTGAATATTGTTTTTTTGATAAATAGCCCTTTTGTTGCCGGTTCTATTCTCCGCCCCTGCATATCATACCATTCTATTCTGTCCACATCCTTGTCAGCACTGATGTCCCGCAAGGCAGTTTGTGAGTTGGGTTTATGCAATGTCTCGCCCTCGTCACCCCGTTGATAGACGCGCACATAATCGACATACATACTCCTCGGACCGTTATTAAGGGCTGTAATGGCGTTTGCATTAAGTCCTGTAAACTGTCCTCCGACGGCCATATTGAACAGCAGGAAGTTGGGTTTATTGAAGTATGTTCCAGCAGTCCATAGTTGTCCGCTATGGTCTGAGATGTCTAATGTGTGGTAAGGTTCCACGTTGGGATATATATCGCGGTCGAGATACATACTTATTTGTGTAGGCGTCCAAATACAAGTGAATGTGTGGTAGTTACCGTCGGTGATGGCATAAGGTGCATTCTGCGCATTGGCAGTGCTTGCTTGAGGCCAGTTTTCCCCCCAGTGGCTTGCTCCGTTGAAATAGCGGTCCTGCGTGCCATTGCTGATGCCTGTTGCGTTACCCATTTCAACGATGTCCGTTTCGCCACACCGCGGCCACCCGACAGATGTTATGTCATTTCCCATCATCCAGAATGCCGGCCACAAGCCGTTAGCGAGGTCAGGGAATTTGATAGAAGCCACCACTTTGCCGTAGGTGAAATACATCTTGTCGCGCGAAATCATGCGTCCGGAAGTATAGTGCGAACCTTGATAGTCACGTTTTGTTGCTGTTATAACAAGCTTTCCGTCTTCCACTGTTATTGCATCATCGGTATAGTATTGCTGCTCCCAGTTGCCCCATCCGTTGTCGCCGGTACCTATTTCCGTGGTCCATGCGTTGCGGTCGAGTGCCGTACCGTCAAATTCATCAGACCACATCAGTCGGTACCCCTCACTATCCACTTCTCCGCTTATAGGTTCCGAGGGGTCTTGCTCCGCCGGTTGCAATACCGCTGTGCGTGGCGCGGCATCATTGGAGAGAAGTATCTGGTCGCAATAGATTTCCGCATCATTGGTGATGGCGGTGCGGTCTGCCATAATCATCAGAAAATCAACTTGTGAAAAAGCTGAGATATCAAATACCACGTCCTGCCATTCATTAGCCACTATACTATTGACAGGTTCGAGGTCAGTACTGCCGCCTGACGGGGCGTTTTCGGAAATCTTAAGGTTAGGTTTGTTGCCATTCGTACGATACATGTAAATATGCACATAGCTGTACCCGCGTATTGGTTCAGAAGGAGTGTATATGGCTCCTGACCAGTTGTCGCAGCCGGGAGCACGGACTATATAAAGCACTTTACCGGAAAGATTAAGCCCCTGTTTGAAAGCATTATCACGTACATCGGAATAGCAACTCACTGTTTCCCATACACTGCTAACATTCTCAAAATCCTCTATTAGAAGGTCTTGAGCATTGACGGAAATGGCATATACCATCATTAGCAGGGGTAAAAGTTGTTTCATATAGTTAAATTAAAAGACTTTAGTAATGCTATCTTATTGTAGTTTGAACCACCCGAAATAAATATGTCCTGTGGGAACACATAGTCGCAGAGTGTGATGTCCGGCATTGAGAGTGAAGTCTATATCTTTCGTAGTCCATTTCATATCAGACCACTCGATGTCGGTTACTATTTTTTGCTCTCCATCAACAAATATTGTTAACGCGGACTTTGTTATACCGAGATGTCTGAAAGACATTGTTGTTGTTTGTTCCTTTACATCAATTTGGTACTCAATCCATTGTCCTGCTGCCATATTCGTCAGCATCAACATTGACGGATTGTCGGTGGAAGGTCTCAAATGTGGCGCCGCAGCAAAAGTGCCGTTTCTGATACTTTCCGCCGCCGAGCAGTTACTGAACGTGTTGCATAGTATCGGCGCATCGGTTGGCAGCCACGTGTTGTTGTCGAGCGTGGTAATTGCGGCAAAGACTTCGCCTTGTGGTGACAGTTGTCCTATGTTGGTTTTTGAGAGCAATTGCATATATGGGTAACTCTCCACTGCTCCTGATGCGCGTGGTATGAACCATGCGTAGCGCTCCACTTTCGGTTCAGCCTCAAGCATCAATACCGCTTCGTTCATATAGTCGATTTGCGCATTGACATTCTGGGGATTGGGGCTATCCCAAGAGCAGAATTCCGTCATCCATATTGGTAAATTATATTTATCGAAACGGTGTATGTAAGAGTACATTGATGACGCAGCCGGCATATAGCAGTGCAGGGCTATTGCGCACACGTCAGTTACGGGCACCAGTTGGAAGAACTCGTCAAGCCATTTCACGGGGTCGTGATATCCTTCCAGAGTTCCGTAATTCATTGCCGGCGATACTATTTTGAGTCCTAGCTCGTCGGCTATATTTTTCAGTTCAGGCCATTTTGCTGCTGCTTGCGCCGGTGTCATATTCGCCTGATCGTTGAGGTTGGGTTCGTTGAATGCGAGGATATATTCACAATGCGGATGTGTCTGCTTATAGGCTCTTATCTGCGCTTCATTGACTCCGTTCCATGCCATGGGTATGAAATCAACATTTGAGGCATCCAAGAGGTTTGAAATTTGCGCCGATGCCGGTTGCGAGCCCCAGTTATAGCACCACGACACAAAAGGCGAGAGAGCTGCTACATCTTCTTGAGGGAATTGCGCGAAGTTGAATCCTACACCTCGTTTGGCGCTGCGCGTGAGGTACTTCACGGATTTCGTGAAATTTTCGGTAGGCGACAGTTGTTCTTCGCTGCCTATTACGACATTGCACTGTGCGGTACTGTTATTATAGATGGCTGTCACCACCGTTGTTCCTTTAGCTTTTGCCAATACCAATCCCGCTGACACGTATGCCACCCGCTCGTCAGACGAAGCCCATTGTGCCAATCCGGCACTGAGTTCTGCACCATTATAGAGCAACTGCAGATTAACGTATTCGCCGCTTTGCAACGAGACCTTTTCGGGAACTATTGCCAGTACGTTAACCGGAGCCGCTTCGTCATTTTTTTTGCATGACAAGCCCAGCAACACAAAAGCGATGAGTGGTATTAACTTTTTCATAATCACATTTTTTTCTGATAGACACGCACCCAATCGACATACATGATAACAGGATTGTTGAATATGTCATTGTTTATCGTGCCTCCCATATTTCCTCCTAAAGCGAGGTTTAGGATAATAAATTCGGGTCTGTCGGCAGTGAAAGGCCATGACTCGAATGTGGCGTTTTGCGCGGCATACGTTGTGCCGCTATATACTCCGTCAACATAGAATTTTATGGCATCTACCCCGAGGTAGTAAGTTTTGAGCCATTCCATTCCGAAGACATGGTATTCTCCCACGAGGTTTTCGACTAGTTGGCTATTATGCCAGTTATTGCCTTTTGAGCCGTTTTTTTCACGCGTATGCACGGCATGCGAGGCGTATTTTGGATTATTTCCGACGTGCTCCACAATATCTATCTCTCCGCAAGTGGGCCATGAGCCTTTTCCGAGCATCCAGAATGCCGGCCATGTACCTCCACCACCCGGCATCTTGATACGCGCCTCGACTTTGGCATACGCCACATCAAATTTGCCTTTGGTATTTATGCGTGCCGAGGTGTAATAGTTTTCTCCGTCCTTACGCGCCTCAATCTCAAGATTGCCGTTGCGTACACGCAGGTTGTTCTCTGAGGCGGTATATGTCTGTTTCTCGTTATTGCCCCAGCCTCCACCACCGGTCTCGATATTCCACATATTGGTATTAAGGCTGTTACCGTCAAATTCTTCAGACCATACCAGTTGGTATTCGCCCTGATATGTTCCTCCTTGCAGAATGACATACACATCAGCTTTTCCTACAGCATTACCAACGTTGGCTGTGATTTCTGCGTGCCCTTCCGCCACTGCGGTAATTATGCCGTCCTGCACGGTTGCTACCGATGGATCGGAACTTTGCCAGACAACATTTTCTGTGGTATTGATGGTAAGAGTGGTGAGTTTGCCGACTTCAAGAATACACATATTTGGAGTGATGCTCAAATATGACAACGGCTCATTTTTGTCATCTTTTTTGCTGCATGCAGCAAGGCAAAGGGCTAAAAGTATGGAAACGGAAATAATTTTTTTCATGTTTGTGGAGTCCGATGTGTAATGTTTATAGAGTGAACTCTTGTGATAAATTATCACCAATGGGGGCTGTAACACCCCCATTGGTTTTATGGTAATGATTATTTTTTGTAGATGAAGCAAGCGTCAAATTGGAGCATAGTGCCTGCCGCACCTCCTGACAAGAACACGAGAGCGTTTACGGCTTCAGTGTTGTTAGAAACGTATTGCAGTCCTCCATTGATGAATGTAGTCATTGGTATTTCTATTTCGTTCCAAGAGCCGTCACGAACGATGTCAGCCGCCTTGGCATAGATTTTACCGTTGTCATTGAAGTCTCCGCCGATACCTACGGTATAGCTGGAGCCTGCCGCGCCGCCGAGTTGAAGTGCGTGAACGGCTTGGTCGGTAGTTTTCATAGCGATATGGAACACGTAGTCAGCGGGGTTAGCCATGATAGCTGAGAGAGGATTCATGTCTTTTGCACCTGCTATTTCAACTTCATCTGTCGGGTTGCCGTTGACGTCTTTCTTCATAACATCATGAATGTTAAGTCCGCCACCGGACCAACCTACGGTACCTACTTGGAAAGAATACCAACCTTCTGCTTCACCATAGAAATTACGACCTGAAGTGTTGCCTGCCGAATAGGTGTTTTCCCAGATGTACCATGAGTGTGTGTTAGAGCCATCACCATTGTCATTGGCGCGAAGGTCAGCTTTCACCTTGCTGCTGATCTTGGCAAGGGTGATATCGTCCATCTGGAATATGTAATATTCAGAGTGTTTCAGTGAAGCATGTAATTCAGACGGCTGCGGATCAACAATGGGTTCGTCAGCGGTAACAGTTACGATAACAGAAGCTGATACGTCACCGACCTTTGCTGTTACTACCGCCTGACCGACAGCGACACCGGTTACAAGACCGTTAGCGTCAACAGTAGCTTTTGTGGGGTCGCCTGAGGACCATGCTGCCGCAGCGGCAGGATTAAGAGTGAGTTGCACAGTCTTGCCTACCTGCACTGATGCCGGATTGGGTGTGATGGCATAAGTTCCAGAAGGAGGTGTGGGTTCGTCTTTTTTGTCATCGCTTTTTTTGCAACCTGCAAAAATGGTTGCCATTGCCAAAATGGCAATTAACAGTTTGTTGATTTTCATAATGATTAAAATTTTTTGGTTTATGATGATTAAGTATTAAAATAATTGCTAATAACCTTGATTTTGTGTGAGCGCACCATTCAGTTCACGTTGTTTTGCCGGAATTGGCATTAGTTCGTGTTTTCCTTCTTGGAAAGCAGCCATGTGCGACTTCGCTTCATCTGTTTCCGTAGCCTGATAGGCTTCCATGTGCGCCTTGACGCCATTGCCTTCGGCACCATTCCAGCGAACAATATCGAACCAGCGATGTCCTTCCATGGCGAGTTCCACCCTGCGTTCGTGCCGCACGGCCTGCAGCAGTGTCGGGGAGGATATTTCCGTGCCATTGACCTTGAACTTATATCCCGGATATGTAGGCATATTACGCATTGAACGTACCTCGTTAAGATTTGAAACCGCAGTTCCTTCATCTCCGGCTCCTATGCACGCTTCGGCATGCATAAGAAGCACGTCGGCATAGCGTATTTGCTTGTTGTTGATAGGTCCGCGAGTTGCGTGCGCCAGTTTATAATACGCCACGGTATCCTTGCCGGCATGCTCGCCGTGAGCCGCCGGGTCGTTTTTGCCTATGACATCATAGAGTGCGTATTTGCGATTCAGATATCGGTCACCGAGATATGTCTCCTCGTTATTGTTTTCCATATATCCCATCGGGTCGAGAATAGTTGCGTCGCGTCGTTTGTCTCCTGTTTCAAATTCGTTGTAGAGATTCGTCGTCGGTTTGTTAAAGCCCCATCCTCCCCCGAGTTTTGATGAGCGCGAGCGGGTAAGGATAACGGAGAATGTGCCGCGTGTCATTCCGAAGCCTCCGGCATCAGCACCATAGTCAGAGTTGGGGTCTTCCACATATTGTATTTCAAACACCGACTCCATGCCATTCTCTCCCTCAAGGGTGAAGTTAGCGATATAGTCAGGGTTGAGTTGATATTGACCTGACGCTATCACGAGGTCTCCCCAATATTTAGCCTGTTTGTAACATTCTTGTGCTGAGAGGCTCACGCCTTGTTTCTGCCAGAAGTCACCTGCCATGTACAGATAAACCTTCATGAGCATGGCTTGCGCCGCGCCTTTTGTTACTCGTCCGAGGTCTTCATCGGCATATTCGCTCTTGAGCCACAAGTCTTTTTCCGCTTCCAGCAAATCAGCTATGATAGCGTCAAACACGTCGCTCACCGACGCTCGCGGCATAGTCCATTTATCGGCTGTTTCAATGACGTCAAGAGTGAGTGGTACTCCGCCGAATATGCGCAGAAGACGGAAATAGTAGTAGGCACGCAGGAAATGCGCTTCAGCCAATATACGAGCTTTGATTTTAGCCGTCATCACATCGTCAACGGCTATGCCGGGAATATTCTTCAGGGCTAGGTTACAACGTCCTATGCCAAGGTAGTTGGATCGATAGACATCATTAAGCAAATCGTTGTTGGATATTGTTTTCCAATTCTCCATGTCATACGCCGCCGCCATGTCGTTGGTGTTTTGTCCGCCCTTTAAGGCATCATCGCTGACGATATCACCTATAAACCATTCCGAGGAGTATGTAGAGGAGTATTCCCAACATAGTGGCGCATAGCATGCATTGACATTATATATGCACGCCTGACCGCTTGAATAGTAATCGACGGCTTTTGTAACTCCGGGCTCTGGTGCAGTGAGATAATCCTCGCATGAGACAAGGCATAGCGCCGCAACAAGAGATATAAAAATATTTTTCGCTTTCATAAGGCTTAATGTTTTTTAGATGTTAGAAATTCAGGTTTAAGCCGAATGTCCATGTGCGGCTTTGCGGATAGTTGCCATAGTCCACTCCACTGCCAACCTCGGGGTCATAGCCCTGATATTTGGTAACGGTAAACAGGTTGGTTGCTGAGACATAGAAGCGGCAGCGCTCAATATGGGCTTTTTTGGTTATTTCCTTGGGCAGAGTGTAGCCTATCTGCATATTTTTGAGTCGGAAATAGCTTGCGTCTTCGAGGAATCGCGTGCTGTTTTCGGTGTTTGTGGGTGCTCCCACGGGATTAGGTATAGAGCCTGAGCGGTTCTCAAACTTGGCGCCGTCAATGCCCGTACGGTTTGTAATTGAATTACGCACAAGGTCAGTATATCCAATCCATACATCGCGCATTGATGTTGACAGCGTCATTTCATCACCGGCGCCTTCAGTCCATACGCGCAATGCGTTGTACACATCCACTTTAGCGACACCTTGGAAGAATAACTGCACATCCACGCCATAGAATTCCGCGCCCAAATTGATGCCATAGGTGATTTTCGGGAACGGGTTACCAATCATCTTCTTATCGCTGTCATCGATTTTGCCGTCACCGTTGATGTCTTTGTAGCGCGCGTCACCGGCGTGAACACCGATTGTTGTGGCGTCATACTGATAGAGGTGTTCGAGAGCCTCTTGGTCAGTCTGATATATTCCTTCATATTCATACCCCCAGAATGAGTTCAAGGGCATTCCCTGATCGGTCATGGTGCGGTCACCGGGGAGTTGTGAACCTCCGTTGAGTTTCTCGAGGTTGTTAGTAATCCACGAGAGGTTACCACCTATATTATAGTGTACTTTGCCAACCTGATTTTCGTGATTCAGGGTCAATTCGATACCTTGGTTACGTATCACGCCTACGTTGTTTACCATCGAGAATTGGCTGCCGGCATGCGCAGGAGCGTTGACATACAGCAAGGCATCTTTAGTGTCGCGCAGGAAGTAGTCAATGGAGCCTGAAATCTTGTTATTGAGGAATCCGAAGTCGATACCCACATCCCACTGCTCATTGGTTTCCCACTTGCCATCGGTGTTGGCATAGGTGATAATCGTAGCTCCAGTAGCCAGTTGTTGTTTCTTGCCAAAGGTATATCCTGTGAAAGAATACTTATCCTGATGCATCTTAACCACAAAAGAGCCTTCCGGTATGCCGTCGTTGCCGACACGTCCCCATCCTGCTCTAATCTTAAGATTATCAAGCCAAGAGATGTCTTTATCCTTCATCCACGGTTCTTCGCTGATGCGCCATGCCAAAGCCGTTGAGGGGAAGAAACCCCACGGATTGTTGGCGAACTTCGACGAGCCGTCAGCACGGAAGTTTACGGTAATCATATAACGCCCACCATAACTATAGTATGCACGTCCGAGGAATGACAAACGGCGTTGGCGGGCTACACCATCATTGGCATACGTTTGGTCTTCGGTAGTTTGGTTGAGATACCAATGTTCCTTGTTAGGATTGAGTACCGAAGAACCGGCACCGCCGATAGTATAGTAGTTATATTCCGACCATGTCTGACCTGCCATGATTGAGAAACTATGCTTACCTATAGTCTTTGCATAAGTAAGAGTTGTTTCTTCAAGCAGAGTGTTATAGCGCGTCACAGAGCTTGACACATAGTTTTTTTGCGACTGGTCATAAGTACTGTAGTCGTAAGCATTTTTGAACAAGCGCGAGCGGTTAATGCTATTGTCGATGCTCACTGACGACTTCAGTTTAAGTCCTTTGACTGGTTCTATCTCGAGCCATAAATCACCGACCCAGCGGTTCGATGTGTTATTGGGATGAGCCTCATCAATTATAGAGAACGGGTTATAGACATTCTTGAAATTGGACGACGCTGCCGTAACGCCACTCAAGTCTTCTCCGTAGAGGTTTTGCGTTCCTTTGGGATAATGCGTCGGATCCCAAGGCGCCATACGCAGAGACTGGCTCAGCACACCGGCATTGGCATTGTTGTTCGACGCATCGTTATGCGCCCATGACGACATAAACGACAGGTGTTCACCGATTTTGAGCCACGGGCGTATTTCGTAATCGGAATTGAAACGCAGCGTGAGACGTTTATAGTCAGACCCCTTAAGGGTACCCTTCTGATCAAAGAAACTTGCTGAAAAACTATAGTGACCTTTATCATTGCCACCATCTATCGACAGGTTGTAATTCTGCATAAAGGCATTACGGCGGAATACCTCATCCTGCCAATCAGTGTCTATGGCGGAATAGTCGAAGCCATCGCCGGGAGCCACCTGATGATGCGCTTCGGCACCATAAGAGCCCTCCATTCCCTGAATAACAGGAAAATACTTCGACTTACCGGTGTTGAAGAAGAACATCCAGCTATTGAAGTTGCCGTACTTATAGTATTCTTCCATGGCATCTGCTCCGTTCTTCATGGCATCAATCGCCATTTTTGTTTCTGCCATTTCTTTGGCTCCCATGAGCGGTAGTTTCTTCCAGCGGTTCTGAATACCCCAATAGGCGTCGAAACTTATATTGGCCTTGCCCTGACCACCCGATTTCGTGGTAATCAATATAACACCATTAGCGCCTCGCGAACCGTAAATGGCTGTAGCTGAAGCGTCCTTAAGGATTTCCATGGATTGTATGTCATTAGGAGAGAGGAAAGAGATATCATTGGTGATAACTCCGTCCACAACATACAACGGGTCATTGCCGCCAATCGCCGATCCGATACCGCGAATACGTATTGTCGCCGAACCGCCAGGCGTACCGGAATTACTATTTACTGTCACACCCGCGGCACGACCTTGCAGCGCTTGGTCAAGACCGGCAGCCGGAGTCTTGGTAAGTTGGTCGGCCTTAACGGAAGTCACGGCACCCGTGAGGTCCGACTTCTTCATAACACCATAACCTATGGCCACGACTTCTTCCAGCATCTGATTGTCGGGCTGTAGGGTAACTCTAATAGGAGCTGAACCTTTGACAGTAACTTCCTGATCAGCATAACCAATATAGGAGAATACGAGCGTTTCACCTACATTAGCCTGAAGTTCAAAGTTACCTTCAAAATCCGTTACAGTACCCCGTGTAGTTCCTTTAACGGTCACGTTGGCACCAATAACAGGCTCAGGATCGTCGGAAGCTCCGACAACACCCGTCACGCGAATTTGCGCCGACACGGACAGACAAAGCAACATTAACAATAGTAGTGATAAAGTTTTTTTCATGTTATTGCAGTTAATGAAAATATGGGTTTTAGATTTTCGATTGCCAAAATTAGAGTTTTAATATCATATAAATGTGCAAAGCAACTTGATTGCTGTTTTCACAAAAATACAACAATAATATTTTTCACTATACTTCATTACTACGCTCAATAATGCTATAAGCTTGTTTTTCGCATTATTAAGATTATATTTATTGCAAAATTCCTGAAATTTGCTAATCTCCAAAATCACGAAAATACTGTTCAAGATTTTCGTCTCTGTTCAGTTCCATCTTCTTTCGCATACGATAGCGCAGCATTTCCACACCGCGCACCGACATATTGAGCAATGGCGCTATTTCTTTTGTATATAGCCCCATACGGATATACACACAGAGATGTTTTTCATTTCTGCTCAGCCATGGATATTGGGCAGTAAGTTTCCTGATGAACTTATCGTTTACGATATCGAAATTTTCCTCGAATCGTTTCCAGTCCACTTCTCCCGACTCTCGGCTATCGAGTTTTGTCATCAGAGTGCGCAGTTTTTTTAATGCCGGTGACACGTGCCTTTGCTCCAAGTCCGCAACAGCGCCCTCTATCTCCTTGCGCACATCATCGGCAAAGTCTTTTCTGTTAACCTGATTGAGCAAGAGATTAGATATCTCCTGACTTTTACTTCTGAGTTCATAGTCATCCTTTTCCTTTTGGAGTTCACGTAGTTTCCTCTCCCACTCGTTGGCTTCGAGCAGATGTTGTTTCTCACGCTCGTGTATAGCTCTGTTTTTCTCGAACTCCATGCGTTCGTTGGCATTAATATATCGCTGTTCGAAATAGTTATAGACGAGGTACAGCCCGAATATCACCAATATCATGTATATCAGCCAAGCCCACCACGACCTGTGCCACGGAGGCAGGACACGAAAACGAATTGACGTCTCATGCTGTTCGCCGGTTTGGATATCAAGCACGCGAACGCGAAATGTATATTTACCCTCATGGAGTGATGTGTATTCACGACTTGTGGATGTTGACCACCGACTAAAATCATCATCAACCGGTTCAAGGCACGACTGATAGAGTTTTCCTGACATGGTGATGGAAGAGCCGTAATTGAAGCGCAAAGAGTTGTAATCATAATTCACTTCCACTACCGCGGGGATTTTAACGAATGATTCTCCGTAAATAACCGAGTCGTTGGCTTGCGTCAGTTCCACAGAGCGGACATAGACATCGTCATGTGTAAGTTCTTCATTATTAAAATGTCTGCTATCAAAACGTATAAATCCGTCCACAGCGCCTATCATCGCCTCGTTATCATTGAAAACGTCAAGCCACTCAAATCCCAAAACGGGCTGTATGCCATTAAGCACGAATGTGCGTGGTTGCAATTCGTAGGTATGTGTCTGACGATCAATACATTTACGCACCGATAGATTATCGCCGCTCAAATACCACAAATCACCATTGTCATTGCTTTGCAGTGCCTGATAGAAATGTTCTCCATCAAGATTATTGAAAAACGCGCTGTCGCGTGTCAGCACACCTTCCTTGCCCACTACACGGCAGAACGACTCGTTGGTAATCACCACATTGTCGTTAACCTTAAAAATCTTAACATAATCCTGTGGATGTGTGTAAGTATAAACATTGTCTTGTTTGACGCGCATGTCTTCAGTATTGAGCGTGAGACGGCACACCCCATGGGGCGACAAAGTCCATATAGCTCCTTTCGCGTCAATTTCGAAATTCATGGCGGTATGTCTGAATCCCTTTATTTTCCCCTTCACAGATATTTTACCACCGCTTTTTTCCAAGAGGTAGAAACCACTATATGCTCCGGCAATGGCATATTGAGAGTTATAGTTGCGTACCCGCCAAAAGCCATCGCCTTCGACCAATGGTTTAAGATGCATATCATCAACAACATACAATCCGCTATGATGTGAACAGAGCAATATACCACTTATGGTGTCCAAACTCCATACCTGCCCGTCACTATGGTCTATAAAATTCACCGACTCGCCGGAATTACGGTAGGAGTGATAATAGAGTCCCTGATTGGTGCCCAGATAGTATCCATGCTTGAGAAGAATAGACGTATAGCCGGAACCTAAGGCATGACTTCCGGAAAAAAATGTGGAATAGGCGGATGGCAAAAGTACCACATCGATTCCATTGTCGAGCGCTACAACAAGATTACCGTCTTTGTCGTAAACGACATTAAGTACCGTATTATTATTCAATCCATTATGAACATCAAAATACTGTGCAGTGTCCTCATGCAGATTTATCACTGCAAGTCCTGAACGCACAGTGCCAACAGCCAGTTGGTCTTCGGTGGCGGCTATTGAGTAAATCTTGTTGCTAATAAAAAAGTGGTCATATTTAGTGTTCAACTTTTTCACCTGCATACCGTCATATATATAAAGACCGGCATCAAAAGTTGCTATCAATATCTGGTTATCGCCCCACGGCATTAGCTTTCGTATTTGGGTTTTGGGCAACTTATCTGACCCGTTAAGAATATTGAGCTGTTCACCGACGAGAGCGAAGACTCCATCAGAAGTAGCCACATATACTCCGCCACGAATTGTTGCTGAGCAATAAATATGTGCTCCGGGCACTATAAACTTCATGTCCTGAGTACGTTTGTCTGACCTTATCAGGTAATTATCGGTCTGGAAATATACAGCCTCGGCATCGCTATGTATATTCCACACTTCACCAAAATTAGCATAATCACCGGTAAGAGAGTCCGTTAGCGAAACATATCTAAGTCCGCCGAAAGCATTAGGTTCAAAATATCCGAATTCGTTAGTGGCGCCGGCATATATCAGTTCCGCCTCGTCATAAAGCAGTGAACGAACCGCAGTGTTATTGCGTACAACATATAACTTCCACCGGTCACCATCATACTCCAACAGACCATAATTATTGGCGGCATACATCCAGTTATTAGCCGAGAATACGACGTCCCAGTTTTGCGTTCCGCCATGATAATCCTTATAGTCAAAATGTAGTAGCGGGGCCTGCCAGCCGGCACTGAGCGGCATTACACTCACAAGCACTAAAAACACACAAAAGCAACGTCTCCTAAAAGTCGATAACGGTCTGATAATTGCCATATTAAAAGAAAATTATGAAAATGGTATTTACATGGTAATAATTTCACTTACAAATATAGAATTTTTTTGTTACATAAAAAGCTTTTAATGAAAAAAAGTGAAATGATGTCGTAATGCGAAAAAGGCATATTTAATAACTTGAGTTGGATTATCACAGCTAATTTTGGGTTATTAATTTGCGTATGTGGGATTTTTTTAGTTATTTTGTATTGCTTAAAGTATTGTGAAACGTAAATTAATAATTTTACAGATACCATGAACAAACAAAAAACAAATTATCTGCCCATAGCGGTTATGTTTCTGCTGTTTTTTATGATAGCATTTGTTACCAATCTGGCCGGTTCTATGGGTGTTATCGTTAAGAATCAATATGGTGTTTCAAACGCATTGTCTCAACTAGGCACTCTCGCCAACTTTATAGCCTATGCCTGTATGGGTATTCCGGCAGGTTTGCTTCTCAAGCGCAAGGGTTATAAAATCACATCTCTTGCCGCCGTGACTGTGGGTTTAATAGGTGTTGCTATCCAATGGGTATCAGGTCCCGCAGAATCTTTTGCAGTATATGTGTTAGGCGCATTCATCGCCGGTTTTTCGATGTGTATGCTTAATGTTGTGGTCAATCCCATGCTCAACACCTTGGGTGGAGGTGGCAATCGCGGCAACCAGTTATGCCTGTTTGGCGGTTCCTGCAACAGCATTGGCGGCACTATAACTCCTATTCTCGTTGGTTATCTGGTTGGTGGTTCGATAGATACCGCAACTGTCGGCGATGCCTCGTTGGTGATGATAATAGCTATGGCTACATTTGCCTTAGCTGCTCTGGTCATTTTCTTCACGGATATCCCTGAACCTCATATGGAAACGGCTGCCGAACGAGAACTTCGTCTTAGCGGCAAAGAGCAAAAAGACTCACACGGACCGCTGTCGTTCCGTCATTTCGCATTGGGCGCCATAGCCATATTCTTCTATGTTGGCGTAGAAGTCGGCGTACCTAACATCGCCAATTTGTATATGTCCAACGACCCTTTAGTAGGTCCTGAAATAGCCGGCACAGTGGTTGGTATCTATTGGCTGCTAATGCTTTGCGGCAGGCTTATCGGAGGTGCGATAGGCGGTAAGGTGTCATCAAAAACCATGCTGACGGTAGTGAGCGCTACGGGTATAATATTCCTGATATTGGTAATGCTGATTCCTGCTAGCATAACAATAAATATGTTTGACCACGCTATACCTGTTAGCATGGTCTTTATCATGCTAACGGGTCTGTGCACATCAGTGATGTGGGGCAATATCTTCAATCTCGCCGCCGAAGGTCTCGGTAAATACACACCAGCCGCTTCGGGTATATTCATGGCTTTGGTTTGCGGTGGCGGCATACTGCCATTCCTTCAAGGACTTGTGGCAGACCATGTGAGCAATATGCTTATCAGCTATGTCATACCGGTAATTGCTCTTGCCTACATACTATTCTACGCAGTGAGCGGCAGCAAGAATGTCAATAAGGACATTGTCGTTGATTAATAATAAGAATTAATAAATAACCAATAAAAACTATCTATTATGGAAAAACCTTATGTTGTCGGTATCGACATCGGCGGTCAGACCGCCAAGATTGGTCTCGTTGACGCCCGTGGCACAGTTCTCACCCAGACAGCCATACGTTCTGACGACACGACAGACCACAAGGAGTTTATTCATAACCTCTCGGAGGCTGTCAAAAAGCTTGTTAACAAGGACTATTCTATGGATGATGTTCGCGGCATAGGTATCGGTGCTCCGAATGCCAACTTCTACAAGGGCACTATCGCCAACGCTCCGAACCTAAAATGGGCGGGTCAAGGTGTTACCATCAATTTTACGGAACTGATGTCTGCCGAGATAGGACTTCCCGTCCGCATCACCAATGACGCCAATGCTGCCGCTATGGGTGAGATGGCTTATGGTGTAGCCCGCGGCATGAAGAATTTCATCATGATAACCCTCGGCACCGGTGTGGGCAGCGGTATCATCGTAAATGGTGAGTTGCTCTATGGTCATGACGGCTTTGCCGGCGAATTGGGTCATGTTACTATGGTTCGCAATAATGGTCGTCAGTGCGGTTGCGGCAAGACAGGTTGTCTGGAGGCGTATGCTTCCGCTACCGGCGTTGCCCGCACTGCTCGCGAACAGTTGGAAACCACCAATAAGCCCAGTTTGCTGCGTCAGATACCGGCTGAAAGCATAACAAGTAAGGATGTATTTGATGCCGCATCACAAGGTGACGAGTTGGCGTTGGATATCTTCAAATTCACGGGACACATTCTCGGCGCCGCATTGGCGGATTTCGTGGCTTTCTCATCACCGGAAGCCATAGTACTCTTCGGAGGTCTCACACGTTCCGGCGACTTGATTATGAAACCCGTAGTGGAAGCCCTTAACGACAATGTAATGCCGCAGTGGAAGGGCAAAATCAAAGTCCTGTTCTCGACTCTTAAGGAGTCTGATGCCGCTATTCTCGGCGCATCGGCATTGGCTTGGGACATCAACGAAGGATAAAATAGAAGAACTAGAAAAGCTAGAATTACTAGATTTGCTAGAATTACTAGAATAACTAGATTTACTAGATTTGCTAGAATAACTAGAAAAGCTAGATTTGCTAGATTTACTAGAAAAGCTAGATTTGCTAGAATTACTAGAATAACTAGATTTGCTAGAATTACTAGATTTGCTAGAATTGCTAGATTTGCTAGAATTGCTAGATTTGCTAGAATACCGTCAAAACAAATCAGCCTCTCGAATGAGAGGCTGATTTGTTTTGGAGTCTAAATGACAAAGTAATGAATAAAACAATCAATATTCTTTGTAGATAGACTTGTCTTAGAGGTTTGTTTAATTATACGAATTTTTATAGAATGTGCCTACATGCAAGCGGTCAGCATTACCTGGAACTTCCACGTAGAGGTCAATCTGGTTATCGCCTTCGCTGAATTCTACATAATAATCTTGTGCGCAGTACTCGGTGTAGAGCAGCAAATGGTTGCAGTTATCAAATTCCCAACCAGCTTGATCTTGAGCCCACGAGGCAATAACAGGGTCTTGCACTCCTTGCATGATTTGCACGAGGTCTGAGGGGCAATAGAGGAGGTAATCGCCTTGAAATACATTGCCACCTTGTGTTGTCGGAGTCGGGTCAACAGTAGTGAACGACAAGTAGTCATTGTGATTTCCAGTGTTAGGTATTAACCATTGTCCGCGCCACTCGCCTTTGAGTGCAGAGGTGAAGTCCTTAGTGCAGTCAACTTGCGGTTGTGGGTCGGGATCAGGGTTGGTGCCTTTACGTCTGAATTCGCCTACGGTAATCATAGTGCCGTCTTGTTTGGGATATTTGATAGTGAGCACATCATTGCAAATCTCGTATGTCCACTCTTGCTCGCAGTTCATGCCATTGATTTTCAATGTCAGTTTGTCACCATCTGTGCTGTAGTCATCACGAGCCGCTGTTCCTTTGCAAATCATATAATCGGGTTTCCCGTCAAGACCGTATGCAACAACGTTATTATTGTCACCTATTTCGAGGGTGTAATTACTTTGGCAGAAATCAAGATATGTTCCGTAGAACATTCCGTTGTTGAACTCAATCTCTTCATAAATCTGCACGCTGTGTGTTGGCGAACAATTTATGTGATATATAAACCATTGTCCTTCCCACTGACCATCAAGTGTTTGGTCCCCGCAAGGATTTTCGGGGTCGGAGGTTGTAGGCGTTCCATCACGGCGGAATTCACCTATGGTTACCGTCACTGTCTTTTCGGGGTTTTCGGGGTTTTCGGGGTCGGCAACGTCAAGGGTGATCGTGAGCACATCGTTGCATACGGTGTAGTCAAATTCGAGGTCGCAGTTGGCGCGTCCATACCTGAATGTGAGCTCATTGCCCTGTGCAGCATATTTTTGGTCGCTAACTTCCACGGCGCATATTTCGTAAACTTCCGCGGGGTTGACGGTGTAAATGGGGTTTGCGTCTTCGTCTTCACCGGTAATAAACATACTGGCATCAACACAGTCGTTGAGGTATATGCCGCTGTAGGTTTTTGCGGCTTCGTTGAATTCGAGGTAGTCTTCGTCCATTGGCCTTGCCGCTGTGGGGTTAGAATAGCAGTCGACATGGGGTATGAGCCAGTGTCCTACCCAACGTCCGTCGAGTGACTGGTCTCCGCAGTCCCCTTCGTCCACCCAATTCTTACCCTCAAGCGTGATGGTCAGGTCATTGTCTTTTTCTTTGAGACAGGTGGTGAACATGAGGGCGACAAACAGCAGTACTGATGCAGTGATGAGATAATTATATATGCGTTTCATTGTTTGGTCCTCCTTTATTTATCTTTGTTTAACACGTTAGCTCCGACGATTTCAAACTCTACGCGGCGGTTGATTTGTCGTCCTTCCTCCGTTTCGTTCGTTGCGCGCGGGCGGCTCAGTCCGAAGAAGTCGTAAGCGAGATTTTCTTTCTCGACTCCCTGCCCTATGAGATAGTCATATACGGCTTTGGCGCGTTGTTCCGAGAGTTTGAGGTTATAGGCTGCAGAGCCCTTATTATCGGTATGTCCGCCAACGATAATCTTGGCACCGCTGCGTTTCATGAAGTCGGCTATCTTATTGAGATAGGCATATGACTCGGGTTTGATGTCAGCCTTGTCAAATGCGAAGGTGATGTCGTTCACTGAGCAGAATGAGAGACCTACGATAGATTCGCCCTTCTCGAGTTTTTCCACTATCTCATCGAAGCTGTAACATTCTTTGGTAACCATGATAACGGTGTCTTTGCGCACTTTTTCGATTACTATGGTATCCACGGTATGCTTAACTATTGTGTCCACGGTATGCACGATTATGGTGTCGGGTTTGGGCTGCCAAGCGCGCTCGATGCGTGGAGCCACTTTCTTCTCGCGTTTCTGGAAAAGGCTGAGCGGGAATGCCAGACCGGCACGGGCTTCAAGACCTACGAAGGTACGGCGTTTTGCTTCATAGTCGGCAAAGAGAGGATTTTTGCCGGCATTGGCACCACCGGCGGCGTATTCATACACGCCCGCGTCACCATTGTTTTCCTTCTTGCTGTAGGTGTCGGTGATGCCGCCTTCGGCATTGACCTCAAGGAGTATGTCGAGGTGCTTGCGGGGGTTGCTCTTGAAGTAGATGGGGAACTTGCATCCCACACCGAGTTGTCCGGCTATGTAGTAGTTGCGGAAGTTGGAGCCGTTGATGTCCACTTCTGCTTTCTCACCTTTATCGGGGATGAGTTGTATCGAACCGCCATAGGCAAATCCGGCAACGGGCGCAATGTAGATGTATGGGTGAATTTTCTTATAATTGCCGAGGTTGAATATAAACGGCAGTCGCACGTCAAACATCTTGACGTCCATCTTGTATTCACCTTTGAAAAGTCCAATGTCTGTTCCTGACATATTGAAATCTTTGAGACGGGCGTCACGTTTGAGGATATTAACCTCGGGGCGCAACGAGAAAATGCGTTTAGGTCCGAGCACAAACTCAAAGAAGAATGCCGCATCATAGTCGGCTCCGGTGCGAGTACCGGGTACCATGCTGTTCTTGTAGAGGGTCCAGTTGAGATGTGCGCCGGCGAGCACACCAAAACTGATTCGGTCAAGCTCGTCATACTTGGCTTCATAGCGCTCGTGTTCGGCGATGACTTCGCTGCTGTCAACGGCTACTATGACCCACTTCCCACCCTCACCGGGGATTTCATCACCAACTTTTTGGGCATGCGCGGGAACGCATAACGACAAAGTCAGCAACAAACTCATGAAGATGATGTTGATTTGTTTCATAAAGTGTTAAAATTTTATTATTGGTTAATTAATTATGTAATTTCGGGATGTGTTACTAATTTATTACGTGTTTTCTACGCAAAAATATGCATTTTTTTTGATATAGCAAAAAAATAGTCGTAATTTTGCTGTCTGTTTTGTTATTTTATGTAATTATGTTCATTTCTCTTAATGATATTTATGAAATTTTGTATCGTGGTCAATCCTTGAGCATAGATTCTGCTACTCTGTCGCGCATTGATGATTGCTACCATTTTTTGCAATCTTTTTCTTCTGAAAAGATAATATATGGTATCAATACCGGTTTTGGTCCTATGGCACAGTGGCGTATTGACGATGCTCGGCGTCGTGACCTGCAGTATAATATTATTCGCTCGCACTGCACCGGTGCCGGCAAGCCGTTGAGTGATATTGATGCCAAGAGCGCTATGATAGCTCGTTTGGGTACTTTACTGCAAGCCCGCAGCGGTGTTCACCGCGATGCGGTATTGCTGCTTGAGGCTTTTATCAACAACGATATCATTCCTGTCATTCCTGAGCATGGCAGCGTTGGTGCCAGCGGTGATTTGGTTCAGTTGTCGCACATAGCCTTATGCCTTATCGGCGAGGGTATGGTTCATTATCATGGTGAGACGCTCCCCGCTCGCGATGTCATGTCCGGTCTGGGTATAACTCCTCTTGAGATACATATCCGCGAGGGTTTGAGTCTGACTAACGGTACTTCGGTGATGACCGGTATCGCCGCGGTAAATCATTTTGATGCCGAGGAGCTGCTTCGCCTCTCCATAGTCGCTTCGGTATGGATGAATGAAGTTGCCGCGAGCTATGACGACATGATGGCCGCTGAGGAGAACAACTGCCGCCGCCATAGCGGTCAGCAATACGTAGCCGCAGAGATGCGTCGCATAGCTTCCGGCAGTCAACGTTTCAAGCACCGCGAGCACGAGCTTTATAATGGTAATATTCAGGATAAGGTATTCAAACACAAGGTGCAAGCCTACTACTCACTACGCTGTACGCCGCAGATACTGGGTCCCGTAAAGGACACCCTGGACTATGCCGCACGGGTCATCGAAGACGAATTCAACTCCGCATCCGACAACCCCATCATTGACTACGAAACCGGCAATGTGTTCCATGGCGGTAACTTCCATGGCGACTACATATCCCTTGAGCAGGATAAGGTGAAAGCCGTGGTGACGCGTATGGCGATGACTGCCGAACGGCAGTTCAACTACCTCGTCAACGACCGTATCAACGGCATCCTGCCACCGTTCCTGAACCGCGGCGAGCTAGGGCTCAACTATGGTATGCAGGCATGCCAGTTTACGGCTACTTCAACCACCGCAGAATGCCAGACGCTATCAATGCCAAACTACGTACACAGTATTCCTAACAATAATGATAATCAGGATATTGTATCGATGGGTACTAATAGTGCCATACTCGCGTCACGGGTCATAGACAACACCTATCAGGTTATCAGTATCCTGCTTATGGGTCTTGCCGAAGCCACTGATATTCTCAATATCTATGACGCTTTGGCACCCTCGACACGTAGTGTTTACGACCTTGTACGCGCAAACTTCCCTGTTCATGACTGCGATCGTCCTTTCCACGAAGATATAGCCCGCCTTATCAGCGCCCTACGTCATCATCCTTTGCGACCATGAGACGTCACCTGCTCATATTGTTGTGCGCTCTTATGAGCATTGCCTCCGTAGCCGCGCGGCGTGACAGTCTGCGCCGTGCTAATGTGCGCGGAGGTTGGATGCGCTACACGCCCGTCACGCAGTCGCTACTGGCGGACATGCACCCGCATTTTGTGCGGCTCGACGTGGCGGCTATCACCAACCATTCCGACTACGACTACGGGCAGACGGGCATGGGCTACCACCCGACGTTCGTGGGTAATCTGGCGGTGAACATCCCTGTGTATTTTGTTAATTTTGGAGCAAGGAACAAGGGACAAAGCGTAAAGATTTCTACCCCTCCGGCACTACGTGCCACCTCCCCTTATCAGGGGGAGGAGCGGCTGACGCGAACAGAGTTGCTTGATTCGGCTTCTACCCCTGAGGCACTACGTGCCACCTCAGCTTATCAGGGGGAGGAGCGGCTGACGCGAACGGAGTTGCTTGATTCGACTGTTACCCCTCCGGCACTGCGTGCCACCTCCCCTTTCTGCGACAGGGGAGGAGTGGCTGCGCAAACGGAGTTGCTTGATTCGGCTGTTACCCCTCCGGCACTGCGTTCCACCTCTCATTTCTGCGACAGGGGAGGAGTGGCAGAAAAACCTTTTGCCATTGCCGTTAATATGCCCATTCACTTTCAGCTCTGGATGGACTTTCTTGAGCCCCGCACGGCGGCTATTGTAAATACCGACTACCGTTTCGCGATGCCCGGCTGGACTTTCCTGCACCGCGTAAATCGCGGCTTTCTGCGTAACTATGCTGTGAGTTGGTATCCTTTCTGCCACGAGAGCACGCATATCGGCGATGAGTTGGCGTTGCAGCGCAGCGAGCACGGATTGCCCTTGCGCCGCGTAAATGTGTCTTATAACTGGACGGAGCTGATGTTTACCATTAATGCCGAGGAACATCGCCTTGAGCAGAACCACTGCCTGCGAGTAGGACTTATGGTGCTTTTCAACCCTCGTGCCGGATGGTACTTTATTGACGAGCGCGAGGGCGACCCGACTTTAGCCCGCCCACGGCGCTCACCATGGGAGGCATACCTGCAATACCAGTACCAGAGCCCGGCGCGCAAAGGTTTTCAGGGCGTGGCATCAGTGGAAATACGCAACAGGGCTCTCTACGGCTACCCGACATTCACATGGCATGAGGACGGGACAATAGACTACACAATACAACACGAGAAACGCGTGTTTACCTACAACGCGTTTCTCGGATTTCGCTATAATAACCTGCGATATACAGGATTAGGGGCCCGTTTTTCAGCCGGAGTACGTATCTACCACGGCAACATTCCCTACGGGCAATTCCGCAACCACAACAACATCAACCAGTTCAGCCTGTGCTTGATTGTGGAGTGACGAGGTATTCATAATTAATCCTCTAAAGGTGGCAATTTGAGGAAGTTATCATTTGTCATCGTAATGCCTAAACACAGGATTTTTTTTGCAAAAATAATATTATTTAAGTTTCGCAAGTAACTAAAATGTTGAAATTAAATTGCGTGCGCAGCCACTCCTCCCCTAGCAGG
>DGSV01000050.1 GCA_002394025.1 Bacteroidales bacterium UBA4353
TGGTGTTCGCAGAGTGAGAAGAAGTTGATATCTTTGACCACTACCATCTGTCGGTAGTCTTCTTCAAAGAGTGCCGAGCGTAGTATTTCATCGGGGTCTATGCCGTATCCCTGCGTGAGAAACTGATAGGCTTGGGCTACGCGTTTTGGGGTTTTGACGAGTCCTTCGCGATAGGGGTTCTCGCCGAGTTTTTCAAGTAGGTCTTTGATTAGCGGACTGATTTCCGCGGTTAATTCATCGTTAAAAACAAAACTATTCATATCTGTGTTCAGGATATTATAGGGTTTATTCGTCGTCTTCGTGCAACCAGTCGAAGTTGCTTTTTTTGTCGTCCTCTTCGATATTGCTATCCATGTCTTCGTAGTTCATATCGTCATCATCGTCATCATCGTCGAGCCACTGCCATGACGTGTCGTTGTAGTCGCTTTCGATGAATTGTTCGAGGTCGCGTCGTTCTTTTTTTGTTGGTCGTCCTGTTCCTCGTGCTCGTCCCAATGCGTTGGAAATCTGTTGTAGGCGCAGTATTTCGAGTTGTTCGGGTGTTGTAACGTTCTGCATGTAGTCGGGTACGAGTTTTGCTCCGAGGCGTGTGTGCGCCAGTTGCAGTATGCGGAATGAGTATATGACGGGGTTGCGTCGCACGTTGATGATGTCGCCGATTTCTACTGTGTGTGCCGGTTTCAGTGTTTTTCCGTCACGGCTAATCCATCCTTTCTTGCAGGCTTCGGCGGCGAGGCTTCGTGTCTTGAAAAGACGCATAGTCCACAGCCATTTATCGATACGCATGGGTGTCATGGTTATTGAGTTTTAGGCGATTGAGAAATCAAGTTGTTTTTTGTCGAGGTTGGCTCTGACGACTTTGATACGTATTGGGTCGCCGAGTTGGTATCTGTGGTCACTGCTGAGTCCTACGAGGCAGTAGTTTTCCTCATCAAGGCGGTAGTAGTCGTCGGTGAGTTCGCGGACCGGTATCATGCCTTCTATCTTGTTATCAACGATTTCGGCATATATTCCCCATTCTGTGACTCCTGATATCACGGCATCGAACTGCTGTCCGATGAAGTCTTGCATATACTCGACTTGTTTGTATTTGATAGATGCCCGTTCCGCATTTGCTGCGCGCTGTTCGCGTTGCGAGCAGTGTTTGCAGAGTTCCTCGAGTTCGTTTTTGTCCACTGCTTGGCTTTTTTGTGAATCGAGGTATTGTGTGAGCAGACGATGTACTAGAACGTCCGGGTAGCGCCGGATGGGAGATGTAAAGTGTGTGTAGAAATCAAATGCTAATCCGTAGTGTCCGATATTGTCGGTGGAATATACTGCTTTTGACATACTGCGTACCGCGAGAGTTTCCACAAGAGTGCGTTCTGCTGTGCCTTTGACTTCATTGAGAACGCTATTGAGTGATGTGGCTATGTTTTTGGGGCTTCCCGAGGTTTTGAGTTTATGTCCGAAACGTTTGATGAATTTGGCGAATGAAGAGAGTTTGTGTTGATCGGGCACGTCATGTACGCGATAGACGAATGTCTTGGCTTTGCGTCCTTTGCCCGGTTTGCCGATATGTTGCGCCACGGTGCGGTTGGCGAGTAGCATGAATTCCTCAACGAGTTGGTTCGACTCTTTGGCTTCTTTGAAATATACGTTGATGGGTTTGCCACTGTCATCTATTTCGAATTTTGGTTCGCTGCGTTCAAAATTGATAGAGCCTTCGGCGAATCGTCGTGTGCGTAGTTTCTGTGCCAATTCGTTGAGGCATAGCACTTCAGCCACGTAGTCTCCCATGCCGTTTTCGATGATATCCTGCACTTGCTCGTAAGTGAAGCGGCGGTTGCTGCGGATGATGGTACGCGCTATCGTGTAGTCGCGCACGAGGGCTTGGCTGTCAAGTGTGAAGATGACAGAGTAGGCGAGTTTGTCTTCATCGGGGCGTAGCGAGCAGATGTTGTTGCAGAGTTTTTCGGGTAGCATGGGTACTGTACGGTCCACGAGATATACTGATGTCGCGCGTTTTCGCGCTTCCCGGTCTATGATGCTGTCAGCAGTGACGTAGTATGTAACGTCGGCTATGTGAACGCCAACCGTGTATGTGCCGTCAGGGTTTATTCGCAGTGAGAGGGCGTCGTCGAAGTCTTTGGCATCCACGGGGTCTATGGTGAATGTTGTCTCGCCACGGAGGTCAAGTCGGCGGGCTATCACGTCGGCGGGGATGGTGTCGGGTATCTTGTCTGCCGCGGCTTCTATGTCGGCAGGATAGGAGTATGGCAGTCCGAATTCGGCGAGGATAGCGTGCATCTCAGTATTGTTATCGCCGTGTTCGCCAAGCACTTCAACCACTTCGCCTACGGGGTTGATATCGTCGTCGCGCCAATGTAGTATGCGTACCACAACTATCTGTCCGTTTTTTGCTCCGTGGAGTTTCGCCGGTGGAATGAAGATATCCGGTGTCATGATTTTATTGCTGGTGATGACGAATGCCAGCTTTCCGTTGACTTCCAATGGTCCTACGAAACTTTCGTGCTCGCGCGATTTGATTTCTATAACTTCTGCTTCGGGTCTATCACCGATGCGTGACGCGAAGAGGCTCACTACCACGCGGTCGTCGGCGATGGCATGATTGGTCTTGCGCTCAGGAATAAAGATAGCCTCACCACCGTTATCGGGGATGAGGTATGTCTTTACGCCGCGGCGTTCTATGACGCCTTCGATTGTGGTGCTGAAATATTTATTGATTTTGCGTTTCTTAGCCATATTTATGTTGTGCTATTAAGTTGTTGTTCACTGTTTTTCGCGTTTTTCAAAGCACGATATATAAGCCATATACCCCATATTATAAAAGGTATGCTGAGAAGTTGTCCCATATTGAGGGCGAAGTTTGACTCGAAGGCTTCTTGGTCAAGTTTGATGAATTCGATGATAAATCGTGTAAGGAAAATGCCTTCAAGGAAAATGCCGAATATGAGCCCTACATACTTGTATATCTGCTTGGTACGCATCAGTGTCCATAGTATTGCCAATGTGATGAGGCAGTAGAGCATTTCATAGATTTGTGTCGGGTGGCTTGCCCATGTGTCGCCATTATGCTTGAATACCACACCCCAAGGCAGGTCTGTGGGGTTGCCGTATATCTCGGAATTCATGAAGTTGCCGAAACGTATGCATGCCCCGGTGACGCAAATTCCGAGTACCAGTTTGTCCATAATCCATATAAATCCGCGTTTGATGGTTCGCTTGTTGAGGATCCATATCGCTGTTATGATACCGAAAGCACCGCCGTGGCTCGATAGTCCTCCTTCTTGAATATCAAGTAGTCGAAGCGGATGGGTGATATATGGGTTGATGTATTGAGGAGTGAAGCCGAGCATGGTTTCGTGATTGATGTTGAGGTGCCATTCATAGAACCAGCAGTGTCCCAGTCTGGCACCTATGATACATCCTATTGCGGCGTAGAAAAATATCTGGTCGGACCATTCCGGTGGACATTGCTCAATCTTCAAAGCCCGTTGCATGACCAACATTCCGAGAAATAGACCTATGGCCCATAGAAGACCGTACCAACGTATCTCTACCTCGTTGCGTAATAGGAACCACCCGATGATTACTGCGGCAAGAATGCTGTATGCGAAAAAACTTACTATGTCAGCTGTGCTCATCTTTTGTTTGCTCCGAACTATGGTTACCACAAGTGACACGATGATTATCGCAAGGCAAATCAGTGTGTACCATAGCGGATTGACAGGTCCGAAACGGAAGATTACCGGGTCGGCGTTCCAAATTATTGATAATAATTGCATTTGTTTATTGTTTAGTGGGATACTTCACGGCGTATCCGTACTAATTTGTCACAAATCGCTAATTGATAAAATAAATTGTCAAATAGTAAATGTGTAAATAGTAATTTTTTTTTTACAGGTCTTTGCCGTGGCAGTTTTTGTATTTCTTGCCCGAGCCGCATGGGCAGAGGTCATTACGTCCTATTTTCTTTTCTGTTCTTACGATAGGTGAAGTGACTTGCTTTTCTCTGGTGTCTCGTCCGGCTGCTGCATTTGCGGCCTGCTGCGCCGGTGAGGCGTCGGATTTATGCAGGCGGTATTTGCTGTAATCCTGTCGGCGTTCTTCCTGCGCTTGATGTATCTGTTCAGGATTGCTGGTATGAATCCGTCCGCGCATGAGTATTGAGAGGGCTTTGGTGTCGTAGTTTTGCATCATCTCGCTGAACATCGCGAATGACTCGTTTTTGTATATTACCAAAGGGTCTTTCTGCTCGTATGACGCGTTCTGTGCCGACTGTTTGAGGTCATCGAGTCGCAGCAGGTGGTCCTTCCACATATCATCAATGACGTGCAGCAGGATGCGTTTTTCGAATGTGCGCACCACTTCTTGTCCCTGAGTGTTATAGGCTTGTTTGAGGTTTACGGCAATATTATAAACGAGTTTGCCATCGGTGATGGGTACCAGTATGTTCTGATATTGCTGTCCGTGGTTTTCATACACGTCTTTTATCACGGGATAGGCGATTTGCGCCAAAGCGTCCATCTTGCGTTTGAAGGCTTCGATGGCTGCTGCGGCGAGTTTGTTGGCGAGGTCTTGCACTTTTTCGCGGTTATATTCTTCCTCGTTGAAAGGTACGTCAATGGTGAATATCTGACGTGTTTCCAGAACAAGTTGTTCGTAGCTTCTCATGGCCCGTGAGTGTGCCAGAATGGTGTCTGCCATGTCATAGACCATATTGGTTATGTCCACTCCTATGCGCTCTCCCATCAGTGCGTGGCGGCGTTTGGAGTATATCACATTGCGCTGTGCGTTCATCACATCGTCGTATTCCAGCAGACGCTTACGTATTCCGAAGTTGTTTTCCTCGACTTTTTTCTGAGCTCGCTCTATGGTTCTGTTAATCAACGAGTGCTCAATCACTTCACCTTCCTGCAGTCCCATACGGTCCATGATGGATGCTATTTTTTCGCCACCGAAGAGTCGTATCAGGCTGTCTTCAAGTGATACGAAGAATACTGATGTTCCCGGGTCGCCTTGTCGTCCGGCACGTCCGCGTAGCTGACGGTCAACGCGTCGTGACTCGTGACGTGTGGTGCCTATTATTGCCAAACCTCCTGCGTCGCGCACTTCGGGTGTGAGTTTGATATCCGTACCACGACCTGCCATGTTGGTTGCTATCGTTACCACCCCTTTTCTGCCGGCTTCAGCCACTATGGCCGCTTCACGCTGGTGTTGCTTGGCGTTGAGCACGTTGTGAGGTATCTTGCGCAGCGTGAGCATGCGGCTGAGCAGCTCTGAGGTGTCGACATCTGTGGTGCCGACGAGTACAGGGCGTCCTTGGGCAACAAGGTTTTGAACTTCTTCGATGACGGCATTGAACTTCTCGCGTTGGGTCTTGTAGATGCGGTCGTTCATGTCAATGCGCTTCACGGGCACGTTGGTAGGGATGATGACCACGTCAAGTTTGTATATATCCCAGAATTCTCCGGCTTCCGTTTCCGCGGTACCTGTCATGCCTGACAGTTTGTGGTACATACGGAAGTAGTTTTGCAGCGTGATAGTGGCAAAGGTCTGCGTTGCTCCCTCCACTTTCACGTTCTCTTTGGCTTCCACGGCTTGGTGCAGACCGTCCGACCAACGGCGACCCTCCATAATACGTCCCGTCTGCTCATCTACTATCTTAACTTGGTTGTCGTCTATGATATAGTCCACGTCTCTGACAAAGAGAGTGTAGGCTTTGAGCAGTTGGTGAACGGTATGTACTCGTTCCGACTTGATAGCGTAGTTGGTCAGCACATCGTCCTTGCGTTGCTGTTTCTCCTCGGCAGTCAGACCGGCTTGATGCTCTATCTCAGCTATCTCAGTTCCCACATCGGGCAGAACGAAGAAATTGGGGTCGTCCGTGTTACCGGTGAGTGTGTCTATACCCTTGTCGGTGAGTTCGATAGACTTATTTTTCTCATCAATGACAAAATACAGTTCGTCAGTTGCAAGGTGCATATTCTTCTCGTTCTCTTGCATATAGAACTCTTCTGTCTTTTGCAGCCTTACTTTCACTCCGGGTTCGCTCAAGTACTTTATCAGTGCCGACGACTTGGGCATACCTTTATATGAGCGGAAGAGTGCTAATTCGCCTTCTTCGGCGATCTTTTTATCCTCGCTCGGCATCTTGGCTTTGGCTTCGGCGAGGAGTTTGGTAGTGAGCGTTGTCTGCGTACGCACAAGCAGTTCTACGCGGTGTTTGTACTCGTCAAACATCTGGTCTTCACCTTTTGGGACGGGACCTGAAATGATAAGCGGTGTACGTGCATCGTCTATCAGCACGGAGTCCACCTCATCGACAATAGCGTAGTTATGTCCGCGCTGTACGAGGTCAAGAGGCGAGGTGGCCATATTGTCGCGCAGGTAGTCAAAACCGAACTCATTGTTCGTACCGAAGGTGATGTCGCAGGCGTAGGCGCGGCGACGCTCATCGCTGTTGGGTTTATGCTTGTCGATGCAGTCAACGGTCAGTCCGTGGAACATATAGAGCGGTCCCATCCACTC
>DGSV01000113.1 GCA_002394025.1 Bacteroidales bacterium UBA4353
CTTCTCAATTTCTCAACTTCTCAACAATATCTCTGCTGAAGAAAATGAACGCTTTTTTCTTTGATATGGATGGCACCTTGTTCGACTCCATGCCGCAACATGCGCAGTGTTGGGAAGATGCCATGCGCTACTACGGCTTTGAATTTCAGCGACGCGATGTTTACCTCAATGAGGGACGCACGGGGCAAGACGTTATCGATGAACTCTTTGTGAAATATCGCCATCGTCATGCCACGCAGCAGGAAATTGAGGAAGTGTATCATCGCAAGACGCATCTTTTTGAAGTTCAGCCCGAGCCTCCCGCAGTGCATGGTGTCAAAGAACTTTTGGAGCATCTCAAAAAAGCCGGTAAACAGATATTTGTTGTTACTGGTTCGGGGCAGAAAAGTTTGTTGAACAGACTTAATTATCATTTTCCCGGGATTTTTGCTCCCGAGCGTATGATTACCGCTTTTGATTATCAGCATGGCAAGCCTGATCCTGAACCTTATTTGAAAGCCATAGAGAAAGCGGGAATAACCCCCGATCAGGGTATGGTGATTGAGAATGCCCCTTTAGGATGTATGTCAGGGCACAGAGCGGGACTTTTCACAGTAGGAATCAATACGGGCATTCTCACAAAAGAAGAACTCACAACTGCCGGTGCCGATATAGCGTTCGATACTATGGACGATTTTCATAACTATCTCATCGATAATGGAACGCTTACTTTGTAATGCCGTACTGGTAGGAGACATGGGCGTTGTGCGCCACGCTCTATTGGAGTTAGACGACGAGGGAGTGCTGACAAATATAGCGCCTACAGACGATATGAACTATGAACCTTATAACACACGGTATGTACCTGGTCTGGTAACCTCGGAACCTGATGCTGAGATTTCATTGCCAGATGCCGATAACATTCTTGCCGCGGAGAATATTGAGTTTCTGTTAAGGCATTGCGTACCGCTCACCATTGGAACACAACCAAAACTGTATTTTTGGTGCTAAAATGTCTCCTGAAATATGATTATGTGTTTTTAATTATTAAATTTTGGTAATTGAGTTTGCGTAATTTGGAATGTTGTCGCTTAGGCTTCTGAGATGGACTTTCCGTCTAATATCCAAGTGAGATTGCGGCTCATTGCTCATGGCTCTTAAAACCCAGGAAGTCAATCAGTTCACGATAGAGTTTCGGGTGGTAATTGTCGGTTATGTCTGTGCGAAAGCTATTGTTGTGCCATAGCATTGTCAGTTCCCCGCCGTGCCACGCAACGGTATTGATGATTCGCGTTGCTTGCTGATATGCCTCGTCTTGCTTTAGGTGCATATATTGTTCATCGCTCAGGGTGACATCCATCAGTGTCAAAGGGTGTATTGTGAGTGTTGTCACCTGTCCTGTCATGGGGTCTATCCATGGATATGGGTGGCAAGTTCCTGCCCGGAAGCCAATGCAATCAGGGTAGGCGAGTGTGAAGTCGTGTCTGATGCCAATTTGAGCGAGCCATGTAAAGTGTTGCGGTGCCGGACTGCGCAGATAGTGACTGCGGTGGGGCACCATATCATCCTTAATTTTGATGTTATGATGACCCATTTGCTGCACTAAATCCTTCATATCACGATATAGCCTGTCGCGGCTTGTGGCGGCATGGTATGAACTATGCCAACCGAGGTGTGCGTTGGTTGCACAGATTTTTGAAAGCATTCGGAGACTATCCTTGTCACCCAAGTGGTAGAGTGGTTTGTCGTAAATGGAATGATTAAAGGCTGCTGATTTGAGGAAATATATCACTGTCGCATTAGGTAGTAGTGCGTCAAGGTGTATCATGTCCTCGAAGGTGAACAGAGGGTCAGCCTCGGCATTTTGTGATAACGCACGAAAAAGTGCCGGAAATTCGTTATGTCCCAGTAGTGTTCTTTTAATGGCGCCTAACGTGCCTTGAAGGTTACGATAGAGAGTTACTCTGTCAATGTCGTGTGTGAGATATATGGCGTCTAAATGGTGTGGAGAGTTGTTGACGCCCAGCAGTCCTCGTAGCCATTCTCCATATTCGTCCAGTATAGGCCTGTCGAGAAATCCATAGCGCAGCGCTATGCTATGCTTTGCAAGAAAGCGCCCGTGGCGGTCTCTGTCGTTTGTCAGAGTCTCCTCCAAACGCGTGAGGAAAAACCATGCCGTGGCAATCACATCGCTATGCACTACGATAGTGTCGCCAAGCCTTTCCACATCAGAGTTTCCGAATAGTACCGGCAGGTTGTGCTTATGACCTTCATGGTCTGTCACCGCGTTTGTAATCCATTCGTTGACCTGAGGAACTGACGTTGGCGGGTGTGCGAAAAAACCACTGTCAACAATCACAAGACGATAGGCTTTGAACCGTGACCTATCGGCTGTGTAACCTACCTTGTCGTACGGCACACTGCCGCGCAACAAAAAATCAAGTATCGACAGAATAGCCTCTGAGGTCATGTTATCGTGCTTTGCCGAAAGTTTTTTACGCTAAAGTAGTGATTTTACATCCCACTTATATCTGTTTGCCGAAATATTGCGTGAGTAATCTGTTGGCTGCTACGAAGCTACTGATTTCGTCGTTGAGTATAAGTCGCTCATAGGCTTCGAGTTGGTGCTCAATTTCCGGGTTATTGTAGAAATGGCGTCGTAGTTGCTCATCAATGGTTTCGTACATCCAGTATTTTGACTGGGCATTTCTCTTGTGTTGGAAATATCCGTTTCCTTGTGTGAACGCCTCGTAGTCTTGCACCATTTGCCATACTTCTCTGATACCTGTCTGCTCTATTGATGAGCATGCAAGAGCATGAGGTGTCCATCCTGATTCGTGAGCGGGGAAGAGGTGCAGCGCGTTGTCGAACTGCGCTCGTGCCATACGTGCTTTTTCAACGTTATTGCCATCACATTTGTTGATGGCTATGCCGTCCGCCATTTCCATGATACCGCGTTTGATGCC
>DGSV01000012.1 GCA_002394025.1 Bacteroidales bacterium UBA4353
CGTGCATACCACAGTCCCGTTCTGCTTTATCACAAGTTCGTACGTAGCCGCGTTGTCCACAGTGGGCCATGCCACGTCAGCCGTCGTGTAATGCGGTGTAACCATCAGGTCTGTGGTCTGCACCGTCGTTGAACCTATCGGACGCACGTCATACAGCCCCCAGATGTCGTGCATCATATATGTGTTCAGGTAGTCAGCCGGCACATAAACGATGGTGCTGTATGGCAAATCCGAGAACGGCTGGCCGATAACTGTCGGCGGGCGCATGCTGTAGCAGGTTATGCTCTGCAAGCCCGTGCAGCCAGAGAATGCATAGGAGCCAATAGTTTTCACGCTGTTGGGGATGGTCACGCTCGTAAGACCTGTGCATTCAGAGAAAGCGCCACTTTCTATGCTCGTCACGCCGTTGGGGATGACGGTGTTTTGGCAACCGGCAATTAAAGTGTTTGTCGCAGTTTCAATTATGGCGTTGCAGTTGTCACGGCTGTCATACTTTGTATTGCCTTGCTCAACCACGATGCTCGTAAGACCAGTGCAGCCAGCGAAAGCAGAAATGCCTATGCTCGTCACGCTGTTGGGGATGGTAACGCTCGTAAGACCTGTGCATTCATAGAAAGCGCCACTTTCTATGCTCGTCACGCCGTTGGGTATGGTGACGCTCGTCAGACCTGTGCAACCAGAGAAAGCAGAATTGCCTATGCTCGTCACGCTGTTGGGGATATTGATGCTCGTAAGACCGCTGCAGCCATAGAAAGCAGAACCGCCTATGCTCGTCACGCTGTTAGGGATGACGGTGTTTTGGCAGCCTGCAATTAGGGTGTTTGTCGCCGTTTCTATTATCGCATTGCAGTTGTCACGGCTGTCATACTTTGTGTTGCCTTGCTCAACTCTGATGCTCGTAAGACCACTGCAGCCAGAGAAAGCACCCCCTCCTATGATCGTCACGCTGTTGGGGATGGTAACGCTCGTAAGACCGCTGCAGCCAGAGAAGGCCTCTATTCCTATTTCCGTCACGCTGTTGGGGATGGTGATGCTTGTAAGACCGCTGCAGCCAGAGAAAGCAGAACTGCCTATGCTCGTCACGCTGGTGCCGATGGTTACGCTCGTAAGACCTCTGCAGCCTTCGAAAGCATAACTGCCTATGCTCGTCACGCTTTCGGGGATGGTTACGCTCGTAAGACCTGTGCATTCATCGAAAGCCATATATCCTATGCTCGTCACGCTGTTTGGTATGGTGATGCTCGTAAGACCGCTGCAGTCCTCGAAAGCACCACCTGCGACGGTTTCTATTCCATCCGGTATTGAGTATGCTCCGCTATAGGACGTAGGCATAAATGCAAACACATGAGAATTGTAAACAGGTGATGTCAAGCCAGTGCAGCGTCTGAAAGCCCGATCTCCTATGCTTGTCACGCTGTTTGGTATGGTCACGCTCGTAAGACCCGTGCAGCCATAGAAAGTCTCTTTTCCAATGCTCGTCACGTTGTTGGGGATGGTCACGCTCGTAAGACTTGTGCAGTCACGGAAAGCATAATTTCCAATGCTCGTCACGCTGTTGGGGATGGTGATGCTCGTAAGGCCGCTGCAGTCACGGAAAGCATTATTTCCTATGCTCGTCACGCTGTTGGGGATGGTTACGCTCGTTAGACCTGTGCAGCCATAGAAAGCATAATTTCCTATGCTCGTCAAACCTTCAGGCAGATTCACGGTCTTTATTTCGCTGCGATATGAATACCACGGAGCGTTGCTGGAAAATGACCAATTTGTCATAGCTCCGGTGCCTGTGATAGTGAGGGTTCCTTCGTTATCGAGGAACCATGTGAGATTGGCGCCGCAAGTGCCGCTGGCATCTGCGAATGCTACACCAATGCTTGTCATGCACGCAAACAAAAAAGTTAAAAGTTTTGTTTTCATTGTTGTAGAATTTATATTTTGTTTGTTGCTGTTTTCATGGCACGCCATTAGCGTACACAAAAAAAGCGTGAAACACATTTGTTTTCACGCTCATGAAGGCCTTCGCATTGCCCGAACCCGCAGAAAAGAAATGATGCCCCACGCCCGATATAATAACCCGCCCGCGCCTACTTGGGCGTGGGGTGGCTATTATATAACCACGAGGACATTTATTGTTACTGCTACGACTTTGTTTTGAAAAGTTGCGAAGTTTTCATGAGTCGCTAAACAGCGTCAATAAACGCCTTTTATATGTCTTATAGAGAGGTTATTGCTCTCAACAATGCAAATTTACAATAGATTTATGAATTACGCAAATGATTTTTTGGGAAGTTTGTAGGGACGGGATACGCCACGGCGTCAAAAACTCCTCCCCATGATAAGGGGAGGTGGTGCGTAGCACCGGAGGGGTAATACATATTTACATATTTACATATTTTTTTATTTATCGCGCTCCTTGTTCTTATCTTGTCTCGGTGGCGGGACACGCCTGAATACGGTGTTCTTTTGCGCTTCGCTTAAAAGCGTCTGCTGCGCAGCCGAGCGCAGAAAAGCACACTGTGCTTTTCATCGAAAAATTTGCGGAGATATTACAAATTTTTCTTCTCGGCGTGTCCGTACATTTTTCTTTTCGGTCGTGTCCGTACATTATAATTTACTGCGAGTTTTAGCCAAAACATGCCCCAAAACACCACTTTTGGCTAAAACTCGATATCAGTTTTAGCCAAAACATACCTAAAAATGCCACCTTTGGCTAAAACTCGTGCGAAATTCAAAAAAATGTCGTATCTTTACGGCGAAAATAAATAATAACGTATTATGAATAAAATCATAGGTAGAGATTTGGAACAAAAGCAATTGGAGCTTTTGATTAAAAGTTCCAAAGCAGAATTTGTCGCTGTTTATGGAAGACGTCGCATAGGTAAAACTTATTTGATTACCGAATATTTTGACGATAGTATTTCATTTTATGCATCAGGGGTACTAAATGCAAAAACTGTAAGACAAAAGGAAGCATTTTGCGCGGCATTAGAAAAACTAGGAGTAAATGCTCCGCTAAACGATAGTTGGATAAAGTTGTTCGGTTATCTGCAGCAGGGGTTGTGTGATAGAGTTGAGAAAGGTTTATTAACAGTCATATTCTTGGATGAAATACCATGTTTTGATACGCAACGTTCTGATTTTATATCTGCATTAGACCATTTCTGGAATACTTGGGCGGTTCATTATTCCAATATAAAACTTTTTGTGTGTGGTAGTGCAACTTCATGGATAATAAAAAACATCGTTGACAGTCATGGCGGGCTTCATGATCGTATCACTTATGAACTGCATTTACATCCTTTTACTCTTGCTGAAACAGAACAATACCTAGATGTTAATGGCATTAAGTGGACAAGATTGATGATTGCGCAGGCTTATATGGTTTTTGGTGGTGTTCCTTATTATTTAAGTCTTTTGCAATCCGGTGAAAGTTTAGTTCAGGCACTTGATCGATTATACGCCAAGTCTATGGGAATGTTGCGCAGGGAATATGATCGCTTGTTTGCATCTCTATTCAACGTGCCTGAACCCTACATGAAGATAATTGCATTGTTGTCAAAAAATCATCAAGGGCTGACGCGTGACGATATAGCAAGAAAATTACAATTGCAAAGTGGTGGGAGGTTAACGAAACTGCTGCTGGATTTGAAAAACTGTGATTTTATTCGTTCATATCGGATGTATCGCAAGAGTGTAAAGCGCAATATGGAATTGTACGTATTGACAGATATGTTTACCCTTTTTCATTTGCATTTCAATGCTATAGTCGGTGATGAAGAAAAGTTCTTCAGCAAGAACATAAGAACATCTACACTACTATCTTGGGAAGGATTGGCATTTGAGAGACTTGTGATGCAACATATAAACCAGGTGAAGCAGTGCCTCGGTATAAGTGGTATATCGGTGAATTATTATCAGTGGCGTAGTTCTAACTCGTCTCCTGCAGCGCAAATAGATTTGATTTTAGATAGGGCTGATGATATTGTTAATGTGTGTGAAATGAAGTTTTCGCATACCCCGTATCTGTTAAAGAAAGCAGAATACGAGAAAATGCAAAATCGTTTGTTTGCTTTTCAAAATGAGACACAAATAAATAAAGGACTTCAAATAGTTTTTGTTACTCCATATGGCATACAACCTAATGAGTACGCTCAAGAGGTTACTCACGAGGTTAAGTTGGATGACTTATATGTGCCGAGTAAATAATAATGAGTTTTAGCCAAAACATGCCCCAAAATACCACTTTTGGCTAAAACCCGCAGTAATTTTAGTCTATACAATTTGTTTGCCGATGGCATGGGCTATGGTGTTGAGTTTGCCGTGTAGTTGTCGGAATTGGTCGAGCGTGAGTTGTTGCTTGCTATCCGATAGGGCTTTATGTGGTTCGGGATGTGTTTCTATCATTATTCCGTCCACGCCTTGCGCCATTGCTGCGCATGCCAATCCTTCGACGCCGTAGGCTTCTCCCATGGCATGGCTCGGGTCGGCGAAAATGGGTAGTCGGAGGTTGCGGCGGAGCCATTCCACACCGCAAAGGTCAAGGGTGAAGCGTGTTGAGGTCTCATGGGTGCGGATGCCGCGTTCGCATAGGATGATGTTTTCTTTGCCATGTACCATGAGTGTTTCTGCCATTTTGGCGAATTCCTCAAGGCGACTGCCGTAGTGGCGTTTGAGGAGCACGGGTCTGTCGATTTGTGAGCAGGCGCGCAGCAGGTCATAGTCGTACATACTCTTGGCACCTATCTGAACGATATCCGCCACGCGGAGTACGTCATCAAGCTGGCTAATGGCACATACTTCGGTGCATATCAAAAGGTTATATCGCTGACGGATATCAAGAAGCATATCTATGCCTACACTGCCGAGTCCCTGAAAAGAGTATATTGATGTGCGCGGTTTATAGCATCCTGCACGCAGAATATGTAGTCCTTCACGATGCATGGTATCGGCTACGCTGTCAATCATTGTCGCGTCCTCAACAGAACACGGTCCGGCTATCAGTGCCGTGTCTGTGCCGTTGCCGATAGTAATACCTCGCAGGGGTATTGTTACCGTCGAGGCTTTGTAGTGGCGGGAGCTGAGTTGGTAATCACCCGCGGTGTCGTATGTGGCTATCAGCTTGTCGTTCAGGCTGTCAGGGATATTCAGCGCCATGCCGCATGAGAGCACCACGGCTTCCGCGCCGCGAAAGATAAAATGCGGTGCGCAGGGGTGTTTCTCGTCAAGGTATAGCGAGAGTAGGCTGATTTCGTCATCAGTCAGTTCGGAAGCAAAATGATATATCATTCTCACAGTATTTATATTAGCAAAATCGTGAGGGACGGGACATCTCCCGCCCCTCACGGCTTGCCATGCCTTGTCGCATGCGTGTTGTTATTCGCAAACTTTTATCCAGTCTATTTCCAGCGTGCCGGTATCCCCTTTTTGTTTGTCGCTGATGAATGAGCGGCAGCTGATATACAGCGGTTCTTGCGGTACGTTGGCCTGCGTGCGATATACTTCGATGTTGTTGACGTACCATATCAGTTCGTTGGGTGTCCATTCCAGCGTATAGATATAGAAGTCTGAATGTTTGATACCGGTGATTTCCACTTGGTCGAAGATGCGCGCGTTGGCATTGCCTACGGTGATTTTTTCGCCATTGAAATGGAATATATTAACCAGTGGTAATTTGTTTTCTCCTTCGAGCGAGAAGGCGTGATGTATGTTGCCCGTGCAGCGTATTTTAGCCGAGAAACGTCCGTATTTCTGTCGGAATGCCGCGGCATTCTGTATCACGTCAGCGGTGAATTCGTATTCCTTGTCTATGAAGCCTTTCTTGACATCCCATGCCGCTGCTCTCACGTGTTCGCGTTTGGTGCTGATTACTAGGTGACCGTCAAAAACGTTGACGTTGCGACCTTCGTTATTGGCTTGCAGTTCGTTGGCGAAGGAGTGGTTACCTTTGAGGTTCTTATTGGCATAGTGGAAGCCGAAATCCCAATTCGAGGCATTGAGGCTATTCCAGTCAAAGCGTTCGTCAAGGGTCACCTTCAGACTCTCATAACGTTTCAGCTCTTCGGCGGTAACGCTCTCATAGAATACTATATCGGGATTTTTTGAAAGAGCATAATATCTGCTGTCCTTTATATACTCTTCTGTTGTTTCCCAACGTTTGGGGTTAGCCCAGAATTCGTTGCGCGCGCGGAAGTCTTCGGTTTCCACTTCGTCTTTCAGGGTGTTATACTCCGTCAGTTTGCCGGAATCTTTGAAGCGGAAGTAGAGCTTGCAGTCTTTTGAGCGGCTGATACGCAACATTTTCTGTAGGTATGGGTCTGCCTTTACAGTGGCTTTATCAGCGAGTTTAATAAAATCATTGCTGGCGCGGAAACGCAGAAATTCTTGGAACTCAGAGTCTTTCTGTAATTCAAAGAAGCGACGCAGTCCGTGGTCATTAACCAACTGCTGATAGCGCTTCAATTTAGCGTACTCTTCGGTGTCCTTATACTTGCGGTTCATGAGCTTTTTCTTCTTCTCTTTGAAGTCCGCGGTCTTAACGATAAGTTGCAACTCCTTGTATTCAGCCAATTCTGATGACTGACCTACTTGGTGATAACGCTGCATACGTGCCTCAAAGTCATGAGCGGCACGCTCCATCTTGGCGGTCGAATGCAAACTGCCAAATATTCGCTTCCAAAAAAGATTCATAGGTTATGGTGCAAATGGTTTTTCATTTCTGCAAAGATACTCATAATTTGCGAATTGATAAATTTTCTCACGACTTTTTTTCGTAATTCTAAAAAAATGCAACTTTTTCGTCAAAAATTTTAGTTATAATATTGGTGCCATAACATTTTTTTAGTGATTTTTCGTAACTTTGCACTTCATTTTTTAATTCGAGCAGCATGGATACCATCACTATTCTTGACAAAAAATTCTCGCTCTATATCTGCGAGGAGCGTATAAACGAGTCGATAGCTTGTGTAGCGAAGCAAGTCAGTGATGACTACCATGCCACGGTGCCGGTATTTGTAGTGGTGCTCAAAGGTGCGTTCATGTTTGCCGCCCAACTGTTTAAGGGGGTCACTATTCCGGCAGAGATACATTTTGTGCGTCTGCAGTCTTATCGAGGAGTCGAATCCTCGGGGGTGATTAAAGAAATCTTGGGACTTGACATAGACGTGAACGGCAGAGATGTGATTATCGTTGAGGATATTGTTGACACGGGTTATACCATGGCCTACCTCACCGACCAATTACGCCGGATGGGTGCCAGAGATGTGGCTGTGTGCACCTTATTTGACAAGCCGCAAGCCCGCAAGAACCCTGTGGACATAAAATATGCCGCCATTACGATTTCCAACGAATTCATCGTGGGATACGGTTTGGATTATAACGAACAAGGCAGAAACCTGCCGCAAATATATAAGATAGAACAGTAACCTGAACCTCTCAATACTTATTTCAATGTATATTATGATAATCTGCGGAGCTCCGGGCTCCGGCAAAGGCACTCAGAGCGATATGATTGCCGAGAAGTATAACCTGCTTCACCTCTCTACTGGCGACATGCTCCGTCAGGAGGTTGCGGCGCAGACAGAATTGGGCAAAACCATAGATTCCTACATATCGCAGGGTAACCTGATTCCCGATGAGCTCATGGAAAGTCTTCTGGCTCATAGGATTGACACTACATCTGCTGAAATCAAGGGGATCATTCTTGATGGTTTTCCCAGAACCGTGGCTCAGGCCCAGGCTCTTGAAACCATACTGGCTGATCGCCAGTTGACAGTGAATGCCCTCGTGGACCTTGATGTGCGCCATGACGAGCTGATTATCAGGCTACTCAATAGAGGCAAGGTGTCAGGACGTTCTGACGACAACATCACAACTATAACCCAGCGGCTGCACGTCTATGCCGAAAAAACTCTGCCTGTCAATAAGTACTACATCGAAAAAGGAATGTATCACAAGGTTGACGGTATGGGTACCAAACAAGAGATTTTCGACCGTATTTGCCGTATCATAGATCAGACCCTATAAATTTCAATTAATGTCCGAAGCCAATTTCATAGATTACGTGAAACTCTACTGCCGCTCCGGCAAGGGTGGTGCCGGTTCTTTGCATTTCCGGCGCGCCAAATACCTTCCCAAGGGAGGTCCTGATGGTGGCGATGGTGGCAGAGGCGGTCATGTAATTCTTCGGGCTAAGTCGAACCTGTGGACGCTGCTTAACTTGCGCTATACCAAGCATATCTTTGCTCAGGACGGTGGCAATGGTTCCGATAACCGCTCGTTTGGCAAGAATGGTGCCGACCAGTATATTGATGTTCCCTGCGGCACTGTGGCTTATGATGCCGAAACGGGTCAATTTCTTGGTGAGGTGACCGATGACGGGCAGGAGATGATACTGCTCAAAGGCGGCAGAGGGGGGCTGGGTAACTGGCATTTCCGTACCGCCACGAACCAGGCACCGCGCTATGCGCAGCCCGGCGAGGATAGGCAGGAAAAACAGATAATACTACAACTCAAGGTGCTTGCCGATGTCGGTCTTGTGGGATTTCCTAATGCCGGCAAGTCAACACTGCTTTCCGTAGTGAGCGCCGCGAAACCGGCAATAGCCGACTATCCGTTCACTACCATGGTACCGCACCTTGGCATCGTCAGCTATCGCGACAGCCAATCGTTCTGCATGGCTGATATACCAGGCATAATAGAGGGTGCAGCAGAAGGTAAGGGATTGGGATTGAGGTTTTTGAGGCATATCGAGAGAAATGCCTTGCTACTATTTATGGTGCCGGCGGACACGGACGATGTCAGCAAAGAGTATGGCATACTGCTCAACGAACTGAGTAAGTATAATCCGGAACTGATTGAGAAGCAGCGTATTCTCGTGATTACAAAAGCTGACATGCTCGACGAGGGTATGATGAACGAAATGGCGGCTACGTTGCCTACCGATGCTCCAACGGTGTTCATATCCTCAGTATCCGGGTATAACATCGACAAACTCAAGGATATGATTTGGGACGAGCTGCACCGTGAGGGCTACAAGAAAGTAGTGGAAATATCGCACCGACCGATAGATGTCAACATTATCGAGCAGCCGGAAGATGTTGATACTGACTATGATGACGAAGAACAACAAACAATATACATCAATGAGCAGGACGAGGATTGGGACCTTGACAAATACAGGAAATACGGCTGGGATACCCAATCCGAATCAGAAGATAATTAGCCTGTTGCGTTTTTTTCTTTGACCTTACATTTTGTTGTAGTTGCTGCTTGGCAGTTGCGTGAAGCTCCAGTCTGACAGCAGGAGCATCGTTTTATGCATATTATCGATTACGAATGTCGGTTGTTTGCGTTTCAGGGTCTGTTTCATGGGGTTATACCACATTGTCGCCATGCCGAAGCTTAAAGCCGGATGTATGTCTTCCGTGAGGCTGTCTCCGATGAATAGGATGTCTCCCGCCGGCAGTCCCACATGGTTGCAACATTCCTTGAAAAAGCGCAGGTTGGGTTTTTCGCAGTTGAGCAATTCCGGTGACAGTATGCCCTGTACGTAAGGCAGCAGTCCGCCGTATTGCAAACGCAGTTCCTGCATATCATGGTTGCCATTGGTGGCGCAGTAGATGGGGAAAAAACGGCTCAGTTTGCGCAGAGCACGGCGTGCACCGCTTACAGGTATCACGCATTGGCAATAGTAGCCCATAAATGCATCATGAAAATCCGACAGGGAAACATCAACGCCATCAATAATCTTCAGGAAGTTTTCTGACGTACTCTCCAATATATCACCATGGGCGATATTACCTTGGGTATGCAGACGAACTATCTGGTCAAAGATGTCTATATAGTTCAGGATGATGGCGTCGTCAATTTCATAGTTAAAATAGTCGAAGGTATTCACAAGCGACAACTCAAGGCTCGAGCGCAGGTCGATGAGCGTGTTGTCAATATCGAATATCAGGGCGTTATATCTCATATTGATGCTGTTTTATCATTTTTCACTATAGATCAAAGTTCTTTCCGGACCTACCTTCAGTGTCGTTCTGGTGTTGAACATCATAGGAATATTTCTCTCGGTATGTCCTGCCGGGAAGTCGAATACCACAGGGTAGTCGTAGATGCTTACCATATCGTGTATGCGGCTATATATTGTTCCCGGAAATCTGTCGTCTTCCTTGCAGTCGGTGAATTGTCCGACAATCAGTCCGCTTATGTTTTGCAATATGCCACCCAGCCGCAGGTTATGCATCATGCGGTCGATGTGGTGTGCCGGTTCCGCGATGTCTTCAAGGAATAGTATGGTACCGCGTCCTTGGTCGGGAATATCAAGTCGGCTGCCACGCAGACCACACATCACGCTCAAGTTTCCGCCACGCAGTATTCCGGAACATACACCGCTGATATTTAGGGGTTGATAGTTCTGGAGCAGCTCGTAGCGCATGGGGGCGCCTGAGAGTATGTCACGCAACATCTGCAGCGACTCGGAATCTTCTGGCAAGGTGGCTATGTGTTTGCACATCAATCCGTGTAGTGATGAAATACCTTGTGTTCCGGCAAGATTATGAAGGCACGTGATATCCGAAAATCCTACAAGTAATTGCTTGGGATTGAGACGTAAACGGTCCACGTACTGAGCCAATCCGTAGCCACCGCGTGAACAGAGAACTATATCTATGTCATCATCGTCAAAGGCTCGCTGCAGGTCAGCAAAACGTTCTTCGGTAGTGGCGGAGAAATAGTGGTAGTGACCACGTGCGTGAGCCGATTCCGTGACGCGGAATCCCCAGCCGCGTAGGCGCTCAGAGGCCATATCAATATAGCGCTCGTCAATGGCTCCGCTGGGAGACACGATATGAATGTGCTTCTTGCTCATTGATGTAATGTTTTTTTTTTGACGGGCACACCCCAATGCGGATTTTAGGTAAATACCCTGTTCTAATCCTGTTTCTTGATTTTTTCAATTATTACCCCCACAAGTAGTGCCACCGCCACACAGAGTATCGGCGACACACCGCAGCGCCATATCAGCAACGCCGTGACGATGGGTATCCATAATGTCTTCCAGTTTATTCCCGCTGTTTTCCCCATACGCCATACCGGAGCAACTATCAGTGCCACCACTGTGGGACGGATACCCATAAAGGCACGGGCTACTATGCTGTTGTCCTTGAATTGCGTAAAACACGACGCTATGACAAGTATGATGACGAAAGACGGTAGTGCGCTACCCAACGATGCTACTATAGCTCCCGGCAGACCTCTGAGTTTATAGCCCACGAAGATACTCGTATTAATTGCTATCACCCCTGGCGCCGACTGGGCTATGGCTATCATGTCAAGAAATTCGCTCTCCTCAATCCATCCGCGACGTGTAACCACTTCGTCCTGTATCAGCGGTATCATGGCATAGCCGCCACCGATGGTGAAGGCGCCGATTTTCAAGAACGATGTGAATAACTGCCAAAGCATCAGCGATGAGCTTTTATTACCGATTCCATGTCGCGCAAAGTCATGTCGCGCCCCGCGATGTTACCGGACTTGTCGATGAGGAATGTCGTAGGTACGTCATAGACGTTATATAGGTTTGCGTACCTGCCGTCGGCGTCTCTAACGCAGGTCCATGGCAGCGACTTGCAGGCTTGCTGCCAGAGCAGCTCCGACTTATCAAGGCATACCTGATATATCTGCAATCCCGACGAAGCGAAACGTGTGGCGATATCTCTCAAATCCAAGATGTGTCCGCCACCGCTTTCCGCCGTGATGACCGAAAAGACGAGTAGTATGGGTTTACCCTCTATGTCTGACAGGCGCCGCTCAACACCATTCGCGTCATTGAGAGTTATGTCGATATAGCCTTTGCCGGAGTTGCTGATAAATTCATGGAGGCGATTGTTGCTCTGGGCACGGCGTTCGCTTTCAATGGCGTCAAGCACTAAGTTGTAGATATTGCTGCTGCGGTAGTAGTGTGGCATAAAGGCGTGGTAAGCCGTAGCCACAGCCGCGCACACACTGCGGTCGGCGCGGTCGTAGGGGTTGAAAATATATAAGCCGTTAACTTGTTGGAACACCGCATAGTAGGCTACTATCGACCTCGGGTTGGCGAATATAATGCTTCGTGCTGTATCCTTATGTTCGCTAATGGCATATTTGAGTTGCTCCGTGGCGCTTTTCTTCTTGCGGGCCTCGAAGGTCAGGCTATCGAGTCTGCGCACCGAGCGACGCAGGAAGGCTATTTGTTCGCTGTGCTCCGAACCTTTGAACTCTTGGGGCATGAAGAGACTGTCGGCACTGGCGCGGAAATGTATGTGTTCAGTACTGTCAATGGCGAATATAAGGCGCTGGCGACCCATACGCAGCTGATAGAGTTCAGGATATTCGGGACGTGGAGCACGAAAACGTATCTTGCCCGAACTCTTGTGAATGGTGGCAGAGTCAAGCAAAGTAGGCAGAGGCAGGGTCAGCTGCTCAAGATAAATCACCGTATCGCTGTCAAGACCCTCTAACTTACCGCTGATAGTGAAACGCTGCGAACGCTGACAAGCAACGGCTGTCAGCATAACGGTAAGACATATGAGAAGTTTTTTACAAGTCATAGTGTTTCAGCTATTTGCTCGCGAATTTTTTCCGTGAGTGACGTGTCAGGTATCTTGTCGATGATGTCAGCCATGAAGGCGTCGAGCAGCATACGTCGTGCCGTTTGCGTGTCGATGCCTCGTTGGCGCATATAGAATAGTGCCGCTTCGTCCAACTGGCCTGTCGTAGCTCCGTGCGAGCATTTGACGTCGTCGGCATAAATCTCCAGTTCGGGTTTGGTATTGACCGCAGCGTCGGTTGTTAACAGCACGTTGCGGTTTGTTTGGCAGGCTTCTGTCTTCTGGGCTCCGGCAAGCACCTTGAGCATACCATAAAACGTGCCGTGACTGCTGTCAGAAAGCACGTATTTTGCCACTTCGCGACTCGTGCCGCCTATGCCCTGGTGCTCGATATGTGTTGTATTACCGAAGTGCTGACTGCCGGTGCCAATGCCAAGGATGTAAAGTTCGCTATGGCAACCATCGCCTTGCTGTTCAATGCGGATGTTGTTATTGACATCGCAGCCAGGCATGGTAAGCACGTAAAGGCGCAGGTGTGAACCACCAGCCTGATGTATCGTGAGTACCACGTCAGGGCTTATCCTCGATCCGGCATCTTGCAGTAGCAGCAGGTCCCGGTTTTCACCATGCGCTATGTTGACTATCAAGTTGTTGTCTGTGATGCGTTCCATGGCTTTATCGGTCTATGCTATCCTTGATCCAATCGTAGCCGCGCTGTTCCAGTTCCAGAGCCAACGATTTATCACCGCTCATTACAATCCGACCCTCATAGAGTACATGAACAAAGTCGGGAACGATATAATCCAACAGGCGTTGATAGTGTGTGATAACGATGCAAGCATTGTCCGCTGTACGTAATTTATTAACGCCGTCAGCCACTATGCGCAGGGCATCGATATCAAGCCCGGAATCCGTCTCGTCAAGTATGCTCAGCACGGGTTCCAGCATTGCCATCTGGAATATCTCGTTGCGCTTCTTCTCGCCTCCGCTGAAACCTTCGTTTACGGAGCGGTTGGTGAATTCGCTGCGCATCTCCACCAGTTCGCGTTTCTGCTTGAGGAGTTTGAGGAACGCTCCTGCGGACAGCGCCGGCTCGCCGCGATGCCGCCGCACCTCATTAACGGCGGTTCGCATGAAGTTCACCATACTCACGCCGGGAATTTCCACGGGATACTGAAAACTCATGAACATACCCTCGCGGGCCCGCTCCTCGGCATTCATAGTCAACAAGTCCTTGCCGCGGAATGTTACCTCACCGCCAAGCACCGTGTAGGCGGGATGACCCGTGAGAACATTCGATAGCGTCGATTTACCGGCACCATTGGGACCCATAATGGCATGTATCTCACCGGCATTGACATTAAGGTTCACACCACGCAGTATCTCTTTGCCACTCACCGAGGCTCGTAAATCCTTTATCTCTAATATCTTTTGCATATAACAATCTGCTTTGTCTTTTTTTTATCGTGTTACTTCTTTCAACCTTGACGCTCAAAATAGTCGGGAAGCCTTTCTATGAACAGCCTTGTTGCGGCTTCCAGCCCATCTCGACTTTCACCACCCGCGGCATTGAGGTGACCGCCACCGTTGAATAGGTCCGCGGCAACTTGATTCGTGGGAAACGCACCTTGGCTGCGAAGCGATATCTTGATCTTGTCGCCTTCCTCACGCATCAGGCATGAGAAATATATCCCGCTGATAGACATCGGCAAGTTGACGATTCCCTCAGTATCTCCGGGGTGATAATGGAACTGCTCCAACTCAGCTTCCGACAGGGTGATAAGCGCTGTGTGGTATTGCGGAAATATCTGCATCTTCTTGTAGAGGCAGTAGCCCATCAGGCGCATGCGGTGATAACTATAGTTGTTGAATACATTGCGGTATATCCTGTCCTTGTCAACGCCAAGGCGCATAACTTCGGAAATGATGACATACAGCTCGGCGTTATTGCTGTTGTAACTGAAGTTGCCCGTGTCGGTCATCAGTCCCGTATATATGCATTCGGCGATAGGCAGGTCTATCAATGCTGCATACCCCATACGGCATATCAGTCGGAAAACCAATTCGCACGACGCAGCCATCAGGGGGTAGGATATTACCAAGTCCGCAAAGTCTTCGGGATAGAGGTGATGGTCTATCAGCGCTTTCTTGCCACTATTGGCTCTCACGGCATTTTCCATAGCACCGATGCGCTTGAGGCTGTTGAAGTCGAGGCACATCACGAGGTCCGCGGTACGTAGATATTCGTTGCATAAATCCGTCTTGTCCTCATAAACCAATATCTCGTCGGCGCCGGGCATCCATGCCAAGAAGTCGGGGAAAGCGTTGGGAACCATCACATGAACCGACTCCTTGCCGACTTTGCGCAAGAAATGCATCGTGGCAAGACAACTGCCTATAGCGTCACCATCGGGCCCCATGTGACCGATGATTACTACCGATGAAGCATCCTCAACAAGAGTTTTTAGACCTTCTACCAGCGACTCGTCAATAATTTTGCTAATCATAAGCGCTTGTGCTAAAATTTGTTATACATCCTCTATAATATCGTGCATGACATCGTGTATGTCAAGCCCCGCGGCGCGCACCTGTTGCGGTATGAAACTCGTGGCGGTCATGCCCGGAGTGGTATTCATCTCCAATAGGCGCACCACATTGTCCTCACCGATTATGTAGTCTATGCGTACTATACCATGGCAGCCAAGGATGTCGTAGATATGCAGCGTCAACTCCTGCACCTTACGCGTCAGCTCATCGCTGATACGCGCCGGAGTTATCTCACTCACAGCACCGTTATATTTGGCGTCATAGTCGAAGAACTCATTCTGACTCACAACCTCGGTGATGGGAAATACAACACTCTTGCTGCGTGTCTTGTAGCATCCGCATGTTATCTCCGTACCTTTCATGAAGCGCTCTATCATTACCTCGTTTCCCTCGGTATATGCCAAGTCTATGGCCGCCGCCAACTGTTCGGGACTCTTAACCTTGGTCACGCCGAAACTGCTGCCGCCGGTCGTGGATTTTACAAAACACGGATAACCAATCTTTGCGCCCACAACATCCTCCGACACGCGCTCACCGCCGCGCAATAGCAGACAATCGGCAACATGCACTCCGAAACCTTTTAGGTACTGATTGCAGAAATACTTATTGAAAGTCAGCGCCGACACCAGTACCGAGCATGTGCTATAAGGAATACCCAACAAATCAAGGTAACCCTGAAAAATACCATTCTCACCGGGAATACCATGGATAGTGATGTATGCGTAATCGAAATGATGGCGAACACCATCACGCTCATAGCTGAAATCATTCTTGTCAATAGGATGCCGACTGCCGTCAGGGTCAGTAACATCCCATTCACGACCCTTGATGCATACCACATCGCAGTCATAATGTTCAGAACCAATAAAATCCCGCAAACCGGCGGCACTGCGTAACGACACCTCATGCTCCGAAGAACCACCACCGGCTACGATAGCTATACGCTTCTTAATGTCCATATAAAAAACTAATTAAGTCTATTTCTGAAAAAATGTTTTATAACGATTTTGTAACTTTTCTTTAACCTGCAAAAATAGCAAAAAAAAATTAACTACACAAATGTGGCTTCCCGGGCACTAAAACTTGTTAATGTCAAAAAAAATCGCTAATTTTGCGACAAATAATTCACAAAATTTATTTTTACTAACATGGTTAACTACAAAGACCTCGGCCTTGTGAACACACGTGAAATGTTCGCCAAGGCAATCAAAGGCGGATACGCTATACCCGCTTTCAACTTCAATAACATGGAACAGCTTCAAGCCATCATCAAGGCTGCTGCTGAAACAAAATCACCCGTTATACTGCAAGTCTCAAAAGGCGCCCGTAATTACGCCAACCAAACCCTGCTGCGCTACATGGCGGAAGGTGCCGTACAGTATGCCAAAGAACTCGGCTGGGAGCACCCGCAGATAGTGCTGCACCTCGATCATGGTGACAGCTTTGAACTCTGCAAGTCATGCATCGACATGGGCTTCTCATCAGTAATGATAGACGGCTCAAGCCTCCCATACGACGAAAACGTAGCCCTTACCAAGAAAGTTGTGGAATACGCACACCAATTCGATGTAACGGTAGAAGGCGAACTCGGAGTGTTGGCAGGCGTAGAAGACGAAGTGCAAGCCGAAGAGTCGCATTATACCAAGCCCGAAGAAGTCGTTGACTTCACCAGCAAGACAGGTGTTGACAGCCTCGCCATATCAATCGGCACATCACACGGCGCATATAAATTCAAACCCGAACAATGCACCCGCGACCCCAAAACCGGCAAACTCGTGCCGCCTCCCTTGGCTTTCAACGTGCTTGACGCCATCATGGAACAACTCCCCGGATTCCCCATCGTGCTGCACGGATCATCATCAGTGCCGCAGGACGAAGTGGACACTATCAACAAATACGGTGGCAAACTGCCCGACGCTGTCGGTATCCCCGAAGAACAGCTGCGTAAAGCCGCGGCATCAGCGGTGTGCAAAATTAATATCGACTCCGACTCACGCCTTGCCATGACAGCAGCTATCCGCAAAGTATTCGCTGAAAAACCGGGAGAATTTGACCCACGCAAATACCTCGGACCGGCACGCGACAACATGGAGAAACTCTACAAACACAAAATCATTAACGTGCTCGGCTCTGACGGCAAAGCCCTGTAAAAACATAAGTAGGAACGCTATTAATCAGCCATTAACTTCGATTTGAACGCAAATAAACCTGCTGTCAACTTCAGGTTAAAAGTTATTAAGTTCCTATTTCATACGAACAGAACGCTGTTAAATTTCTATTTTATCCGAATAGAACACGAAAAATTCCTCCAGAGGAGTCTTAATAGCGCTACCAATAACGAAAAACTCACGCGGCACCCGCCACGTGAGTTTTTTCGTTGAAAAATATCTATGGAGTATTATTGTCTGAAAATATACAACTTACCGTTATATATGACAATGCCGTTGGTTGGGTGTGCTAATTGGCGTCCCAGCAGGTCGTAGTACACACCATTTTCAAATCCCTTTTGTTCATCATCGTTCTTAATGGCGCTAATGTCTGTTGTGGCGCCGTTGATTGTGAGCTCAATGTCTAACGTGCGGTCTGGCGTGCGGTCCTGACGGTCTGCATCACCATAATTGCTATAGTCCTGAAGCATTGATTTTGCCATAGTCAAACTCTCTCCTGTAAGAAATGAACTTCCGGCTGTAATAATCATCTGTGCTATTAAGTTTTTGTCCTCATCACCTTCGGCATGGTAGATAAAAGCGTTGGCAATCACATTTGCGATTAATGACCACGGCTGACCTTTTGCCGCTACCAAGTTTTTCACACTATTGGTAAGTCTGGTTTTAGCTGTATTGGCAAATCCATCCCCTGTCTCTATCTCTGTAATGCTGCTTGTGGTGATACTTATTGATGTCAAATCATCGCTTAGCGTAATGATACGGTAGTCGCAAGGATAGGAGATAAGTGAACCCGTATTAACGTCATATATAGCCTTGCTGAGATCAGCATTATAGTCTTTTGCGATGTCTGAGGTATGGAAATGCCCCGTGAAAATAACCCTTATACCGGCGTCAGCTAATGAATTACGAACGTTAGCATAGTCGGTCACGGAAATGGTCTCCAAGAATGTCTCGGCACCTGTAAAATGAGGTATCAGAGGATGATGCATCATGGCGATAACCCGCTTACCCGCATTATTTGCCTGTTGAGCTTTTTCGCAAATCCATGTTAGAGTGGCGTCAGGGATAGTGCCTGCTGTACCAGAGTCTATGCCAATAACAACCAAGCCTGTAATAGGCTCGCAAACGTAGGAAAGTGAGTTCATGTCTCGCTCGGATCCGACGCCGTAACCATAATTAGCGTATAACGTGGCAAACGAAGCGTTGCTGGCAACTTCGGCAGCTCTTGTCGATGCGCCATCGTAATATACGGCATTGCTATTACTGCCACGATCGTGGTTGCCGGGGATTACGAGGGTATTAATACCGATGGCTCTTAGTTCGTCCAATTTCGAAACAACGTACTCATGACTTACTGTTTCTCCATCTTTCGACAGGTCGCCGGTGATGAATACAAGACCGGGACGAATATCCCTTTTGAGACGTAAAATCATCTCGTCAAACAATACCTTGCTATAATCCACCAGTTTGCGTTGTCCGGCAAGGTAGTTCGTCCATGCTGTTCCCTGATTCACCAACAGTTCCGGAGCCATCACGTGAGGGTCTGATAGTACGACAATCTTCGAGTTATCAACAGGGTCCACCTGATTGGTGTTTAGCAGCCAAGTGTTCAGCATAGAAGCTGCAGAGTTGACTTGCGATGATTTTATCCATAAATGTTCGCTTAAGAAGTTGCCGTCAGGTATCAAACGATTAGCATCCGCAACAACTCCCGAAATGCCGGAACTTGCGCTGGAAACAATTAAACCGATGTTTTTACCGGCCATCGCGCTACCGTAGTTTAACAAGAAAGTTTGCATGGGTGCCGCCATATGGCTCCACCATAATGGTGTGGCAATGATAATGTCGCTATAGTCGGCGAAATTCACACTGATGTCTTTGATAGCCGGATAGTTGCTGCTCAATGAGGGATTGGCATTAATGGTATTAATGAGTTCTTGTCCTAAAGAATAACCATTCGCATCGTAATTCAACCCCTCTTCAGCAGGTTGAATTTCTATAATGTCGGCATTCAGTTGTGTAACCAGTTCATTGACAATGGTTCTTACATTGTTGGTATAGCTATAATAAGCTACCAATGTTTTGGCACTAATGCCAAAATTTATTGCCAAAGTCAAAAGCAGCAGAAATATTTTTTTCATAATTACATATTTTGATGTTTCATATTCAATAGTTTTTGCAAATATACAAATTTTTTATAACAAAACTTTCTTGCGTATATTACAAGCGTTTCAGATGTTCCAAAAAATCTATTTAATTGTTTGCGAAGAAAAATATTAATGAAAAAATGGTTAAAAATTTGTGTATTTGATTTTTTTATTGTACCTTTGCAGCC
>DGSV01000047.1:0-419 GCA_002394025.1 Bacteroidales bacterium UBA4353
GGTTATGTGATGCTGTGACGTTAACGCCTCCTTGGCATTTGAGTTGACGTATGGCGAAGCTCACTTCCGGTGTCGGGCGCAGGCTTTCAAAGAGATAGACTTTAATGCCATTGGCAGAAAACACGTCGGCAACCGTTTCCGCGAACATACGTCCGTTGTTTCGGCAGTCGTGCCCTACAACAACCGCTACCTGATTGTTCTGCACATTTTCGAAGCCGCCTTCGCGATGCACTTTGTTGAGGTAGTTGGCATAGCCTTGCGTAGCTTGTGCCACGATGTATTTATTCATGCGGTTTGTGCCGGGTCCCATGATGCCTCGCAATCCGCCGGTACCGAATTCTAGAGTGCGGTAGAAAGCGTCAATGAGTTCTGTCTTGTCTTCGGCTTCCATCATTTTCTTAACGGCAGCTTTGGTGTCT
>DGSV01000047.1:488-3673 GCA_002394025.1 Bacteroidales bacterium UBA4353
TAGTTGCCGTCGAGCCATGATTGGGCTGTCGCCATAACTTGTTTGAGAAGTTCGTTGTCCATGTTTTGTACTTTATTTTTAATTGTTAATTAATTAACGTTTGATATAGCATTGCTTATGTCTTCATTATCAAAAGTAAAAATCTGGTTTAACACTCCGTACGACACAGTTTTGTCACCTTGGTTAGCAGGTAATTGGCACGTACTAAATAGCAAGTAGTTATGGTAAACGAGATTATTTTCGAGATATATGTCTGCTGCGTTTCCTATCAACATACTTCCCAAAGCTCCACCAAGAGTATTAACTTCATCGCCCAAAGTATAATTAAGAATAACAGACTTGATTTTATCCTGATGGGCTTTCTTATCAGGACAAGTTAACAATAGCAACACTAATGCCGCTACAGCGCACACAATCACTATAGTTTTTTTCATAGTATCAGTACCTAAAGACAAAGTTAATAAAATAAATTTTTGTAGCAAAGGGATTTTGAAAATTTATCACCACATTTTTTTATTGCGTTATGGATTAACCACTTTGCAGGCAACGCCTTTGTATCCCGCCACATAGACCATATACACTCCTGCAGGCAGTTTTCGGATATTAAAGTGGCTATTGGTTCGCCCCACCATTTTTCCTGATGTGTCATAAACAGCGATGTTCTTATGTTCCTCATTGACGATTATTTTTCCGTTAAACCGTATCGGACTACCGTTAGCTGGCATGGTTGACATGGTTGTAGGCTCTCCGCCTCATTGTTCGTTGAGGTAGAATGTTTGCAGTGCCGGGTATCCTTTTGCTTCCATCAGTTCGTCCCAATTCTCGGGAATGATGACCGCCTCGGTGGAATGTCCTCCACCTTGCATAACCTGCACTTTGTTGCGCGCCGTGTCGCCTGTAATGATGAATACCGTAGAGTCTTTGCGCATTGTCGCTATGGTTTTTTGCGTAGCTTCTGAACGGTCATACCACGGAGCTGTGGGTGTTATTAGTCCTCCTTCGGACTGTTCGATGTGGCGTGTATATTGATTCATGTTATAGCGGTCGTCTTTCTGACCACCGGTGTTGTCAGTCCGGCAACGATTTGTGGCCATGTCACATTACGGGTGTTTTCTATGAGTTGTTCGTTGGTATGCGTTGCGAATGCTCCGGGGTATTCAGCGGTACGCAGCACGGCGATACCGTTGTTATATGCCGTATATTTGGCTTGGTCCGTGAACCCGGGACCCGCCACCACTACCGCCGGTATGCCCAACGATTCGGCAGCGATGGCAGAACCTGTTTCTTTGGGTGTGCAGATACCGCAACCGCCATTGCCACAGATAACTGCGTCAACATTATATTCTATCAGCTTTTGCTTGAAAGCCGCAGCCTGCGGGCGGTCAATACCCATACCGGCATAGGGACCGGCATAGCCCATTTCATCAGTAAGCAGTACGGTAACGTTTTGGTAGTTGGCTTCGAGCAGTCGCTTAATCTCGGGGTGAGTTACATGAGCCATGAAACTAACACCCACCACAGCAATGGTTTTGTTGTCAAGGGTTGTCAGACGCGGAGCTTGTTCGACATGACTCACCATGCTGCGTCCAACAGGCGACACAACAGCAAAGTTACGAAACTCGTCTTCGGGAGCGTGGCAAGTAGTGTCACAAACAACACGACCAAAACACGCGATGCTCGCCAACAGCAGAGTCGTGAGTAAACAAATTTTCTCCATAGTATTCGAGTTATAGTGTAAAGTCAAAGTCAGATATTCTAATTTCCGTATTTGGCTTTCACTATCATGTATGAATTGCCAATTAGTTCCTTGAGCAATTCTTCGGGAGCCGAATACGGGTCAACACCTATCCAGTATTTCGCAGACTCGTTATAAGGTTTGCCAACGCAATCGTACCGGGCTTTCAACTCACCAATGCGGTCGGGCTGACATTTAAGAGTAATGAGCTGAAAATCGTTGAGGTCGAAGAAACAAAACATATGTCCACACACATAAAACACAAGGACATTCTCACCGCTCTTAAATTTGGTAAACGGGAACTTTTCCTCAACATCAGTTCCTAACGACAGACAATAATCACGTATTTGCTCTACATTCATCATTTGCTATTCGTTGATAGCCGTGTTTTTATGGCACAAAAAATTCCTACTGCTTATGATTTTGCAAATATAGCAAATTTTGCAGAATAAATTGATATTACTGTATCATTTTTATCACTTTAGCCGGATTTCCGGCAGCTACGCAGTTGGAAGGGATGTCATGCGTAACGACAGAGCCTGCCCCTATAGTTGTGTTGTCACCGATCGTAACACCGGGCAGAATAGTAACATTTCCCCCAATCCAAACGCTATTGCCGATAGTGATTGGTTCTGCCCATTCGCGTCGAGTGTTACGCTCCTTTGGATTGGTGCTGTGACAAGCGGTATAGAGACCTACATGGGGACCTATAAAACAATCATCACCGATAGTGACATACGCCTCATCAAGCACGGTAAGTCCGAAATTGGCAAAGAAGCGCTTACCGACACGGATATGCTTGCCATAATCGCAATAGAAGGGCTGGTTAATGAATGTCTCTTCATCAGCCTGACCAAGAATTTCCTGCAGCATGGCATTACGAGCCTTAAGCTCCGTAGCCAACAAACTATTGTACTGCTGGCACAAAACCTTGACACGGTTCAGGTCTGCGAGCAACTCGGCATCACAGGCGTCATACGGTTCACCGGCTAACATTTTCTCTCGTTCTGTCATAGTTGGTTTGTTATTGTTTTTGACGAGCCATTCAATAGTTTCTCAATTTGTTTATCGTCGGCGTCTTTCAGTATTGCCTTTAGATGCGAGACCATCCGGCAATAAGACTGCCCTGGCGTGCGCGTGGCGGTGTGAGTGTCATCGGTATATGGCAAGCACTGTTCAATGCCAAGCAGGTTTTCGGGAGTGTTGAGTAATTGCCAGCCGAAACCATATTTCCGGCCATGCTTGTCAGGCGGATATACGAAGTCTTCGGTGATGATATAACATCCCATCTGCAAACGGTTGACGTAAGCGTCGAATCGGCTTCGCATTTTTGGACCTGTCATTCCACATAGCGCTCGTAGGTCACGAGCTATAGCACTCCCTTGTACCCTCAAGGTGGTCAGTATTGCTTCTTCTACCGAGCCTATCTCGGGTTGCGGAATTACGGCTC
>DGSV01000064.1 GCA_002394025.1 Bacteroidales bacterium UBA4353
CGATGAGTTGAAACTATAGACTTCAACCCCTTGAACGAAGGTGCGTTGAATGCGGAAATGCGGTCCTATGTTATCCACCTCGATGAATGTGGCCGGGTCTCCGGACTGAAGTAGTCCCCATTTTAGGTTGTAGTGTCGCTGTGGATTCACGCATGCGGCTTGGAGAACGTCGAAGAGGTCGAAACCATCGCCTATAGCGCGTTTCACCATGGCGTTGATGTGTCCGCGTATCAATTCGTCGGGCTGGCAGTCATCGGTACAGAACATCACCTCGCCTGGATTTGTGCGAATTAGGCTCTTAAGGTTGTTGAAGTCCTTGGCTGCGCTTCCTTCGCGAATGAGCACTTTCATACCGGCTCTGATGCATGAGCGTCCTTCTTTGAGAGAGAGACACTCGTGGTCGGTGGAGATGCCTGCGTCAGCGTATTTGTTTCGTTTGGCTCCGGTTAGCCCGGGCGCGTGTCCGTCGATGGGCTTTCCATGTCGGCGTGCCGCCGCTATTTTACGCATGACCTGTTCGTCATTGTTGAGTACACCCGCGAAGTTCATCATTTCGCCGAGGAATCCGATGTCGTCGCTAGCCATGAGCCGCTCGATGTCGTCGGCGTCGATTACGCCTCCGCCGGTCTCAATTTCTCCACCCACGGCCGGCACACAACTGGGTGCGCCATAACATATATTCATGGTGGCGTGTCGGCCGGAGTTCACCATGTAGTTGAGTCCCTCAATGCCCATAACGTTACAGATTTCGTGAGGGTCGGCCACTACACCAATTGTGCCGTGGCTCACAGCGATGCGGGCAAACTCATGTGGCTCGAGCATGCTACTCTCGATGTGAACATGGCTGTCGATGAAGCCTGGCATCAGGTATGGGTATGGTTTCTTGCTTTTCGGCAGTTTGCATGGTGTAATTTGGGAAATCCTATTACCATTCACCACAATAATCCCGGTATAAATTTCACGTCTAACGACATCAACGATATATCCTCTTATTTCCATAACGCGAAGGTTGTAATAAATAAATCCTGTCTAAAGATACGATAAATTTTTGAATTATCAGCGTTTTAGACGAAAAAAACACGAATCGCAGGACGATTGATAGATAGGGAATGACAAGTTATAAGCACGTTGTGTGGGATATGTGCGCGAATGACACGCGAATTATAGAGTAGGCCAGATATCAAACGACAATAAACGACAAGGCGCACTTCACGCTCATATAGGATGTTGAGCAATGAAGAACAAAGAATTAAGCCATATTTTTCTGTGGCAGGTCGAACCCATTCAATGTTACGCCATCCACATTATTCGCAAATTGGCGTAGATACTTGCTGAGCAGGACTTCGAGTGACTTCGCTTGCTCTTCGCTAAGTAAACGGCCGGAATGTCCTCCCGTCCAGTTAAATGTGGGGATTGCCTCTTGTAGTTCGGCTGTAGTTATAATATCGGCTTTCTCAGGATTGGCTATAAAGTTTGGTTCCAAATCCATATAGAACACTTTGCGCCCCTTGCCACTCCAATCAGTAGCTTGGTAAGGGTCGCTATCAAAAATGCCGGTCATGACGATGCCTGTCTTTCCTTCGCCACAACGAACCATAACAAAGCGGTCGCCTTTTTTTGCCTTTTTATGTTCCCAAACGCTCCAGTTGTAGTATTCTGTCATAATATTGGGAATGCTTTTGTTGTGGTCGGCCAGAGTAATGCTGGAAATTTCTGGGTTCCACATCAGCACAAATGTCTTTTGTCGCTCGTCATAGCCATTTCCCGGATGAGTGAAGCTCTGTGACAGATCTTCTACTTGGAAGAGTTTGGCTTTGTTTTGCATGTCCAAGAAATTGCTATACGGAAGAGGCTTTTTGAGCGAAAGTTGATAATCGTCCAAGAAAGCAAAGTATTCTTGTGAAACGATTTTCCAGAAATCTTCCATTTTTATTAACACTATTTCATTATCCAAGTCCATCAAACCCACAACTTCGGCATACGAGACATAATCAAAAGGTTTTATATTTCCTCCTTTGGCATATATGATGGAAAGGGAGAGAGGTCTTGCATTCTCATCATCCGAATCATTCAGCTCTAACCTGGATGATGTGTTTTCTTTATTGGCATACGTCCACTGCACACCGGATAAATAGTCTTGCAATGAATACATGTTTTTAATATCTGAATTAAATCGGATGATATTAAAATCTCGGGCTAAACGAGGCCCCACGCAGAACGGGAAGAAAAGTCCGGTCATGATAATAGGCTTCCCTTTAAATCTGATGAGTGCGCTTGTTACTCTGAGGCTTGATTCAATTTGTTCTTGAATCCACTTGTCATTGAAAAACTCTTTGGGATTAGTAATAGGTTGTTCTTCATCATTCTCGTATATGCCGGCCTTGTTGGTGAGTGACATCATTACATCCACAACAATTGAAAACAAACGAAGGTCGGACCGATTAGCAAAGGAGCAAACTCTTATCTCGTATCCATATTCCTCTTGATTTATCTCAATGCCACGTAAAGCTTGATTAATAGTCCCAAACTTTAAACAAGGGAAGCTGTTGGATGTAATCATAATAGCTTCGCCTCGTTTCATCAATTCATCAAATATTTGGTTTGGCTCAAATCTGTCTGTGGAAAGAAAGTTTACACAAATACTCATAATGTTAGAGATTTAAATTATTTGCAATGGTTTTAGGTTGTAAATTGAAGAATCTAAAGTGAATAAAATTAGAGTAGCAGAGAAAAATCTCCTCCGCGAAGTGCCATGCAAAGCCGTTGCCGATGATTGATATTAACTCATCCTTGAGGCTCTTACATGGCCCTTTTCCGGAGGTAGTGGCCAAAGCCATTAACTGTTGCGCTTGATTTTGATGGTCAAGTGAATTTGCTGCTCAGGATAAGCGTCCTCGTTGATTTTGCTGATGCGACACTCGAAAGCGTGAGTCCAGCCCATTTCGAGGAAAGCCGCGATAGTCTCGTTGCCAGTGCGAGGAATGTATCCGATGCAAAAATCATCGTCCTGGTCCTTGTCGTGATAGACTACAGCCACGGCGTTGGGGTCGTGGCGGTTGTCGGTGTCGAGCACCAGCCTCAGTTCTGTGCCCACTCTGAGCTTGTCCCATACTTCGTCGGCATCGTGGTACTTGCGGCCAGCCAGGTGGCAATCCATAAAAAATTTCTTTCTTGCTTCCATAATCTTGTATGTTTTTAGTTAAACGTTCATGTTTACGGTTACAAAATTATGGGTAGGTTGCACCATATTGCGGTACAACATCAAGAAAAATCGATTTTTCTATTGATTTTCTTGTTTTTCTGGCTTTTTGTATCTGTCAATGGCAGCCTGATGCCATTTTTTGATGTCATCTGCCAGCCATTCCGGAGAGAGAATTTCCAGCCATTCCCCTTTTGACATGAGATAGCCCTTGAAGTCGGAGGTAGGCCGCATGGTCAGTTCAAAGTCGGTGTATTCCTCGGTACTGTAGATTTCCCGTTGTGACTGGTGCAATGGCAGGTCGCGCATATAATATGGCTCGTGTCCGTAGGCGCGGAGTACAATCCGTGCTGGTTTCGTGCCGTCGCCAATCACGATTCCGAAACACTCGTCAAAGTAGGACGCTGCATCGAA
>DGSV01000020.1 GCA_002394025.1 Bacteroidales bacterium UBA4353
TCCCCGTCATCAAAAAATTTCTCTACTCCGACCATGAGATATTTCTCCGTGAGTTAGTTTCCAACGCTGTTGATGCCACTCAAAAACTCAAAACACTGGCATCAGTAGGCGAATTCAAAGGCGAGATAGGCGATGCCAAAGTCCGCGTTAACATTGATAAGGACAAAGGCACCATTACCGTCAGCGACCATGGCATAGGCATGACAGCCGAAGAGGTTGATAAATACATCAACCAGATAGCATTCAGCGGTGCAGAAGAATTCCTCAATAAATACAAAGACAACGCGCAAGCTATCATCGGCCACTTCGGATTAGGTTTCTACTCGGCATTCATGGTCAGCAAGAAAGTCGAAATCATCAGCCTTTCCTATAAAGAGAATGCCACAGCCGTACACTGGAGCTGCGATGGAAGTCCCGTATATGACATGGAGGACACCATCAAAGCCGAGCGTGGTACGGATATAATCCTGCATATCGATGATGATAACAAGGAATTCCTCGAAAACGGACGCATACAATCATTGCTAACAAAATACTGCAAATTCTTGCCCGTGGAAATTGTTTTCGGCAAGAAAAAAGAATGGAAAGACGGCTTACAGGTTGATACCGAAGAAGATAACATCATCAACAACCCAAATCCCGCATGGACCCGCAAGCCCGAAGACCTCAAAGACGAGGACTACGAGGCATTCTACCACGAACTCTACCCGACTAGCATGGAAGAACCGCTATTCCATATACACCTCAATGTTGACTACCCATTCCACCTGACAGGTATCCTCTACTTCCCGAAAATCAAACCACACATGGACGTCAAGCGCGACAAAATACAGCTCTACTGTAATCAAGTCTTCGTCACTGATGAGGTAGAAAACATTGTGCCTGAATATCTGACGCTGCTTCATGGCGTCATTGACTCGCCTGACATCCCGCTCAACGTGAGTCGCAGTTACCTGCAATCAGACGCTAACGTCAAGAAAATCAGTGGACATATCACAAAAAAGGTAACCGACGCACTTTCTGACATCTTCCGCGCCAACCGCGAGGAATTCGAGGGCAAATGGAACGATATCAAGATTTTCGTACAATACGGCATGCTCTCTGATGAGAAATTCTACGAAAGAGCCGAAAAATTCTGCCTGATGGAGTCGGTGAACCATAAATACCACACATTTGAAGAGTATAAGGAACTCACCGAAAAAGAGCAGACCGACAAAGATGGCGTACGTATCTATCTCTACGCCAACGATGTTGATAATCAATATTCCTACATCCAGCGCGCCACCGAAAAGGGCTATGACGTTCTGCTTTGCACCTCGCCTCTTGACGTGCATGCCATGAGTCAGCTTGAACAGAAATGGGAACAGAAAGTACGCTTCGTGCGCGTTGATAGCGACATTATTGAAAACCTGATACGCAAGAGCGACACAGCAGCCGTAGAGCTCACCGACGAGCAGAAACAGGCACTCAACGGAGCTTTTGCCTCACAACTACCCACGCTCGACAAAGCACGGCTTTCAGTGACTTTCGAACATGCTGACCCCACGGCACTGCCGGTATTCATCACCCAAGACGAATGGATGCGACGCATGAAAGAAATGAGCCGACTACAAGGCGGCATGAGTTTCTACGGTGACATGCCTGAAAGCTACAACCTAGTGGTAAATACTGCCCACCCACTCATTACAGCGCTAGTGGAAAAAACCGATGCCGCAGGTGCCGAAAAAGCACACGGCATATACGAAGAGCAGAAAGCACTACAGGCACAAATCGATGCCATCAACGAGAGTAATAAAGACAAAAAATATGACGAAGTCAGTCAAGATGACCGCGACAAGATTAAAGACCTTGAAAGTCAAATAAACGCTTTGCGCGGTGAGCAAGACAAGATTTATGCCGACTTCGCGGCTAATGAACCACGCTTCAAACAGTTGATAGACATAGCCCTACTGGCTTCGTCACTGCTCAAAGGCGAGCAACTTGCGGCATTCGTCAACCGCTCTGTCGAACTACTAAAATAAAACGCAATGTCCGACAGAACACAATCCGCCTCAGATAAGAAACGCCTCGGCAGTCACAACTGTGCTCAGGCCGTAATCAGTGCCTATGGCGACCTGGTGGGGCTCACTGAACGCCAGTGCTTGAACCTTGGAGCATGCTACGGACTGGGCATGGGCAATATGGAAGGCACATGCGGAGCACTTGTCGGCGCAGGAGCTATACTTGGACTCGCCGTGCAAGACCGCGCAAAGGGTCGTGAAGCCATGAAAAGTATTATGACAAAATTTTACGAACGAAATGGCGCAACACAATGTCGCAAACTCAAAGGCATAGACACCGGCAAGGTCTTGAGACAATGCACTGACTGCGTAGCCGATGCCGCGGAACTTCTCGAAGCAGAAATGGCAAAAGTGCAATAGCAAACAACCTACTGGCAAACAAAAAGAATCACGGACGCGTAACCCGCATCCGTGATTCTTTTTACTATGACAATACCTACCTATATCGCATCTACGAAGGCACATATTGCGTCACGATCCGCCTTGGGCAGATTCTTGAAGAGTTCTATACACTCATAAGCATCTGACTGCTCGGAATATCCGTGCCATAAAATAGCCTCAAGAGCATTGCGGGCACGTGTGTCATGCAAGCGCGCCGCTGACGGGTCTCCAGTAACTTTCTGGTGCAGACCACGCCCCCACAAAGGTGTCGTACGACACCAACCTGTGCGGATATCATTCTTCATGTGAAGCTTATGCTGTACCATATCCGTGTAGGGCCATATCTTCTGATTAGGATAGCGGGGTAGTTCGTTATCAGCGTTTTTTAAGAACAGGTTCGGATCCACGATATGGTCATCACCTGTAGTCCATGACGGTCTGTGACACTTGTCGCAACCTATTTGGGCAAACATCTCCTTGCCGCGCAACACCTGCTTATCATCATGATTACGCACGGCAGGTACCGCCAAACCACGATGCCATACCATAAAATCGGTATATTCTTGATCCGTCATTTCAACAGGAAGTTCCTGACTGGTGAGATAGTTGTAGATATTTTGCTCTACATCATCTGTGTGCCACTCGGGGTGCTCCTTATTGGGGTCATAAATAGCCATATAGTCGGCAAAACCTGCCTGTACTTCAGGGTCTTTGGACGCCGCTGTGGCATAGGTTTTACCATCAAGGTCAAGATAATGATATTTCCTGTCTGAGCGAGTTACGTTTGTAATATTCCATATTGCATTGGCTCCGGCAGCATCCTGCAAAGGTCCGCGGCTCATGGCATAAGTGAAACGGCGAACATAAGGAGTGCCATTACCCTGACGACTATTGGTATAGTACCCTATCCACTGACCGTTGGCGAAATAAGCCGGATTAAGACCATTCTTTGTATGCCCCTCTTCACGACGCCACTGCTCGATGATTGAATCCTCAGGAATGGCATCAAGCAAACCGGTTCCGAATATGCCGATCGTGCTTTCCAGCAATACATCATAGCTGCCCATAGCCTCATCTGTGAGAACACCTTGATTATAGGCATACACGGCATCTTTGGGCATTGTGACTACAGGATACTGAAGTTCGTACTTTTCGCCGTCGGGCAATTCACCGGGAATAGCAACCCAACTCACCGTTATCTTGTTCTCATCAAGTGGTGCCTTAAAAGGTGCTGTGGCATGTAATTGTGGCATACCGGCGAGCCATGTCACATAAGCGTTAGTCTCAGGATTATAAACCACAAGCAACGTACCATTGCCTACATAATTAGTGCTATACGTTCCTGCATTAACACTCTGTCCATGGCTATAGCCGGGATGGCAATGCAGGCAGGAGGCTCTGACATATACAGGTCCCAGACCACCGCGAACACCGTCAGGCTCCTCCATAAATGGTTTCTCGAAAAGTGCCTCACCACGTTTGAAGGAATAGAAGAATTTCTGCTCCACAGGTACTGTCGGTTGTTCGAAAGCGCTTTGGGTAAACAAGTAAGACGTTCCCAACCTGCCACCGGCATAATACCAATCGGGCATACCTTCAGGACCATGGAAGCCTGAGTCAACAGTATCAGTGACAGCATCATCGTCCTTACAGGATGTAAGACACACAATGCACATCAGAGCTAATAATACTGATAATAATTTGTTAGTCATTTTTTTTGATTGTATTAGGAGTAAGAGTTTTTAGTCTTTAGCACCATGTGGTGTTCCCATTTTGGTGTTCGCCACCTCATCGGCAATGCTTGCACAGCCGTCTATGATTTCCTCTGCCGCAGCCTGCATATTCTTGAATCGCGAACCACCCTCTCCAGCATGGATGAAGTTAAATCCGTAGCCATCGGCAAAACTTACCGACTCCAATTCGGCATCTTCAAGTATTTGTTGCTGTTCGGGAGTCATGGCATCAATACCCGCCCAACAGGCTTCGAGGAATATTGATTGGTTGCGAAGATCCTCGGCAACGGCGGCAAGGTAAACCAACTCGGCTCTGCTGTTGTAAACGACAGAATGTGGCATACTTTGAGTCCCATCAGACGAGAGTTGGAATATCATGAATTCCACAGCATGGAATCCCAACAGTCCATAGCCAAGATAGTTACCTACATAATCGCCGCCATCGGCTTCTATCTGAGCCATCTGGGCCTTGTTGTTGAGCATGTTAAGGAGTTTTGACTTTGCCAATGGCCATGAGTCGATA